>NZ_CP014870.1:5560666-5862833 GCF_001661075.1 Pseudomonas silesiensis
TCGTCGTGCACTACGCCAGGCGTAAAACTGCCGACGACCCGCCGCCCTTCAGTGACGACTTCCAGAAAACCTGGTGGCGGGATGCCCATGACCCCGCTCAACAACACTGGTATCTGACGCAAACCAAAGTGCGCCACATACACCACCTCGGCGAGGATGCACCGAATCCTCAGGCTTGGCGCCTCGGCCTGCCATACCAGCAGCGCACCAATGCACTGGTGCTGGAGAACAAAGCCGCGTTGAGCCCGAACGCCATTCATCATGAAACCATTCTCGAGCGATTCAACGAAGGCGGGGAATGGGCAGCAAAATCGACGCTGACGGGTTTGTCCTTGCAGCGCTACATGGACTCCATCAGCGGTCAGGTCCTGGCCCCGGGCAAGGCGACGTTCGAAGCGTTACCCGCGTATGTGGAAATGGCGGAACTGGACGAAGTTGCGCTGAGCGCTTACGACAGGCTCAAAAACGATGAGGGAGAGGGGCTCGTACTGATAATCGATCGACTCCAGAACCATGGGCTGAAGTACGGCATAGGGCTGATACGTACCACTGGGGTGCAACACGCGCACCAGATAGCGATGCTCTTTGACGGTGTAGGGCACGGCAGTGACCGGATCGTCATCCGCTGCATAGACTTCGGTGCGCAATACCCTGCCACTCAGGGCACGGGCTATTTCGCGGCGGGTTTGCTCGCTGGGTGACAGAAGTGTCTGCGCGGTGCGGTCGTTGAAGTGGTAGTTCTGCAGCAAGGTCGGTCTGAGCGCAATGGCTGAAGGATCGAGCGCGAAGTAACCGTCCCTCGATCCCTCCACGGACTCGCCCGTATGGAACCAGGTCTTGCTCAGGATCGGTGCGGTGAAGCCGGTGCTCGCGCGTTCGGCATGCGTACCTTCCGTATCGGTCTGTGCCAGAAGGTGAAAGCCCCGAAACTCTCGTTCGAAACGGTCGTAATAACCGCCTCGGTATTTGAAACCCTGGGTCAGTCGGTTGCCGGTGATGTCATCGACCTGGGTTTGTCGACTCACCAGATGCATGGCGAACGGCAGATGAGAGACAGGTTGTTCCACTCCATCATCAATTTGCTCCTGCTTCTCGTCCAGCCATTCCTGCGCCGAGCTGCGATAGCTCACGCTGCTGCTGGCGCCCATGTTGTTGCAGGTTCCGTTAAGCAGATAGGGCTTGGCCTCAACGAAATCGTAACGCCAGTGCCGAGGCGTCATGTGGGGCACCGTCAGGATCAGACTGGAACAACCCAGCCCTTGCAGGTCGGCCGTGCTGACCTGGCAGAGCCTGTCGTACCTCACACCTTCTGGCCAGGGAAGATCGACGGAGGTCGGGGGTTTTCCATTCCCGCCGTGGTTGTCGTAGCCGTGACCGGGATGGTTCATGAACACCCGCAGGCGATCGGGTTCCAGATAAATCAGATCGGCCGCACCCGAACCATCGAGATCAGCCAGCAGCACCTGTGAGGCATTGAATTCGGCGTATGCAAAAGGTAAGGCACACAATTTGAAGCCCTTGCCAAAACGCCCATGGCCCAGGTTTGGCCAACATTTGACTTCGTTGTAACGGATGCGCACCAGGTGCTGCTGTCCGCTGCCGATCACATCGGCAAAAGCCACCAGTTCGGTGGGCGTGTTGCTCAGCAGCGGCAGATCATCTTCATCCCGCTCGGCCGATATTCCCCGGCGAGGCACATCGATGCCATCGGCAAATCCTGCTGAGCGACGGTTGGCGTACAGGCGCACGCTGCGAGTACCGATCAGCGCCATGTCACTCAGGCCATCTCCGACCAGGTCGGCCATGCGCGCCATGGGGTGAAAGAACTCGCTGGGGAACGCATCGAAACTCACGAAACCGGACCAGTTGCGGTCCGGGTCGAGCGTGAAAAATCCGCTCAGCCCTGGCCGGGCGATCAGCCAGTCCAGCTTGCCGTCGCCGGTCAGGTCGGTCAGCGACTGGTGAGCGGGCTGGCGGCTGTCAGCCACTGGAATAGACTCCAGCCGTTTCCAGTCGCTGTAACCGACCCCGTCGCCACCCTGCGCGCTGCGCAAGGGTTCGCGGTAGTACCAGGCCTGGTCATATCGACACAGCATTCCGGGCATACCTTCGCCGTACAGGTCCACCATCTGGTATTGCTGCCCATCGTTGAGCCCGGGCATGTCCGGGAACTGCGTGAATCCCCGGTGCGGTGGGTCGAGGTCGAACGCGTTATAGCTGAACTCCATCGGCGGTCGGCTTTCGACCTGGCCCAGGCCGTCATAAGCCTGAACGTGGGCGGCCGTGAGGTGACTGTAGCCCAATGGGCTGGCCCTGAATTCCAGTAACAGGCGCTGAACCAGCACCGGTGTTTCCCCCAATTCGCTGGGGAAATGATGGAACATCAGCACCTGTCGGCACAGGCGCCGGGTGCCCAGTTCGAACCCGTAGGCACAATTCCAGAATACGTCGCTGCGCGGGGTCCACGCTTGGGTTTCCTCGAAAGACGGCGCCGTCTCGAGCTCACCGGGCACCAACACGGTCAAAGTTGTGCAAACCGTGAACGGAATGACTTCCGACCCGAGCGAGCTTTGCACATTTGCAGCGAAACCGCCCCTTCCGGAAATCGATCACCCTGAATATATGGAAGTCACCGACCCTACGACGACGGCTTCAGGTACCGGCCTCGCTGGCGCGACGTTGACACTAACGGTCGATACAGAAGAAGTGTTATCCACTGAAGTGTGTCCCGACGGCACCTGGTCCGGGGTCACTAAACCCCTGCCTCCGGGGTGGTGCGCAATGCCTGTCGTTCAGACCCTGAACGGGCAGTCATCCGACGCGCTCGGGCGTGTTCGCAATTTCAAGGTCAAACCGCCCAAACCATCGATCACCGCTCCCACCGACCCCGTCGCAGCGGATGACCCACTGACCATTACCGGTGTTTATAACGGCACCGTCGCCCTGCAAATGCGCAGTGCGACAGGTACCGAGATACCCGGCTTCTTCAGTCCCACAGGCGATACCCGCACCTTCACGCCGGAAGAGGAATGGGCGCCGGGCACCAACAGGGTCACGGTTGTGCAAACCGTGAACGGCGCGACGTCCGATCCAAGCGATGAATGCATCTTCACTGTCGAAGAAGGGGATAAACCCGAAGCGCCCCGATTCGAGCTGCCTTACGCACACACCAAAACCTCGACACGTCCGACCATCAAGGTTACCGGCCTGCCGCTTGCGCTGATAACCGTTCGGCTCGCGGACGCAGCAGTGCTGCACTCAGAGGCTGCGGATGCCGATGGCATCCTCGAGTTCAGGGTCGATCCGCCCTTGATACCTGGCGATAACGCTCTTGAGGTCAAACAGAAAGGTAATGGCCCGGAATCCCACTGGAGTGAACCTCATCCGTTCATCGTAAAAGAGCCGCCGAGCATTCCCGTGATCAAAGCGCCGGGAAATGGCCAGTCTACCCCGCGTAAACCTGTGATCAGAGGCGAAGGTGAAACGCGAGGGCACATACTCCTGCGCCATGAGAATGACCCCGAGAACCTGATTGACACCATCGTTGGCCGGCGTAACTGGACCTGGACGGCCAAGGAGGCTTGGCCCGTCGGTGATTACTCCATTCAGGTCAAGCAGACAGACGACGGTGACAGTTCTGAATGGTCGCTACCGCGCAAGTTCAAAGTCGTCCAGGCTCTGTTCGGGATTGGCGACGCCGGCCCGGTCCTCGGCCAGCCCGTGGTGGGCACCGGACAGAGCACGCTGTTGCGGGTTCAGGTAATAGTGGGTGACACCGGTGCGGTGGCCGGAGGAGTGACGGTCGAATGGCGCATCAGCGGCGAGCAGGACGTCATCGCGACGACAGAGACCGACCAACAAGGCTGGGCCCGTTATCTCTACACGCCTGACGCCGCCGGCAAACACGAAGTGCTGGCCGATATCACCACTGCGAATCAGGGCGTGGTAATGACACAGCTCTTTGAAGTGACCGCCTTGGCGCAAGACGCGTGGGCGCAGGAAGCTCAGCTTTATCTGGACGGTGAACGGGTTGATTTGGCCATGGGAGACCTGGTTCTGTTAAGGGGCAAATCCAGTGAGCTGGAGCTGAGGGTCAACACTGGCAGCCGGCTGATTGGCTCCAGTGTCACGCTGCAGGACCTGTGGGGCGCGGCGGAACTGGACCTCAAATGTGTTCCGGAGCTGGGAGCGCCGCAGCCGGTAGAGGAAGGGAAACCCGTACGTTGGTCCATTGTGTCCGAAGCGCGGGAAAGCGGCTTTTTCGGCTTGAACCTGACCAGCCCTGCCCTGCCGGACTGGCAGTTGCCGGGGCGGGTGGAAACTGGAGACTTTGCGCAAGCCCTGGATGTTGAGTTTGATACGTTCCCTGCGGCGTTCGGAGGCGATCCGGTCTATCCCTGCCACGGTGCGACGCATACCTTTATTGTGCAGCCTAAAAGCGGCAGTCCATTGCTTGGCAAACATGTGACACTGGAATTGACTCAAGAAACCGCGGATCTCGGGGTCATTGTGAGCCCTGGGCCGGACGCGCCTCAAGAGGTGGGTGCAAACGGAGTCAGCTGGACGCTGGATTGCGTCGGTAGCAGTAATAACGGCGACTTTGCAGTGCGCTTGAAGGTACAGGAGTGGGATTTCAGCTCTTCAGCGTTGCCAATGTCTCTGGGGCATAACAAAGTAAAAATAACTGAAAGGTTTGGCCCTAAGGAGATGGGAGGGGCTGCGGGTTACTGGAGGTATGGCATTCGTGCAACGTCAACATTTACGGGGGTGCCGGCAGCGCGTGTACCGGTAACGATCCTGTCGTCAGATGGCCCTCCGACCGAAACTGTTACTAACAGCAATGGTTGGTGTTACATCAACTATTACAAAGAGGCACCCAAGTCTTTGAAAATTACTAACCGGTATGACGGAAGTACCGCCTGACCATCGCTACAGCCCTGAAACAATTAGCGCCCTTTTCGCAAGACAAGGGCGTTTCTTTTTAATGGTCAATAGCGACTGCGCTTGGGTAGGATGACTGTCTCCCTCTCGAGGTTTCGCGTCATGTTCATCGGCGTCCTGCTGGTCATCACCTGGCTGATCCTGTTACTGCGCTATCCGGCCAAGGCCTTGCCTGTCTCCGTGGCCGCCGCCATCGGATTGGGCGTGGTGGCCACCTGGGTGATCTGGGCGGACAACCGCGAGGTCAAGCAACTGGCGAGGCTGGAGTTGCGCATCACCTACGCGCCTGAACAGTGCCCGGCGGATCGTCCGCTGAAGCTGACCATGAACAATGGCAACGACGTGCCCCTGACCGAGTTGCGCTGGCGTGTTGCGGCTTACGCGCCGGGCGATACGGTGAACCTGGCCGACAATCAATACGCCGCGCCCCGCTATCGTGGGCCTGGGGAACTGCAGGCTGGTGCAAGCTGGGACGATTGCTTGCCGATCCCGCCATTGCGCCCCGGCTATCGCCCGCAAACCCTGGAGTTTCGCGCCGAGCGCTTGCAGGGTAATTTTGCTGACTGATCGCATTATCGTTCATCGCGAGGTCGGATCGCCCGCGCCTGCACATCACACCTTTCTATTGCACAAGGACCGCGCCATGCCCGTTGCGTTGATTACCGGATGTTCCAGCGGCATTGGCCGCGCCCTGGCCGATGCCTTTAAAGGTGCCGGTTACGAAGTCTGGGCCAGCGCCCGCAAGGCTGAAGACGTCGCGACTCTGGCGGCGGCCGGGTTTACCGCCGTGCAACTGGACGTCAACGATGGCGCGGCACTCGAACAGTTGGGCAAACGGATCAACCAGCAACGTGGCGGTCTTGACGTGCTGATCAATAACGCCGGTTACGGCGCGATGGGCCCGCTGCTCGATGGCGGTGTGCCGGCCATGCAGCGCCAGTTCGAAACCAATGTATTCGCCATTGTCGGCGTGACCCGCGCGATGTTCCCGGTGCTGCGTCGCGCCAAAGGATTAGTCGTGAATATTGGCAGTGTGTCCGGGGTTCTGGTGACGCCATTCGCCGGTGCTTACTGTGCGTCAAAAGCCGCCGTGCATGCCTTGAGCGATGCACTGCGCATGGAACTGGCGCCCATGGGTATTCGCGTCATGGAAGTTCAACCGGGGGCTATCGCGTCCAGTTTCGCCAGGAATGCCGGGCATGAAGCCGAGCAATTGATCAGCGAACAATCGCCGTGGTGGCCCCTGCGTGAAGGCATACGGGCACGGGCCAAGGCGTCCCAGGACAACCCGACCCCGGCGGGTGAATTTGCCGCCGGTTTGCTCAAGGCTGTGCAGCAAGGCAAACCGCCAAGGCTGGTGCGCCTGGGCAATGGCAGCCGGGCGTTGCCGTTGTTGGCGGGGTTGGTGCCCAAGGGGCTGCTGGAGTCGGGGTTGATGAAGCGGTTCGGGTTGAGGGGGCAGCTCTGAGACCGAGTCGCCGCCATCGCGGGCAAGCCCGCTCCCACAAGGTTCTGCTGGATGGCACAGATAGTATTACCACCAAAGATCCCTGTGGGAGCGGCGGTGCGACGATTCGACTTGCCCGCGATGGGCGCGACTCGGTCTACCGGTTATGCACCATCGCCTTGCTTGACCACCACCGTACACGTAATCCCCGCCGCCAACAGCACCCCCTCCGGCACTTGATCGATGTGAATCCGCACCGGCACTCGCTGGGCCAGGCGCACCCAGTTGAAGGTCGGGTTCACATCCGCGATCAGCTCACGGCTCTCAGGGTTATCACGGTCATAGATGCCCCGGGAAATACTCTCCACGTGTCCTTTCAACACTTCTCCGCTCATCAACTGCATGTCGGCCTTATCGCCCACTCGCACGTGGGGCAATTTGGTTTCCTCGAAGAAGCCATAGACCCAGAACGAATTCATATCGACCACGGCCATTTTCGCTTCACCGATGCGCGCGTAATCGCCGCGATGCACGTTGAGGTTGGTCACGTAGCCGTCCACCGCGGCGCGCACTTCGGTGCGTTTGAGGTTCAATTGTGCGGCTTCGAGCTGGGCCTGGGCGTGTTGGTAATCGGCCAGGGCCGAGTCGGCGATGTTGCTGGCGTCGTCGCGGTTTTCCCTGGAGATCACCAGGTTGTCCATGTCGGCACGGCGATGGGCGTTGACCTTGCGCATTTCCCAGGTCGACTTGCGTGAGGCCACCAGGGACTGCGCCTGTTTCACCGCAATGCGGTAGTGCTCGGGATCGATGCGCATCAGCAGATCGCCCTTCTTCACCAACTGGTTATCGCGCACCGGTACATCCACCACTTCCCCGGTGACGTCGGCGGCGACGTTGATGATGTCGGCGCGTACCCGGCCATCACGGGTCCATGGCGTATTCATGTAGTGCTCCCACAGGGTGCGGCCGATCCAGATCGCGAGGACCAGCACCAGCAAGGTGGCGAGCAGGCTGAAAAGCTTTTTCATCAAGGCCTTCTTCAGTGATAGAGAGTCAACGGTAGACAGTCAGCGCCAGGGCGCCGAACAGACAGGTAAACAGGCTCAGGCGCAGCAGTGCCGGGTGCCAGAAGAAGCGGTACAGATCGAACCCGGACAGGAATCGGTCCAGCGCCCAGGCCAGCGCCGCGGCGATGAAGAACATCAGCGTCATGGTCGGCATGTAGACGCCGTGGAAGGCGATTTCACGGGGCATGTTCAAGTCCTTGAGGCGGGGTGCTGGCGTAAGCCGCGAGCGGCGATTGCGGATCGAGCAGCGAGGTGCGGATGAAGTGCAGGTAGCTCTTTACCCGGCGCAATGCCGAAGTGTCGAAGTGCGGGGCGAAGGGTTCGTCGGTGGCTTGCACGCGGCTGATGGCGTGGTCCACGGCGATCAACCCGCGTTGCAGATTGCTCTGGCTCGGTTGCAGAAACAGCCGCACCAGCGAGCGGCCCATCACCCGGATCGCCTGACGCCACGGCTGCGATTCGGCGTAGGCAGGATGCACCGGCAGAATTGCCTGCTCCTTGCGCAACTCGATGATTGCGTGACCGACTTCCAGCACCACGAACATCCAGCGCAGCAAGTCCCGTTGCACCTGCGGCTGACCCGTGGCGAGACCATAGGCCTGGTGCAGCAAATCCCGCGTGCTGCTTTCAAAACCCGACGCCAGGCCTTTGAGCTTGCCGCTGATCGCATACACCACTTGCCCGCGCAGATCCTGCTCCAGCCGACGCCACAACCAGCGGCTGTTGGGCGGCAGGATGATCGCCCCGGCTGCGGCGCAGACCAGCATGCCGAGCACCATGGCGATGTAGTCGTTGATAAAGGCGTAGGGGTTGTAGACGGTGAGGTTGTCCGGCACCGAACCGGTGCTGAAGAAGATCAACAAACCCAGACCGACACCGGCGTATTGCGGCCGCGACGACAGGAACGAACCCAGCACAATCACCGGTGCGAGCATCACGCACAGCAAGGGAAAACCATCGATCCACGGGAAGATGAAAAACATCTCGACGAAGCCGATCAGCGCCCCCAGGAAGGTGCCGCAAGCCATCTGGAACGCCATGCGTTTCGGGTTCGGTGTCGCGGCGGACAGTCCGACCGTAGCCGCCGCGATGAGGGTCATGGTCGCCCCGCTCGGCCACGCCGTCGCCACCCAGTAACTGCCCAGCACCACCAGAATGAACGCCGCGCGAATCCCCGATGCGGCGGATGCCAGCCAGTTGGTTTGCGGGGTGAACGGTTCGTCCCATTGTTCCCGTTCATGGGTGTGATCGGCCAGGGAGGCATGGGTCTGTGCATAACCGTGCAGATCGTCGACGAAGCGATAGAGCAGTTCGTAGGCGGTGTGAAAATCCAGCTGCTCGGCGTCGCTCGGATCGCTCTGCTGAAACGTCGCTCGCAGGCTGCGGACTTTCGCCGGCAAGTCTGCCTTGTAACTCGTCAATGCAGATGTCAGCCGTGCGGCGTCGGGACTGGTCAGGGCGCGCCCGCTGAAACCGTCGAGCAATTCGGCGAGGTCCTGCAGACCCGGCTTGATCGCCGCGACCACGTGATCGGTGCCATTGCTGCGCAAGCGTTCGAGCAATTGGTGCAGAGCGTTGAACCGGGTGGTGATACCCATGAACTCACTGTTCAAGCGACTGAGCCGACCGTTGCGCCGACGCATGTGCGGATCTTCGAAAACCGTGACGCTGCGCAGCCCTTCCAGGCCTACAGCCTCGGCGATAAAGCGCACGTTGCTCGCTTCGAACGCGTCGCGCTGGCTGCGCCCGCGCAAGCCATCGGTGACGAACAAGGCGAACACGCCGAAGCGCTGATACAGGGCATTGCGCATCGCGGCGCTGGCGGTTTGCGGCAGGATCGCGGCGCTGACCACGGTGGCGCAGAGAATCCCCAGGGAGATTTCCAGCACCCGCCACACGGCGGCCATGAACGCGCCGTCCGGGTGTGCCAGCGCAGGCAGTCCCACCATCGCGGCGGTGTACCCGGCGAGTACAAAACCATAGGCGCGAAAGTTGCGATAACGCGCCGCGCCAGCCGAGCAAATGCCCACCCAGATCGCCAGCGAACCGAGGAACAATTCAGTGTTTTGCGCGAACAAGGCAATCAGCGCAACCATCACCGCCGAGCCGGTCAATGTGCCGAGGAAACGATAGAAACTCTTGGCGAACACCTGGCCGCTTTGCGGCTGCATGACGATGAACACGGTGATCATCGCCGTGCGCGGTTGCGGCAATTCCAGGCGCATGGCCAGCCACAACGTCAGGAACGCCGCCAACAGCACTTTGAAAATGTACACCCAGGTCACGCCATCGCTGCGTGCCCAGTCGAAAAAGCCCCGGCGCCATTCCAGGGAATACAGCCAGCGCAAGGGTGCGGGCAAGGGGGTCATCAGATCCTGCTTATTGGACGAGGTTTATGCGGCGAAAACAGATCCCCTGTAGGAGCTGGCTTGCCAGCGAAGGCGGTGTGTCAGTCGATACATGTTTCAACTGACACACCGCTTTCGCTGGCAAGCCAGCTCCTACAGGGACTATGTTCAATTCGAGAGGCTCTTAAGCAGGGCCGGGGTTTTCGGTGCGGCGGTCTGGCTGTCTTTCGGCACGTCGTTACCCGCGCCCAACCCACCGCCGAGCGCTGTCACCAATTCGGCATGGGCGCTGAGGCGCGAGGCCTGGACCTGTTGTTGGACTTGCTGCTGCTTGAACAACAGGGTCTGGGCGTTGAGCACGTTGAGGTAATCGGTGAGCCCGCGTTGGTAAGCGATCATCGCGATGTCATAGGTCTTCTGCGCGGCGGCCACCGATTCGGCGGCGAAGCTTTTCTGCTTGTCCATGGACTCGCGGCGGATCAACTGGTCGGAGATGTTCTTCAGCGCATTGACCAGCGTCTGGTTGTACCTGGCCACGGCGATGTCATACCCGGCCGAAGCTTCGCCCAGCTCCGAGCGCAACCGACCGCCATCGAAGATCGGCAACGAGATCGCCGGGCCGACGCTGTAGTTGAGTTTCTTGCCGGTCAAAAACTCCAGCGCCCCGCCGCCGGTGGCCATGTAGCCGAGGCTGCCAACCAGGTCGACGTTGGGATAGAAGCCGGCATGGGCGACATCGATACCCCGCGCCTGGGCCGCCACTTGCCAGCGGCTGGCGACCACGTCCGGACGCTGTCCGAGCAGTTGCGCCGGCAACGACGACGGCAGTTTCAGCGCCGCGCCCAACGACAGCGTCGGCCGTTGCAACTGCGCGCCCTCGCCCGGCCCTTTGCCAGCCAAGGCGGCCAGTTGATTACGGCTCAGGGCGATTTCCTCGTCCAGCGCATCGATCTGGCGATGGGTTTCCGGCAACGGCGTTTCAGCCTGGCTGACTTCGAAATGCGTGCCGATGCCGCCGTCCAGGCGTTTTTGGGCGAGGTCGAGAATTTGCTGCTGCTGTTTCAGCGTCGCGGCGACGATGTCCCGTTGCGCGTAATGCAATGAGAGTTCGATGTAGGCGCGCACCATGTTGTTCTGCAGTTCGAGCCGGGCCAGGCGCGCTTCGGCGGCACTCATGTGGGCCAGGTCCACGGCGCGTTCGGTGGCATTGCTTTCGCGCCCCCAGAGATCGAGTGCGTAACTGAAGCCCAGCGCCGCATTGTTGTCCCAGGTGGTGGTGTCGGCCAGGTCGCCGGGGCCGTAAAACTGATCGGTGGGCCAGTTGTGGCGCTTGAGGGTGGACTCGCCATTGACCTGCAGCGACTCGGCGGACTGCGCGATACCTGCCAGGGATTTGGCCTGACGCACCCGGGCAGCGGCCATGGCGATGGTCGGGCTGCCTTGCACGGCGAGGTCGATCCAACGGTTCAGTTGCGGGTCGCCATACGCCTGCCACCATTGCGCGGTGGGCCAGTGAGCGTCCTGCGCAGCGCTCTGGATGGCTTCGTCGGTGGCCAGTGAGTCGGCCTCCAGTGCCTTGCCCTGGGGGGCAATACCTCCGGTTCCGATGCAGCCACTGATTGCCAGGGTTAAAGCCAAAACACTGAGCGTCTTTAGCGCTCTGTTGATGCGACGGGGCACTGCTGCGATTTCCTGAAAGAAGAGGGTGCCCCTGTAGGAGCCAGGCTTGCCGGCGAAGAACGATGACGCGGTGCATCTGTTGTACCGCGTCATCGTTCTTCGCCGGCAAGCCTGGCTCCTACAGAAGCAGGCGCAATTCTAGGGTGCGGCGGGAAAGGCGATAAGTCGGGATTCTTGCGAATCTTTGTTACCGTTAACGCGATAATCCCTTTGTCGGGGTCTCAGCCACTGAAACTTCGTGTCACAATTTGCCATCGAACCCGAGAGCACCCCATGGACACTTTGCAAAACATGCGCGCCTTCAGTTACGTGGCCGAGGCCGGCAGCTTCACCGCCGCCGCCGTGCAACTCGACACCACCACGGCCAACGTCTCGCGCGCGGTCTCCAACCTGGAAGCCCACCTGCAAACCCGCCTGCTCAACCGCACCACTCGCCGCATTGCCCTGACCGAAGCCGGCAAACGCTACCTGTTGCGCTGCGAGCAGATCCTGGCCTATGTCGAAGAAGCCGAAGCCGAAGCCAGCGACGCCCACGCGCGCCCGGCCGGGCAACTCAAGGTGCACACCATGACCGGCATCGGTCAGCACTTCGTGATCGACGCCATCGCCCGCTACCGCAAGACTCACCCGGACGTCACCTTCGACCTGACCCTGGCCAACCGCGTACCGGACCTGTTGGACGAGGGCTACGACGTGTCCATCGTCCTCGCCAGCGAACTGCCGGATTCGGGTTTCGTCTCCCAACGCCTGGGCATCACCTACAGCATCGTTTGCGCCTCGCCGGCCTATGTAAAAGCCAACGGCTGCGCCCATAAACCCAGCGACCTGCTCAACCACGCCTGCCTGCGCCTGGTCAGCCCGGTGATCCCTCTGGAAAAATGGAGCTTCGACGGCCCGGAAGGCCAGGAAATGGTCACCATCAATAGCTCGCCGTTTCTGGTGAACTCCGCCGACGCGATGAAAACCGCGATCACCAGCGGCATGGGGGTTGGCGTGTTGCCGGTGTATGCGGCCATTGAAGGGCTGCGCAATGGCACGCTGGTGCGGGTGATGCCGAACTACCGCTCCCAGGAATTGAACCTGTATGCGATCTACCCGTCGCGACAGTACCTGGATGCGAAGATCAAGACCTGGGTCGAGTACTTGCGCGGGTCGTTGCCGGAGATATTGGCGGCGCATCAGGCGGAACTGGCGGCGTATGAGTTGAGTGGGAGTCTGGGTGGGGTTCGGTTGGCGAATTGACCACCGATTACTGTCGTACTGACCACCGACTACTGGCGTACTGACCACCGACTACTGGCGTACTGACCACCGATTACTGTAGGAGCGAGCTTGCTCGCGAAGGACGTCAACGATGACGCGGGTAGTCTGAATGCACGCGGCGCCCTTGCGTTTTTCGCGAGCGAGCTCGCTCCTACAAAAGGTGTGGTGTCCTAGGATGTTTCCGACACGTTCTGTCGGTTGCCGGGTGGGAAGCGAAATCGGTAGGCTTTGGGGGTCGCTGACGAATCAGCGACCGGGTCTGGAAAACCCGAATTTGGATTGCAGCACATGACATAATGCGGCGCTTTTTGCTTCGTAGTTGTAAGTCATGGCGGCTGTACGTGGGAGACCTTCGGGTCTGCCGGGTTCTATCCTTCTCGGTTTTTCCAGTCCGCGTACAGCTGCCACCCTTTGTCTGGAAAACGAAAAGTGGCAGCTCCTAGTCTCTAAGGATATTTGCCATGAAAAAGCCATCACCTAATCCGCCAGATGCAGAAATCACCTCGCCCCAAAAACCACTCACCCTAAAAGCCTCCATCCCGCCCCACACACCCAGCCATCTATTCGTCGTTGCCCCCAACATCAACACCGAAACCCTATTAGTTCACGCCACCGAATCCCTCGCCTCGGCCAGTGTCATGGCCAGTGACCTCGCCGGATTCCTCGAAGGCCCGCATCGCAATACCCTGTTGGGCATCCAGCAGGTGATCATGCTGGGTGAACTGGCCGTCAATCGCGCGCTGGACAATGTCGATCCGCAGGATTAAAAATCCGCGTCAGACCCTGTAGGAGCCGGCTTGTCGGATCGCCGCACCGCAGCGAAGACGGCGGCACATCCAGCATTGATGTGACTGACAGGACGCCTTCGCTGGCAAGCCAGCTCCTACAGTTGATTTTCAGCGAACATAAAATCGCTAAACAACACCAATCCCCTGTAGGAGCCGGCTTGCCGGCGAAGGCGTCATCACGGCCGCCACAAGACTCAAGGACGCCTTCGCTGCGGTGCGGCGATCCGACAAGCCAGCTCCTACAGGGAATGCGTACATCCGACGCATTCAGGTACTCGCACAACGTCCGGGAAGAATGTTAGCGTGCTTGGCATTCACCAAGCCCGACGAGCCCTTCCCCCCATGAAAAAGACCGTCCTCGCCTTCAGCCGCGTCACCCCGGCAATGATCGAACGCCTCAAGCAGGACTTCGACGTCATCGTGCCGAATCCGAAAAACGGCGACATCAATGCCCAGTTCAACGAAGCCCTGCCCCACGCCCACGGCCTGATCGGTGTCGGTCGCAAACTCGGTCGCGCCCAGCTGGAAAATGCCGCCAAACTGGAGGTCGTCTCCAGCGTCTCGGTCGGCTACGACAACTATGATGTCGCCTACTTCAACGAACGCGGGATCATGCTCACCAACACCCCCGACGTCCTCACCGAAAGCACCGCCGACCTGGCCTTCGCCCTGCTCATGAGCAGTGCCCGGCGCGTTGCGGAACTGGACGCCTGGACCAAGGCCGGCCAATGGCAAGCCACCGTCGGCGCGCCGTTGTTCGGATGCGATGTACACGGCAAGACCCTGGGCATCGTCGGCATGGGCAACATCGGCGCCGCCATTGCCCGCCGCGGGCGCCTGGGCTTCAACATGCCGATCCTCTACAGCGGTAACAGCCGCAAGACCGAACTGGAACACGAATTGGGCGCACAGTTTCGCAGCCTGGACCAATTGCTGGCCGAAGCCGATTTCATCTGCCTGGTGGTGCCGCTCAGCGAAAAGACCCGACACCTGATCAGCCACCGCGAACTGGCGCTGATGAAACCGAGCGCCATTCTGGTCAACATCTCGCGCGGTCCGGTCGTCGACGAGCCGGCGTTGATCGAAGCCCTGCAGAACAACCGTATTCGGGGCGCGGGGCTGGATGTCTATGAGAAAGAACCGCTGGCCGAATCGCCGCTGTTCCAATTGAAGAACGCTGTCACGTTGCCGCACATCGGCTCTGCGACCCATGAAACCCGCGAAGCGATGGCCAATCGGGCCCTGAGCAATTTGCGTAGCGCCTTGCTGGGTGAGCGCCCGCAGGACCTGGTCAACCCACAGGTCTGGAAGGGCTGAAAACACCACGGCACGTCCGGATGGACGTGCCATCTCCATAATGGCCACTTCAATGCTTGGCAACTGACAACGACCTCCCCAGTCGATTTCTCGGCGATGTAGCGATATCCATCGCCAGAAGACATAACTTGCAACTGAGTTCCTTATTGGACTTATTCACAAACGTTATAAACTTGGAAAAATATGGAAGCAGTACCCAAACGGATATTTGGAGATCACTTGAATGAATCATTTCACCACTGTCTGTGCCATCAGACGGAGCAAAGTACTGATTGTCTTGATGGCGGCGCTCTTCGGTATAGCCACCCTTATCAATAACTTTACCGACTATGCGGCATACACAGAGTACATCGGGCGAATCATCAGTATGAGCGATACTGTGGGCAATGATTCCCGACGTTACAGGGCTGTCACTTCGACCCTGTTCCACCACCGTTTTTACTGGGCGATCATAACGCTTGAGGTCATATTCACATTCAGTTGTCTGTACGGGACTTTTCATCTTTATAGGAAAATCAATGCGCCACGCAACGACTTTCACGAGGCCAAAAAGTTCGCCATAGTCGGTTTGACCACCGCCATTTTCGTTTACTACATTTTGTACGTCATCATACTTAACGAATGGTTCGACGTGGAGTATTCCGCTCAGCGCAATGCCTTTGACTGGGCACGAAGCAACATTCAATACATGTTCTTCGCGCTGATATACCTGGTACTGCCAAATGATAAATAATCACTGTCGGCTCACGCCAACTTGCCCGTCATCGGTTTGCCTCTCGCATCGGGTTTGCGAAAAACCAGTACGTTCCCCAGCATAACCATCACCAGGCCTGCCAGCGCCGGGGCGGTCCACTGATAACCCTCGACAACAGCCGACACATTGAGCGCCACCACCGGGAACAGCACCGTGCAATAGGCGGCCCGCTCCGGGCCCATGCGCCCGACCAGCGTCAGATAGGCAGTGAAACCGATGACTGAACCGGGAATCACCAGGTACAACAACGAGCCGATGTAACGGGCATTCCACTCCATATCGAATGGAATGCCTTTGACCAGGCACCAGGCCGAGAGCATCGCTGCGCCATAGGCCATGCCCCAGGCATTGGTGGTCAGCGGCTTCAGGCCGGCTTTCTGCTGCAGGCTCGACAGCATGTTGCCGGCCGAAAAACACAGGGTGCCGAACAAGGCCAGACCCAGCCCGAGCAAGGTTTCCGGGCTGGCGGTATGACCGGCGAGTTCAGGCCAGAACAACAGGCCGAGCCCGAGCAACCCGAGCGCACCGCCCATCAGCACATTGCGCGCGATTTTCTGGCCAAAGAACACCCGCGCATTGAAGGCGTTCCACAGCGTCGCGGTGGAAAACACCACCGCCACCAGGCCGCTGGGGATCCACTGGCTGGCGGTGAGGAAACACATGAAATTGATGCAGAACAGACACAGCCCCTGCGCCACGCAGATCAGATGCCCGCGGCGATTCATCACTTGCAGCTTGCGGCTGAGCAGCAACATCACAAACAGCACCAGCGCGGCGAGGCCGAAGCGATAGACAATCGACACCGGGATGGCCACCACGCCCAGTTGCCATTTCAGGGCAATCCAGGTGGTGCCCCAGATCAGCACGGTCAGCAAGTACAACGAAAGGTTCATGACAAAGGCTCCGGGGTGGGGCAACGCTGTTCGCTTCTGGGCGAGCGAGCAAGCTCCCTCGCCACAGGTCATTGCCTGGTCAGGTGCCCCAGTGTCCTGCGCCAAACCTTTTCGCACTTGCATAAACTTGCGCTTTTATCGGCCCACGGGCTGGCAGGTCAACCTCTACGGAGTAGGATGCAAGGCGTTGGAGAGAACCGATCATGCCCGCACTGGAAAGCCTGCACGTGTTTCAAGCCCTCAACCGCTCGCCCAATGCTCGCCTCGAGCACAGCGCCGAGCTCGGTGACGGCATGGCTGCAGCCTTGTGGAGCAACCATCACGACGCTCAGGATTACGAAGCGCCGAGCCACCACACGCTGTCGTGCTATATCGCTGGCGGCACCGGCACTTATCGCCGCGACCGGCCCGGTACCAAGGGCGGCCCGGACAAGCTGTGCATCCTGCCGGCCGAACACCGGTCAGCCTGGGTGATCAACGGCGACATTCGCCTCGCCCATGTTTATTTCAGCCCTGAGCAGTTTGCCCTCGGCTGCGTCACGCTGCTGGACCGTGAACCGCGCGAACTTCAGCTACGGGAAAGCACCTTCCTTGATGACCCACAACAAGCCCGACGCTTTCGGCAGTTGATCACGCTCAATTGGCAGGAGCCCGGCGAACGCCTGCTCACCAGCAGCCTGGCCCATGAGATGCTCAGTCACGTGTTGCTCGGCCAGGTCGGCATGCGCGAGGGCTTGCGGCTCAAGGGTGGATTGGCGGCGCATCAGCGTCGGCAGTTGGTCGAGTTCGTCGACAGCCAACTGGCAGAAGCCATCAGCCTGGGGCAACTGGCGGGGTTGTGCGCGCTGTCGGAGTATCACTTTGCGCGGATGTTCAGGGAGAGTTTCGGCTTGCCGCCGCATCAGTATGTGTTGGCTCGCCGACTGAACCGGGCGCAGGAGTTGTTACGCACAACATCACAGCCGTTGGGGGACATCGCGTTGGCGTGCGGGTTTGCCAGTGCCAGTCATTTTACCAACCGGTTTCGTCAGGCGCTGGGCGGGACGCCTGGGGAATATCGGCAGGCGTTTTTGCGCTAGACCCAGGATTTTCGGCGCCTGTCAGGCCGCCTTCGCGGGCAAGCCTCGCTCCTACAGTGATCGCATTCATTCAAACAACCCGGTCGTTTGTAGGAGCGAGGCTTGCCCGCGAAGAACGATGACGCGGTCTACCGTCAGAATTCCAGGGTGCTGGACAACGTCACCTGCCGCGCATCCCCCATCGACACAAAAAACCGGCTCGCCGCCGAGGTGTAATAAGTACGGTCAAACAGGTTCTTCACATTCAGCTGAAACTTGACCTTCTGCCCTTCAACCCTGGTGTCGTAGCTGGCAAATGCATCGGCCACCGTGTAGCTCGGCAGGTCGAAATCGTTCACCGCGTTACCCGCCCGCTCTCCCACATACCGCGCACCCGCGCCGACCCGCAGCTGATCACCACCGATGACAGTGCCGAAGTCATAGACCGCCGACAGCGAGCCAGTGTTTTTGGCGACGTTCTGTAGTTTCTTGCCTTTGTAGGTCGGGTCTTGCGTGACCTCGGCATCGGTATAGGCATAGCTGCCGATCATGCTCCAGCGGTCGCTCAGCTGGCCGGTCAAATCGACTTCCAGGCCACGGGAACGTACTTCGCCGGCCGCGCTGTAGAGCGTCACCGGGCCTTCGGAGTTGGCCACCAGCACATTGCGCTTCTTGATGTCGAACAGCGCGACGTTGCCGGTCACCCGGCCAGGGATATCGAGCTTGGCCCCCACTTCCCAGGACTTGGCTTCTTCCGGTGCGATGCTGCCGTCGAGCACGGTAGTGCTGCCACTCAGCGGGGCGATGGTCGAGTTGGGCTTGAAGGATTCGGTGTAGCTGCCGTAGAACGACAACTCATCGGTGTAGCGATAAACCAGGCCGGCGCGCGGTACCCATTTCTGCCCATTGCTGTCGGTGTTGGCCTGGAACGGTACGCCTTTGCCGGCGTACTGGTCGTATTCCTGGAAGCGTGCGCCAGCCACCAGGATCCACTGGTCGGTGAGGTGGATCGAGTCCTGCACGAACACCGAATCGCTGCGCAGCTTATCAGTCTGGGCGCTGTCGGCCGGGCTGACGGTGGTGCCGGCGACCTCGCGGCCGTAAACCGGGTTGGTGTAGCTGAAGGTGCTCAGGCTTTTCTGGCGGATCAGGTCTTCGCGGTAAATCTTGCGGTACTCGTCATCGATGCCGAACACCAGGTCATGCTGCATGCCCGCAACCTTGACCTTGCCTTCGAGGCTGACGGTGGTGAAGCGGTCGGTGCTGATGGCGTTCTGCGTGCCATCCATGCTCCGGGTCAGCGTGCCTGCGTTGGTGTCGATGGCCGTGATGCGCACCTGGCTGGCATCGTAGGTTTCGCGGTTCCAGCTGTAGCCGAAGTGGGCGTTCCAGTCATCGTTGAGCGCGTGATCGGCCTCGAAGTGATACAGGTCCGAACGCCCTTCCATGTTGTTGAACGGCTCATCCAGGCGACGATCACGGGAGATGTCCAGCGGATGGTTGTCACGCGGATCGATGACCGTGCCACGGTCGAACGGGGTCAGGAACTCGCGGTGTTCATAGGCGAACAACAGCGTGGTGCTTTCACCGAACCAGGCCAGGGACGGCGCCACCAGCGTCTCGCGATGGGTGCCGTAGTTGCGCCAGTAATCTTCGTCCTCATGGTCCAGGATCATGCGATACGCCAGCCCGGTATCGCCCAGGGCGCCGGTGCTGTCGAGGCCGCCACCGCTGCCGTTTTTGCCTTCACCATAGGTCGAGCCGCGCAGGGTCACTGCGTTGTATTGCTCTAGCTCGGGCTTCTTGCTGACCATGTTCACCACACCGCCCGGGTCCTGGATGCCGTAGAGCAAGGACGCCGGGCCCTTGAGCACTTCAATGCGCTCGACACTGGCATTGAGCCCACGGCCCTGCACCACCGGCATGCCGTCGCGCATGATCGAGCCGTTGCGGTTGTCGCCGAAGCCGCGGGTCATCACCGAATCCTGGGTGCTGCCCAAGGTATTGCCCTGGGTGATGCCGCTGACGTTGGCCAGCGCATCGTCCAGGTTACGGGGAGCCTGATCGCGAATGACCTGGGCCGGGATCACGTTGACGGTCTGGGGGATTTCCTGGAGCAAGGCCGAGGAGCGCATCACCGAACTGGTGGGCGGCGGCTGGTAGCTCATGGATTGATCCATCACCGAGGTGATGGTGGTCGCGTCCAGGTTCAGGGTGCCTTCGCTGGGCAAGGGTTCCAGGACCAGGGTGTGGCCGTCGGTGCGACGGAAGGTGAAACCCGAGCCGCCGAGCAATCGCTGCAGCGCCTGCTCGGCACTCATCTGCCCGCTGACGGCCGGCGCGGTGATGGCGTAGGGCGCCTCATCGGTGTAGACCACGCTGATGCCGGTGACCCGGCTGAAATCGCTCAAGGCCTGGGGCAGTGGTTTGGCGGCCAGCGCAAAGCTGAATTGGGTACGCTGCTGGTCAGTGCCGGCCTCAGCTGCCAGCGCCACGCTCAACGGCAGCAACGCCAGCGTCGAAAAGCTCAACGCAGATACACCCAACCATTGTTTGACCAAACCCGATTTTGCCCTGGACTTCATTGCTCATGACCTGTGTGGAACCTACGGGATGCGAATGAATCGCAGTTTCAGTCACTACACGGATTGGGATCGGGTTTACCTCACAAGAAAGTTGAAAATATTTTTATTGGAGAGATATGGTGTTTGATCCGACGTCTTCGTCGGAACGCCGCCCGGAGCAAGCCCGCTCCCACATTTGGACCGCATTCCTCTGAGAGAACTCGGTCAAAATGTGGGAGCGGGCTTGCTCCGGGCGGCGTTCCGACGAAGAGGCCAGCAGTCTCACCGCAAAATGATCAGTTGCCCCAAAGTGTGCTGCTCAAACCCCAACACCCCCTGCAACGAACTCAACACCGCCTGCGGGTCCTTGCTCGGAAAACTGCCACTGACCCGCCGTGCCGCCAGTTCATCGTCAAGCAACAGGATCCGCCCCGGGTAATAACGCCCCAGGTCCTGCACCACCTCGGCCAGTGTCGCCTTGTAGTAATTGAGCCAACCCTGACGCCAGGCCAACTGTGCTTCGCTGTCGACGCTGTGGAGTTTTTCCGCCAAACCATCGCCATAAGCCACTTGCTGGCCGGCCGTGAGAATCTGTTGCCCGGCCTGTTTATCCGCCGTGACGCCAACCCGCCCGGACAACACCGTGACCTGCGCGCCGTGGGGTTGCAGGCGGACTTCGAACTGCGTGCCCAGCACCCGCGCCTGCCCCTTTTCAGCGTCCACCACAAACGGATCGCCAGTGTGCGTTACGTTGAAAAATCCGGCACCGCGACGCAACTGGACATGCCGCTCGCCACGACTGAAATCCACGGCAATCGCACTGTCGGCATCCAGGGTGACTTGCGACTGATCCGCCAGGGTGACGGTGCGGATTTCCCCCGGCGCCGAGACATAGTCTGCCCCCAGGTCATCCACCCAGCGCGACGGCTGCCAGCCCGCGCCGAGGCTGATCATCAACACCAGGCACGCCGCCATTGCCAACGCACCGGACCAACGCCGCACGCCGGGCCGGCGCGAGCGGTTCATGGCGTTGAGGTAACCCTGCAAGGCCAGGGCGTCTTCATCGGCCAGGGTTCTCGCCGGTGCTTCGGTCAGCTCCCACATCACTTGTACCTGGGCATACGCCTCGGCATGGGCGGGGTCCGCCTGCAACCAGTGGCTGAAGGCGGCCTGATCGCTACTGTCGGGCTGGTCATGCAACAGACTCAGCCAGGCCAATGCCGCCTGCTCCTGAGCCGGCGTCGGGGTGACGCGTTCGATAGTGTTCACGGTGCTTTCCCTGGCGTGCGCGGTGGGGGTTCGCGAAGGCTGGCCTTGCAGGCTTCGAGGGCGCGCATCATATGTTTTTCCACGGCGCTTTGGGACAAACCCATGGCCTTGGCGATTTCCGCGTATTTACGCCCGTGGATGCGGTTGAGCAAAAAGATCTGGCGGGTGCGCTCGGGCAAGGCGCGCAACGCGGCTTCGACGTGACGCAAATCGTTGCCCGCCTCGAGTGCGGCTTGCGGTTCACTGCCGTGACTGTCCGGCGCATCCGGCCTCCAGCCTTCGTTGACCCGTACCCGCGTGCCTTCGCTGCGCAAATGGTCGATGGCGATGTTGCCGGCGCACCGCAGCAGGTAGGTGCTGAGTTCTTCGACCTGCACCAGCGGCCGGCGCCAGAAGCGCAGGAACAAATCCTGCACCAGGTCCGCCGCCGTCGCCCGACAACCGACGCGCCGACTCACCAGCGCTTCCATTTGCGAGCGCTGGGATAGAAAAACCTGGAGGAAATGCGCACGGGCGCCCCGATGCTCATCATCGCGGGATTCCGGAGGGCGGGTGATCATCCGGTCAGTACTGCGCAAACGCGGCAACGGGGCTGGCGAGCAGGCTCACCCCGGCCAACGACAGGGCCAGGCGCGGGCGATACGGCAGCAACAGCACCAGCAGCAACCCACTGAGCATCAGCACCGCAAACCATTGCACCAGCCCCAGTCCCCAACCCGCCGCCGATACCGCCGCCCACAAGGACAAGGCCAGTAACAGCCAGCCAGTGATGCGCATGCCTTGGCGGCGTCGGAACGAGGGTGTGCGGCCCAGCAGTTCGGTGTGATGCCGATCCATCGACAAACAGAGCGCGGTGAACCCGCCATAGCAAAGCAAAAAGCCCAGCAACATCAGTGCGCCCCTCGCTCAAGGGCGATCGATTGCCCACGCGGGGTTCGGATAACACTTCGAACGTGCCCCGAGCGCTGCATTTTCCACGCAGCCCAGGCGAGAAATACCCCGCTGCCCAGGCACGTCAGATCAAAACCGGCCAAGGCCCAGTCACCCTGCGCCAAGGTGACAGCCAAGTGATAGGGCGTGGTCATGGCGTTCAACAGCGGCACCGCGCAAAACAGCAACGCTGCCAGCGCCAATTGATCGACCCACGCCGCACGACCACGGCGAGCCATGGCATGCAGCACGCTCAAGCCCCAGACAATGAAGAAACTGTTCACCTCCCAATCCGCGCGCCCCGCCATGTCGACCGGCAGCAAGCGATTGGCCCAGAAGAACGCCGCCACCGCGAGCAACAGCCCCGACATGCTGGCAATGTTCAGCACTTCCACCAGCCGCAACTCGAAGGGCATCACCGCGCTTTTCGCATGTTTGAGCTGACGCTTGCCGAGCCAGATCACCAGCCCGGTGCCGATCATCGCCGTGCCTGCCAGCCCGCAAATGAAGTACAGCCAGCGCAAGACCGGGCCGGCGAAGTGGCCCATGTGCAAACCGTAAAAGGCTCCGGAGATCGCCATGGGCAACCGCTGTTCCGGCGTCGAGCCAAGGATCTGGCCGGTGACGCCATTGAAGGTCAGCGCACTGCCGAAGTCGTGGACCACGCGGTCGGCGCCATCCCGGAAAAGCACGACCGTGGCATTCGCATCCCCCGGATTATTGACCGTCAGCCGCCCCACCCCACCGCCCGACCATAATTCGCGGGCCTGTTCCAGCAGTGGCGCCATCGCTGCCAACTGACCCGGTTTACCCGCGGGCTCAGGCGTATTGGCGGCCGGAAATACCTCATCGTAAAACACCCGCACATCGCCCTTGTACGAAGCAAGAATGCTTGCCGGCATCACCATCGCCATGAAAATCACCAGACTGCTGTAGGTGATCATCAGGTGGAACGGCAACACCAACACCCCCACGGCGTTGTGCCCGTCGAGCCAGGAACGCTGGCCTTTGCGCGGGCGGAAGGTGAAGAAGTCCTTGAAAATTTTCTTGTGGGTGATGATCCCGCTGATCAATGCGACGAACATCACCATGGCGGCGATGGTCGACAACCAACGGCCCCATGGGTACGGCATCTGCAGCTGGAAATGGAAGCGATAGAAGAAGTCGCCGCCCCTGGTTTCCCGGCCCTGCACTTCGGCGCCGGTTTGCGGGTCGAGGCGTTTCTCGGTGAACTGACCCCGCTCGCCACGTTTGGCCGGGGCTTGCTGCCACCGCACCGAAAGGCCGGGCTCCCGCGCATCGGGCAAATCGATGAGCCAGCGCGAAGCACTGGCGGCGTGCTGCTGCAGATACTGCTGGGCCAGCGTCAGGCTGGCCTCGGATGTCACGGAGCGGGCGGGAATTTCCGGTTGCATCCAGTGACTGATCTCATCCTTGAAATAGGCCAGGGTGCCGGTCAGGAAAATGGCGAACAGCAGCCAGCCGAAGATCAACCCGGCCCAGGTGTGCAGCCAGGCCATGGCCTGGCGAAACCCCTCTTTCATCAATGGCCCACCCAATACGCCAGGCCCGACAACGCTGCCAGCACCAGGCTCGGCACGATCAGTCCCAGCCAGGCCTGCCATGCGCTGCGACAGGCAAAACACCACAGCACCGAGACGAGGTAGGCCAGAAACGAGGTCATCATCCCGATCACCACGGCTTCGGCGCGGGCCATGGGCAACCACAGGCCCAGGCTGACACTGGCCAGCGCAGCCACGACGTAACCGCCCAGCACCGCGGCCAGCACCCGCGAAGTGACCGCCAGTCGATAGGAAACGGGGAGACTTTTGCCTTTCATGTATCGACCTTGGAGCGAGGGTGGGATCGCGTGAAGTCACGGGACCTGCAAGGTCGCAATATTAATGATAAATATTCTCATACGCAAAACAGATCCGATGAGATCGTCACTCTCGATCAGCGGAGCCTAGGCGTTTTGAAAGACAAGTCACGATCATGCAGGGCGCACAAACGCGAACGGGCCTGCATTAGCAGGCCCGTTCTGTGTGGGACGGTAAAAGTGAATCAGGCTTCAGCCGTTTTGCGCAGCCTGTTCGTTCTCGAGAAACTCTTCTTCCAGAAGCACATCTGCGTGTGCCCCCCTCTCGAACGGCACCACCGCGGCACGTGGTTTGCCCCGCAGTTTGCCGAACAGGTGATCCAGCGCATGTTCCAGTTTGGTGGCCGCCCCGTCGATCGCCAGTTCCAGGGAGTCGGCTTTATGGGTTACGGAAATCGGTTGGTGGCCTTTTGGCCGCGCTTCCAGCTGGCAGCGCATGTCGTGCGGTCCGGGCTTGTCGCCGTTTTCGTCCCGCAGGTGGACCTCGACACGGGTCAGGTCCTCTTCATAACGTTCGAGCGTGCTCTCAATGGTAGTACGTACCCACTCCTCCAGTCGGATGCTGCTTTGAATATGGTTATCACTGTTGACTTGGATTTGCATAGTTCATCCCTTATTTCAGCTAGCTCGCGAGAGGCACATCGGCTGGCCCTTGGGCGTCATCACCGTGACCTCTTACTTACACAATCGGTGTGCGCGCGAAACAATTCAACCCCTGAATAAAGATAAATATGGATTTGCAAAAAAAGTCGGACAACCGGTAAAAGCGCTGCTAAGGTCGGGAGTTGGGTCGCGTCGCTCCGATGTCCCGAACGGCTCACACCTGCCCCTCCCCCAGCGGGTGCAGGCTCCGAAACATCCCCGCCTCTTCCACCAGCCAGTCATGCACCGCACGCACGCCCGGATGACTCAGCGCGCCCGGCGCATAGAGCAGCACGTACCGCTTGTGATTGGGCACCGCCAGGCCAAACGGCACGATCAGCGTCCCGCGCTCCAGCTCATCGTTGAGCAGCGTTCGCCGCGCAATCGCCACGCCCATGCCGGCAATCGCCGCCTCGATGGTCAGGTGATTGCGATTGAAGGTATGCCCGCGCCGGACGTCCGCGCCTTCAAAACCGATGGCATTGAGATAGAACTCCCATTCCGCGTACTCGTAGCTGCCGCGCCAGGCGGTGATGTCGTGCAGCAACGGAAAGTGCACCAGGTTCGCCGGGCCATGCAGCGGCGGGCGACCACGCAACAAACCCGGGGCACAGACCGGAAAGATCTGCTCGTCGAGCAGGGTTGTGGATAACAAGCCGGGATAACTGCCGTCGTTCAGGTCGATGGCCAAATCGAAGTCGCCCTCGTGCAAGGGCACGCTGCTGTCCTCGGCCACCAGGCGTAATTGAATATCCGGGAAACGCTGCTGCAAACGCGGCAACCGCGGAGTCAGCCACTTGCTCAGGAAGGAGGGGATCGAGCGCAGCCGCAAAATCCCGCTGATCATTCCCGCGTCCAGTCGGCGTAATTCCGCATCGATGCTGCCGTAAGCCTCGTTGACGGTGATGGCCAGTCGCTGGCCTTCGGCGCTCAATTCCACCCCGCGCGCACGACGATGGAACAGGCGAAAACCCAGCCGCTCCTCCAGCTGTCGGATTTGCTGACTGACCGCACCCGGTGTGATGTGCAGTTCTTCGGCGCATCGGGTGAACGACAAGTGCCGCGCGGCACAAGAAAACACGTGCAGCCAGACATAAGTCTGGGCGTGTAATTGACGACTCATCGTTTAGTCCTGCTAAAGGCTGTCTTAGGAAGTTTCGTTGGTCATGTAGGACCGAGGGAGGCAGTATCGCCGAGATTGCGCTTGTCCTACAAAAATGGCAGCGATTTCTCCTCCATTGCTTGTATAGGCTTTAGCATGGCTATCAGTGTTTTTGATCTTTTTAAAGTTGGCATCGGTCCGTCCAGTTCCCATACCGTCGGTCCGATGCGCGCCGCCGCGACCTTCGCCCAGGCCCTGATTGACCAGCATTTGCTGAACGACGTACGGCGGGTAGAAATTCGTCTTTATGGCTCCCTGTCGGCGACCGGCGTCGGTCACGCCACCGACCGCGCCTGTGTCATGGGCCTGATGGGCGAATGGCCCGACAGCATCGATCCCGCGTCCATTGATAGCCGGATCCAGACCCTGCGCGAAACCGGCGAGCTAAACCTGGCCGGCAAAACCACCATCGACTTCAGCTGGCAGCATGATCTTTTGTTGCTGGACGAGAGCCTGCCCTATCACCCCAACGCCATGTCCCTGACCGCCTTCGGCGACACCGGAGAGCTGTGGGAGCAAACCTATTACTCGATCGGCGGCGGTTTCATCATCGAGGCGGCCGAAGCCGAATCCGGCATTGCGCCGGCCAGCGATGTCGTGCTGCCCTACGATTTTTCCAGCGCCGCCGAACTGCTCAAGCTCTGCAACCAGCATGGGTTGCGGGTTTCCGAGTTGATGATGGCCAATGAATTGGCCTGGCGCCGCGAAAGCGAAATCCGCCAGGGCCTGCTGCACATCTGGTCGGTGATGCGCGAGTGCGTCGAGCAAGGCTTGATTCATGAAGGCATCCTGCCCGGCGGTCTGAATGTCCCGCGTCGCGCCGCGAAACTGCATCGCAGTCTGTTGGAAATCGGCAAGCCGAATGTCATCACCTCGACCCTGTCGGCCATGGAGTGGGTCAACCTGTTCGCCCTCGCCGTGAACGAAGAAAACGCCGCCGGCGGACGCATGGTCACGGCTCCGACCAACGGCGCGGCCGGGATCATTCCGGCGGTGCTGCACTACTACATGAAATTCAACCCGGACGCGTCGGACGACGACGTGGTCGCATTCTTCCTGGGCGCTGCCGCGGTCGGCATCCTCTGCAAGAAAAACGCGTCGATCTCCGGCGCCGAAGTCGGCTGCCAGGGCGAAGTCGGCTCGGCTTGCGCGATGGCCGCCGCCGGCCTGGCAGACGTGCTTGGCGCCACCCCGGAACAACTGGAAAACGCCGCCGAAATCGGCCTGGAACACAACCTCGGCCTGACCTGCGATCCGGTCGGCGGCCTGGTGCAGGTGCCCTGCATCGAGCGCAACGCAATCGCCGCGGTCAAGGCGATCAACGCCACGCAAATGGCCCTGCGCGGCGACGGCAAACACTTCATTTCCCTGGACCGGGTGATCCGCACCATGCGCGATACCGGCGCCGACATGCATGACAAATACAAAGAGACTTCACGGGGCGGTTTGGCGGTGAGCTGGGTGGAGTGCTGAGGCGCATTCCCTGACCGTCCGTAACGCGTGAGCCCGAGCAAGAACAATAACGAGGCCTGAACGATGACCGATGTACGTACACCTGCTGCCGATAATCCCGCTGTAGACCTGACACGCAATACCGAAATCACCCACAAGGGCTGGACCAAACACGACACCACCTGGATGCTCGGACTCTACGGCACGGCCATTGGCGCCGGTACGCTGTTCCTGCCGATCAATGCCGGAGTCGGTGGTTTCTGGCCCTTGCTGATCCTGGCTGTCCTTGCATTTCCGATGACCTTTTTCGCCCACCGCGGCCTGACCCGTTTCGTGTTGTCCGGTCGTTCCGGAGACATCACCGACGTGGTAGAAGAGCACTTCGGCGTCGGCGCCGGCAAACTGATCACCCTGCTGTACTTCTTCGCCATCTTCCCGATCCTGCTGGTGTACAGCGTGGCGCTGACCAACACCCTGAGCAGTTTCATGGAGCATCAGTTGCACATCGCCCCGCCACCGCGAGCGATTCTGTCCCTGGGGTTGATCCTCGGCCTGATGGCCATCGTTCGTTGCGGCCAGGGTGTCATCGTCAAATGCATGAGCGTGCTGGTCTACCCGTTCGTTGCGGCGTTGCTGCTGCTCGGCCTGAGCCTGATCCCGAACTGGAACGGCGCCTTCTTCGCCACCGCCAGTGAAGGCATGCCGCTGCCGATGTTCTTCCAGACGCTGTGGCTGGCGATCCCGGTGATGGTGTTCTCGTTCAACCACTCGCCGATCATCTCCGCCTTCGCCGTCGATCAGAAGCAACGCTATGGCGAACAGGCCGAGCGCAAAAGCAGCGGCATCCTGGCCATCGCCCACGGGATGATGGTCGTCACCGTGATGTTCTTCTGCTTCAGCTGCGTGCTGGCGCTGTCCCCGGCCGACCTGGCCGCCGCGAAGGCACAGAACATCTCGATCCTGTCGTACCTGGCCAACCACTTCCAGACCCCGGTGATTGCTTACGCCGCACCGCTGATTGCGCTGGTGGCAATCACCAAATCCTTCCTCGGCCATTACATCGGTGCCAGCGAAGGCTTTCAGGGCCTGATCGTGAAGAGCCTGCGCGGCCGTGGCCGGGTGATGTCGTCGAGCTGGCTGAACCGGGTGACGGCGCTGTTCATGATCCTCAGCTGCTGGGCCGTGGCGACCTTCAACCCGAGCATCCTGGGCATGATCGAAACCCTCGGCGGGCCAATCATCGCGTGCCTGTTATTCCTGATGCCGATGTACGCCATCCGTCGTGTGCCGGCATTGCGCCAGTACTCGGGCCAGGCCTCGAACGTGTTCGTGGTGCTGATCGGTTTGATTGCACTGTCTGCGATCATTTATTCATTCATGCCCTGAAACGGGCAGCCCCCCTGTAGAAGCGAGCTTGCTCGCGATGGACGTTAACGATAACGCGTTACTGCTGAATAAACGCGTCGCCCTCTAGTCCATCGCGAGCAAGCTCGCTCCTACAGTGGTGTCAGCGACAGTCCCTCCCACATTCATTGTCCGACAATGTTCCCGGCATGCCCCTTGCTTTGCTTCATGGCCATGGGATGCCAATGGTCTGGTGTTGCGAACCAATCCGATCACGGCAGGTCAACCACTGCACGTTCAATCAGGCGGTAACGCATCATGGACAACCCTTTTCAGCTCATTACCGATGCCTTTGCACCGGATTACCAGATCAACCTGAGCATTCAGGGGCTGGACGGCAGCATCATGCTGACCCTGTCCAACAACGGCCACGTGGTTGCCAAACGGATGATCAGCGCCGATCAACGCAATGACCCCAAGCGCCTTAAACGCCTGGTGGAAAGCATTCAGTTCGGCATCGCCATCGAACAGGGTCACAGCGCCGTGGCCATCCTCGAAGCCATGACCGACGGCGATAATCGCAACCTGCCGCCACCCCAGGTCAAAAGCCACGGCCGGCCGGCCATGGGGCTTTAAATCTCGCCCTTCTCCACCTCGGGATGCTCACCGGAACCCGCACCGATCTTGCGTTGCGGGTGTTCGATCTTCACCGAAGGGAATTGCGACGAGGCATAACGCACCACCAGGATCGAAAACGCCAGCAGCAGAATCCCGCCACACAGGTAGATGATCCCCACGTCGGGCGGATTGTGGTGAGAGACATTGGAGATCAGCAGTCGCGTCAGCGCGGTGATCGCCACATAGATCAAAAAGCGCACCGGCATGTGGTTGGTCTTGAAGTAAATCCCGACCATCGCCCCGAGCTCCAGGTAGATGAACAGCAGCAAGATGTCATCGATCTTGATGTGCCCTTCTTCGAGCATCCCCAGAAACTCCATCACCGCCGCCCACGCGGTCACCGCACCGATGGCGAACAGCGCCAGGTAGTGGAAGGTCTCGACGAACAGATTGCCCAGGGACTCGGCCAGTTGATGCACGTTCTGCCGCAGCTTCTCGGCCCAGTTGATTTTCACGGTGATTCTTCCTTAGCTCGGTTCGAGCGGATAATGCGGGTTGGACGTGACAGTTGTTCTGCATGCAGAAAAAAGGCCAGAGGCCTTGGGTGAGATGATGGCTGCGGGAAATGAGGCACGTCTGTGGTGTCTGGACGGACGCCTTCGCTGTAGGAGCGAGGCTTGCCCGCGAACCGCTTGACGCGGTTTACCTGAAAAACCCTGAATCCGGTCTAAATTGAAAAGTCACTACCCAAAGCGACGGGATTCGCTTATCCTTTCGCTGTATATAGATACAGTAGTCGATACAGACAACTTAATGTGAAGGCATGTGAGGTGGTGAATGGCCGTCGAAGTGGTATACCGCAGCAGCCGAGATCTGGAGCGTTTGTTCATGGATAAAGCCGAAGCTGACCGTCATGACAAAATGCTCGAACTGGCTGAGTTGCTGGCCGAGGTGTTGCAGAAAGCCGTTCCGTCCCTGACTGAACAGCAAGTGGAAGAAGCCGGGATCTACATGGCGAAAAATCGCGACGTGTTCGCCAAGGCATTCAAGAGCCAGCCGGATGCGTTGTCCGAATTGCTGAATGCGCCTGCTGAAGTCGTTGAGCCTGATGAAGTGACTGCACCTGTTGAAGCGGCTGCACCGGTCGAAGTGCCGAGCGCTGCGCCGACCAAGCCAGCCAAAGCTGCCAAGACGCCGAAGTAACCAGCGCCCGAATTGAATAGGCCCTGAATCGAATGATTCAGGGCCTTTTTCATGCCCATAAGATCAAAATTTTCAGCGGTACAACACTTTCTCCGCCAACTCATCCGCCACCCGCGCCGGGGAGCGTTTTTCCGCCTGGGCATGGGCGAAGACTTCGGTCAGGCGCGAGCTGATTTTCGACAGGTGCGCGGTGATGGTCGCCAGCGCTTCGCCGCGGTGCTTGAGCGAAACGTAGATCAGCCCACCGGCATTGATGACATAGTCCGGCGCATACAGGATGCCCCGCCGTTCCAGTTGATCGGCGACATCCAGATGGGTCAGTTGGTTATTGGCGGACCCGGCCACCGCAGCACAGCGCAGTTGCGTCACACTGTTGCTGTTAAGCACCCCGCCCAGGCCGCAGGGCGCAAGGATGTCGCACGGCGTGCTGAGCAATGCGTCGTTGGCGATCGGGTGCGCACCCAGTTGCTCCATCGCCAGCTGTACCTTGCCGTGATCGATGTCGCTGACCAGCAGTTCGGCACCGGCGGCATGCAGCTGCTCGGCCAGGGCAAACCCCACATTGCCCAGCCCTTGAACCGCCACGCGCAGGCCTTCGAGGTTATCGCTCCCCAGGCGGGCCATGGCGGTGGCACGAATGCCGGTGAATACGCCCATGGCCGCATGGGGCGCCGGGTCACCCGCCGAGGTGGTGCTGGTGACGTGCTGGGTCTGTTGGGCGATGCAATCCATGTCCGCCACCGAGGTGCCGCTGTCGATGGCCGTGATGTAGCGGCCATCGAGCTGATTGATGCAGCGGCCGAATGCCTCGAACAACGCGGCGCGGTTTTCCACATGCACCGGGCGCATGATCACCGCCACGCCGCCGCCCTGAGCCAGGCCAGCGAGCGCGGCCTTGTAACTCATGCCTTGCGCCAGTCGAACAGCGTCCTCGACAGCGGACTCGTCGTTAGGATAGGCCAGGTAACGACAGCCGCCCAAGGCAGGTCCGAGACGACTGTTATGAATGGCAATCACCGCCTTCAACCCGGTGACCGGGTCGACGCTCAAATGCAGCGATTCAAGGCGAGTGCTTTGCATGAGAGCGAACATCGCAGGGCTCCCGAATGACTACTCGTAGTCGCCAGTATAGGCTTGCGCTCAAAAATTGCAGAAGCGCGCCGGAATAAGCGCAGTCGCCAAACAGGCTTTCGGAAATAACCGCAAAGCGCTTGCGCGGGGTACTGGACGAATGTCGCAGACGAGGCTAAAACGAGGCATACCCCGGAGATTTTGATGACCCCGCGCCAATGCTTTTTTGCCTGTCTGCAACGATCACCGCCCGCGCTGTTCGAGGCGGCAGTGTGGATCGCTGCCGAACACGAAAAAGAGGTGAATACCGAGGCGGTCCTGAAAAATTTCAAGGACCTGCAGCAACGAGTCAGTTATGGCTTGCCGATGTTGCCGGTCAGCGAATTGGCCCAGCCACTGTTGCGGCGCATGAATGACCTGGGCTTCGCCCAGGACGACTTCACCCCCTTGCGCCCGCACGTGGCCTTGGTCAACAAAGTGCTGGAACGCCGGCGCGGCCAGCCGCTGGCACTGGGGTTGATTGCGCTGGAGTTGGCCAGAGGGCTGGAAATTCCCCTGGTCGGGGTCAACTTCCCCGGGCATTTCCTGCTGCGCGTACCGGGTGCCGATCACCTGCTCGACCCCTGCGGTGGCCGTCGCCTGTACCCCAATGATTGCCGGGAACTGCTGCAACGCCAGTACGGCCCAAACATGAAACTCAACGCCGAGCACTTGCTGACCGCCGAGCCGGTGCAAATGCTGCAACGGCTGTCGCGCAACCTGCGTCAGTTGCACCTCTCCAACGATGACTACATCGGCGCCCTGATCGATGCCGAGCGAGTGCTGGAATTGGGCAACGCCAGCGCCGCCGATTACCTGGCTCGGGCCAGCCTTTATCAACGACTGGACTGCCCGAACGCCGAACGCTTCGACCTTGAGCATGCGTTGCTGCTCAGCGACGACCCGATCCAGCGAATCCGGCTGACGGAGCGGTTGGGGCATCTTCCCCCTAACTCCATCGTGCATTGATCACCGGCCTCCTGTGGGAGCGGGCTTGCCCGCGATTCAGGCGATGCGGTTTATCAGGTAAACCGCGTTATCGTTCATCGCGGGCAAGCCCGGCTCCCACAGGGTTCGTGGTGAGGCGCTTCAAGGGGTGTCGGGCTGGTTTGCCGGATGCGCCTTGATGAATGCCGGGTGTGTCGCGGCGAGTGCCGCCACTCGACGAATCCGCGGATACGCCTCAAGCGAGATGTTGAAGCGCTCCGCCGCGTACAACTGCGGAATCAGGTAGGTATCCGCCAATCCGGGCTGCGGACCGAAGCAATAACCCTCATCGCCGATCAACTGCTCCACCGCCGCCAGCCCCTGGCTGATCCAGTGGCCGATCCACTCGACCACCTGGGTTTCATCGTGGCCCAGTTGCCGCAGCTTGTTGAGCACGCTGACGTTGTGCAACGGGTGCACGTCGCAACCGATCAGTGACGCGACGCCACGTTCACGGGCGCGTGCGGCGAAGTCTTTGGACAGCAGCGGCACCTGTGGATAACGTTCTTCCAGGTACTCGATGATCGCCGGTGACTGGATCAACAGGTCACCTTCATCCGTGCGCAACGCCGGCACCCGGCCTTGCGGATTGATGTCCAGGTATTGAGGTTGTCGGTGCTCGCCACCCGGCGGGGCGATCAGGTTGATCGGCAGCGCCCGATAGTCCAGGCCCTTGAGCGCCAACGCGATCCGTACCCGATAGGACGAGGTCGAACGGTAATAGGTATAAAGTTCCATGAGCCGATCCTCTTAGCGCGCCGGCAGCACTTTGCCGCGGCATTCGCCGAAACCGATCGAAGCAACGCCCTCGCGGCTGCAGCGGGCGCGCAGGATGATTTCGTCGCCGTCTTCGAGAAATTTACGCACCTCGCCCGACGCCAGTTCAATCGGCTTTTTGCCACCCTCGGTGATTTCCAGCAGGCTGCCGAACTGACCGCTTTCCGGTCCCGACAAGGTGCCCGAACCAAACAGGTCACCGGCCTGCAGCTGGCAGCCGTTGACGCTGTGGTGCGCGACCAGTTGCGCCACGGTCCAGTACATGTGCCGGGTGTTGCTCAGGGTCAGGCGATGGGCCGGCAGGTTCTGCTCGCGCATGGCTTCGGTGAGCAGCAGCACTTCCAGTTCGATGTCGAAGGCACCGGCGGCTTGATCGCGTTTGTCAAACAGGTAGGGCAGCGGCTGCGGATCGCCTTCGGGACGGGTCGGTTGCTCGCGACGGAACGGCTCCAGCGCTTCGGCGGTCACCACCCACGGCGAAATGCTGGTGATGAAGCTTTTCGACAGGAACGGCCCCAGTGGCTGGTATTCCCAGGCCTGGATGTCCCGCGCCGACCAGTCGTTGAGCAGGCAGAAACCGGCGATGTGATCGGCGGCGTCGCCGATGGCGATCGCATCGCCCATCTCGTTGCCCTGGCCGATCCAGATACCCAGTTCCAGTTCGTAATCCAGGCGAGCGCAGGGGCCGAAGGTCGGCTCTGTCTGACCGGCCGGCAGGGTCTGGCCTTTCGGACGGCGCACGTCGGTGCCGGACGGGCGAATGGTCGAGGCGCGGCCGTGGTAACCAATCGGCACGTACTTGTAGTTCGGCAGCAGCGGATTGTCCGGACGGAACAGTTTGCCGACGTTCTGCGCGTGCTCGATACCGACGTAGAAGTCGGTGTAATCGTTGATTTTCGCCGGCAGGTGCATGTCGCAATTCGCCGCCAGCGGCAGCAGTTTCGAGCCTTGGGCTTCGATCTTGCCGTGCAGGGTGCTGCCTTCGGTGAACAGTTCCAGCAGACGTTCGCGCAGGGCAACACGAGCGTCACGGCCCAGTTCGAAGAACGCATTCAATTGACCGCCGCGGGTGGCTTCGACTGCAGTCTTCGCCGCGCCGTCGAACAGACCGGCATCGAGTGCCGCTTCCAGATCGAAAATATGCTCGCCGATGGCCACACCACTGCGGGGGGCCGCGCCCTTCACGCTGAACACGCCCAATGGCAGATTCTGCAGCGGGAAATCAGCATGGCCGTTGGCGGAGGCAACCCAGCTACGAGTGATGGAAGTCTGAGTCATGGCTTATCTCCGGGTCGGATCGAAAGTGGCGGGCAGCGTGGCCCAGCAGGCATCGTAAGTGGTTTGCAATTGCGCGCAGTCCAGGGCGAAACGGCTCGGGCGCAGCACCTGGCTGGTCTCGAACATGAAGGCCATGGTGTTGTCGATTTTCGCCGGGGCCAGGTTGGCGTTGATCGCCCTGGTGCAGGTTTCGCCGTCCGGGCCGTGGGCGCTCATGCAGCTGTGCAACGACGCGCCGCCGGGCAGAAAGCCTTCAGCCTTGGCGTCGTATTCGCCCTGGATCAGGCCCATGAACTCGTTCATCAGGTTACGGTGGAACCACGGTGGACGGAAGGTGTTCTCGGCGACCATCCAGCGTGGCGGGAAGATCACGAAGTCGAGGTTGGCCAGGCCGTGCACGCTGGTAGGCGAGGTCAGGACAGTGAAGATCGAAGGGTCCGGGTGATCGAAACTGACCGTACCGATGGTGTTGAAGCGGCGCAGGTCATATTTGTACGGCACGTTATTGCCATGCCAGGCGACCACGTTCAGCGGCGAATGATCGAGCTCGCAACCCCACAACTCGCCGAGGAATTTCTGCACCAGGGAGGTCGGTTGCTTCAGGTTTTCGTACCGGGCGACCGGGGTCAGGAAGTCCCGCGCATTGGCCAGGCCGTTGCTGCCAATCGGCCCCAGGTCCGGCAGGCGCAGCGGCGCGCCGTGGTTCTCGGCGATGTAGCCGCGGGCTTGCGGGTCGAGCAGCTCGACACGGAATTTCAGGCCACGCGGCAACACGGCGATTTCCAGCGGTTCCAGTTCCAGTACGCCCAGCTCGGTGGCGATGCGCAGGCGCCCCAATTGCGGCACCAGCAGCAGTTCGCCGTCGGCGTTGAAGAACACCCGCTCCATGGAACGGTTGGCGCGGTAGCTGTAGATGCTGATCCCGGACGGTTTTTCCGCGCCCGAGTTGGCCGCCATGCTCACCAGCCCGTCGATGAAATCGGTGGGCTCGCTCGGGATATCCAACGGGTTCCAGCGCAGGCGGTTGGGGGTGACTTCACCCAAGGGGCCGCCGGCCAGTTGCCGATCCAGTTTGACGAACGCCGGGTGGTTGGCCGATGGCTGAATGCGGTACATCCAGGTGCGCCGCGCTTCGCTACGAGCCATGGTGAACGCCGTGCCGGAGAACAATTCGGTGTAAAGGCCATAGGGGGCTTTCTGCGGGGAGTTTTGGCCGACGGGCAGTGCGCCGGGCAACGCCTCACTGCTGAATTCATTGCCGAAGCCTGACTGATAAGCCAGCGCGGGCGCCGTTGAATCGAGGTTCATGGAGCCTCCTGAACAGGGAGAGGGCAGTCGTCCGTCGCTCCGTTGAAGAGGTCTCGGCGCGCCCGGGTTATTTTTATCGTAATTCGATTACGCATAACGTAATTTGATTGGTATTGACCGTCAAGTTATAAAGACGTCCATTTGTAACGGGATCACCTCGATGGGCAGCGAAAGCAACGGCAAACAGAAAGTCCGCTCGGCCGAGGTGGGGACCGACATCCTCAAGGCATTGGCGCAATTGTCACCCTCGACGTCCCTTTCGCGCCTGGCCGAACATGTGCAGATGCCGGCGAGCAAGGTCCACCGCTATCTGCAGGCCTTGATCGCCAGCGGGTTTGCCGAGCAGAACACCACCACCAACCATTACGGCCTGGGCCGCGAAGCCTTGCGCGTCGGGTTGGCCGCCCTCAACAGTATGGACGTGCTCAAAGTCGCCGCCCTGCCCTTGGCCGAGTTGCGCGATGAACTGAACGAAACCTGCTTTCTGGCGGTATGGGGCAATCAGGGCGCAACCGTGGTGCATATCGAGCCTGCGGTGCGCGCGGTGACGGTGGTCACGCAATTGGGCTCGGTGCTGCCATTGCTCAGCTCATCGACCGGGTTGGTCTTCGGCGCTTTCCTGCCCAAGCGGGAAACCGTGGATTTGCGCGAGCAGGAACTGCAAAACGACAGCGCTCACGCCCTCGCCGACGATCAGACCTATGAAACCCTGTTCGGGCAGATCCGTGACCGCGGCCTGCATCATGTCCATGGATTACTGATGCCCGGTGTCGATGCGCTGTCGGCACCAGTGTTCAACGCCGTCGGGCACGTGGCGGCAGTGATCACCATTGTCGGCCCGGCCTCGTTGTTTCATGCCGATGAAAACGGTCCGGCGGCCCGGCGATTGCTGGCGGCGACGCAGGCCGTGAGCTGGCGGATGGGCTATGAGTCACCCGCCGTCAAATGACAATGCCCAATACTTTCGCCCTGGCCACCGCTTGAGTCCTGCGTTCCACCCCCAACTTGCCGTTGATGCGTCGCGCGTGGGTTTTCACCGTATGCAACGAGATGAATAACAGATCGGCAATTTGCTGGTTCGAATTGCCCTGTGCCACCAGGGTGAGTACTTCGATTTCACGTTGACTCAGTGGGTTCTGGATGGCACCCGCCACCTCGCAATAATGACCCGGCTCCGCGCGCCCGATGGCTTGCGGCAACCGTGGCTGACGCAACTGCAAATCGCGCAAGGCTTGTTGCAGGTTGCAACGCTCGACCAGGGCCAGGCCTTCATGCATCGATTGCCGGGCAGCTGTCGAGTTGTCGGTCAGCCAGGCGACTTCGGCCAGGGCCAGGTGCAATTGCGCCTGCAGCGCCGACATCCCCCGTTGTCTTGCCCACTGCAATTGCGCCTCGAGCCGGGCCAGAGGCATCTGCGCCCGGCCCAGATAAACGTCGGCCAGTACCAGCAGATATTCCAGGACCGGAATCAGCTCCAGCGTGGCCGGTGGAGGCTGTCGCCCGTGGGGCCCTTGATAATGGCGCAGCACCCGGGTCAGGGCTTCGTGGGCCAATTGCGCCCGTCCCTGCTGCAGCCAAAAGTGGCAGCTCATTTGCAGCAGGACACTGCGGTACACCGTGTCTGGAATTCGCCGTTGTTGCATCAACCGTTCGGCGTCACGCAGCAGCACAAAAGCCTGAGCGTAATCCAGCCGATTGGCCGCCAATTGTGCCAGGCCGAGGAACCCATACAGCGCGCGTTTATCCTGGTTGCGCAGGCAGATCTGCAGACCGGTCTCGAAGTGCGCCGCCGCTTGCATTTCCCGGCCCTGACTCAAGCTCAGACGCCCACGATGCAGGGCAATCCGTCCCAGCAAGGGTTCGGCCAGCGGTTGCTGCCGGCCGAGCAGGTCGTCCATGTTGGCGAGCAAGTGCTCGGCTCTGCCGCAGGCGCCCCGTTGTTCGAGCAACTGCGCGTGATCGAGCTCCAGCAGGCCTTCAAACACCAGCGAGCCTTGCGCCCGGGCCAGGCACAACGCGTCTCGGTTGAGCGCCTGTGCCACTTCGAGTTCGCCCCGGACCAGGGCCTGTTGCGTCAAACCGGACAGGCACATCAACCGGGCGGGCCAGAACTGCGGACCCAGCTCGTCGAGCGCTTCAAGAAAGTGTGCCCGTGAGGCGTCCATGCGCCCCTGTAAATGCAGCAACCAGCCTTGCTGCGCCTGCCAACGCGCGATCAATTGTCGTTGATGAAACGCGCAGGGTTGCGGCAGGAAGCGGGACAAATGGGCGATGCACTCACCCGCCTGCTCGAAGCGTCCGGCAAACAACAAGGCCGCGGTGATCAGTCCGACCAGTTGCGGCGAGCCGAGCATCAACTCCTCGGCTTGTTGCTCATGCAGTCGCAACAACAGCACGACGGTCTGCTCTTCGAACAACTGCTCGAAACTGAAATGCTGCAACAGGCTGACGGCAACCTCGTACTCTTCGGCCAGCAGGGCCTGTTCGAACGCGGCCTTCCAGTCCAGTTCGGCGGCGAACCACTGACAGGCACGTCGATGCCAGGAGCGCCCGGCCGGCCATTGCTCGTCGCGCATCAACCGGGTCAGGGGAGCGAAAATCTGCAGCCAGTCTGCCGAATCTTGCCAGGGCTCGATGAAACAGCCCAATTCCTGCAGCGTGCTCAAGCATTGAGCGCCCTCCCCCGCGCCGAACAGGTGATCGCAGAGCCGGGCATTGAAGCGTGGCAAGTGGGCCAGCACCCGCCAGGCTTCGGCGAGCTCCGGGGTCAGGTGGGCGAAGAGCTCATGTTCCAGGTAATCGTGCAGGGTGTCCGGCCGAGCGGGGAGCTTGTCGTTGCGTGACCAGTCGCATTTTTGCAGCAGCGCGATCCGTACCGCGGCACACCAGCCACCACTGCGCCGAAAAATCATCTCGGCAGCTTTCGCAGCCTGGGCTGGTTCCAAGTGATGCAACAGCTGCGCAATTTCAGCTTGATCGAACGCCAGCGTGGCGCGTTCGCAGTCGTACAGTTCGTCATCCAGCAGCAGACGCGGCCAATTGCATTGCGGACGGCGCCGACCACTCAACCACCAGGTGACACGCGGGCTGCTGATGGCCAGCAACCGGTCGAGCAACTGATCCAGATCCGGATGGGGAATGCGGCAATAGTCATCGAGAAACAGCCAGGTAGCTGTCTGCAGCCGAGCCAGATACTCCAGCAATGCCGGCTCATCCGATGCTGGCAGCCCCAGGGTTTGCGCCAGGCGCTGGCGAAAATCGACCACACTGATCGCCTCCCCCGCCAACGGCAGCCAATGGACCTGACACTGCGCGGGCGCCTGCAGCAGGCATTCGACGAGCAGCGCACTTTTGCCACTGCCCGCCGGTGCGCAAAGCAATTTCACCCGCGCCGTCGATATCAGCAAGGGTTCGATCAACCGGTCGCGCGACTGGTGGTGGCAAGACAAACGGGGCAGGAATCCAGGACGGTCCAGACACAGCGTCATGGCAGTCATAGTGGTGCGCCTTTTTATAATTGTGGCGCCACCCTAGCCCTGTCCTGACAGCTTATTGAAGAAGTATTCAACACACTGATCGACACGTATAAAAAAGGTGACCTTATGTCACCTTTTTCTGTAGGAGCACTGTAGGAAAGTTACCTCACCCCCGTACTCCGCAAGGCTGCCGGCGTGTAGTCCCCTGCTTTGGCGACAACACCGAACTCGAAGCTGCGTTTCTCCTCGTTCTTCATCCCCAGGGCAATGTAGCGCCCGGCAATCAGGTCATACAGCGCTTCGACGGTATAGGCTGGAACCTGGTGATCGTAGTAGAACTGCGCGTGCCCTTCGGCGACACGCCACAGCTGGCCGCGACCGTCGTAGTGATCGGCCAGCGCGACTTGCCAGCTGTCTTCGTCGATGTACATGTGACGTTTGGCATACACGTGCCGCTCGTTCGGCTTGACCGTCGCGACCACCTCCCAGACGCGGTGCAATTCATACCGGGTCAGGTCCTGGTTGATGTGCCCGGCCTGGATCACGTCGGTGTACTTGAGCTTGGGCGAGTCAAGCTTGTAGCTGTTGTACGGGATGTACATTTCTTTCTTGCCGACCAGTTTCCAGTCGTAGCGATCCGGTGCCCCGGAAAACATGTCGAAGTTGTCGGTAGTCCGCAGCCCGTCGGACGAGGTGCCCACGCCGTCATAGGCGACTTGCGGCGCACGGCGCACACGGCGCTGGCCGGCGTTGTAGATCCAGGCCTTGCGCGGTTCCTGGACCTGGTCGAGGGTCTCGTGAACCAGCAATACGTTGCCCGCCAGCCGCGCCGGTGCGGTGACTTCCTGCTTGAAATAGCTGAGCACGTTCTCATCGCTGCCCGGTTTCAGATCCCCCAGCAGCGAGGGCACGGCGACCTCGTCCTTGAACCGGATGACGGTGAAATCACCATTGGACTGGGGCGTTGCCTGGGTGATGGTGCGGCGCAGGTTACCGCCGTGGTAACGGGTGACGTGGTTCCAGATCACCTCGACACCGTTCTTCGGGATCGGAAAGGCGTAGTAGCGATTGCCGGTGAAATTGGCCAGGCCGTTACCGTCATTGATCGGTGTCACGTTCAGGGCGCTGCGCTTGGCCGACTCGTTGATATCCGCCGGTACGGCCACGGTTCGGTGGGTTGGATAAACCGGGATTTTATACGTCTCGGGATAGCGCTTGAACATCGCTATCTGGCCATCGGAGAGTTTGTCCTTGTACTGGTCCACGGTCGCCGCGGTGATGGTGAACAACGGCTTTTCATTGGCGAACGGGTCCGCCAGGAAACCCTTGCTGTCCACGGCTCCGGCGTTTTTCGGCAGGCCACCGGTCCAGGCCGGGATCGAGCCATCGGCATTGCCGGCCTTCTCGCCGCCCAGCGGGGTCAGGCTGGTGCCGAGCTTGTTCGCCTCTTCCGGCGACACCGCAGCCATGACGTTGACAGCCAGCAGGCTCAGGGCCAGGGCGCCGCATTGCAGAATCGTCTTGCGCATTGATTTCATCCTCTCAGCCAGATCAGAAGTTCACGCCAAAGCTCAACGCCATGAAGTCGCGGTCTTCCAGGGTGTTGTAGTCACCGCCGAAAAAATCGGTGTAACTCAAGCTCGCGGTATAGGTATTGCGGTAGTCGGCATCGACGCCGACGCTGATCGCCTTGGCGCCTTCGTTGAACAGCCCGTTGGGGCCGTAACCGGCGACGTCATGGGACCAGGACAGGTTGGGTTTGAAGTTGATCCCGGCGATGACGTTGTTGTAGTCAAGGATGGCGCGGGCGCGGTATCCCCAGGAGGTCGACGTGACGAAGCCGTCGGTATCGCCGCCGAAACCGTATTGGCCGTACACCGAGTCGCGGCCGTAGCGCAGCCTGGAGCGACCCTCCAGCCCGCCAACGTGGACAACCGCCGCTTCACCCACCAGGGTCAGTCGGTCCGCACCCATCACCTGGTCGACGAAGTGGGTCAGGGTGCTCTGGATCTGCGTCACTTCCTTGCGGCGATAGCCTTTGTTGTCAGCCCCGGGCGTCGTCGCGATCGGCGATGCCGCGCCACCGGCGATCGGGTTGAGCATCGCCAGCGTCAGGTCGGTGCTGTTGAGCTGCACCGGCGCATTGGGGCGATAGCTGATTTCGCCGGTCCACGCGGTGCCGGTCGGCAAGGTGGTAGAGAAGCTCGCGCCATAGAGGCGAATGTCTTCCGGATACTCGAGATAGTATTGGCCGCGACCAAGCATCACACTCTGGGCCAGCGCCGATCCGGTGCCGGGCGCAATAGCGTTTGCAGCACCGACGATGCCCGGGATTTGCGACAACGTGCCCAGGCCGGCCGTGGTGGTGCCGCCGTTCGGCGTGCGGCTGTGGTAGTTCATGAAGTACAGGCCGTATTCGGTATCGTCGCCCAACCAGCGCAGCGCCGTACCCCATTGCCCGGAGTCACGGGCGTCGCGGTCGCCGCCCCGGGGCACGATCACCCCTTCCTTGCCGACCTGGAAGCCCTGGCCAAACGCGGCGGCGATCGGTTGCAATGGCGCGATGGCAGGGCTGCCCACGGTGTAGCCCGTGGTGCAACCGTCTGCAGCGACGTCACCGCCGAAGAAGGTGCCGCAGTTGTCGAGAACGGTCTGGTCCCACTCCAGTTGATAGAAGCCTTCCACCGTGAGTTTGTCGGTCAGGCCCTGGGAGGCGAACAGCATGTTCACCGGGATCAGGCCTTCCTTGATCTCGGCCCCAGGGCGGCGGAACGCCGACACATCGACCGGGTTGATGCTGTTGATCGAGTTGCCGATGAAGGTGCTTTCGCCCCAGCTGACCACCTGCTTGCCGGCACGCACGGTGCCCGGCAGGTCGGAGATGGAATAGTTGTGATAGACGAAGGCGTCGAGTATCTGCGCACCGGCAGACTTGGAACCTTCCTTGCGATTTTTATCGCTGATCGGCTTGAACTCGCGGCCCTCGTCCTTCAGTTCGAAGTCGTACCAATACTTGCCTCGGACAAACACCCCGGTGTCGCCATACTTCAGTTCGAGATCGTGGATCCCCTTGAAGATCTTGGAGAAGGTTTCGCCCTTCTTGAAGTTCAGCCGCCCGTCGTCACCGGTCGACGCCTGGCCGGTCCCGCCATTGACGGTGCCCACCAGCGCCTTGTCGGCATCGCGCATGCCCCAGCTCGCGCCGACGGACAACGAGGAGTCGAAGGTCCCCTCGATTTCGCCGATGTTGAATGAAACGGCCTGCGCCTGGGCGCAACAACCCAAGGCCACCGCGGCGGCCAGGGCCTGCGGTGTGAAGATGGCGCGCATTGTTGTTTTTGTCATGCGTCTTCCCCGGTGAGTGACAGAAGGCCACACCCTACTGCTGCATGACAGGGGCGATAAGCGCACCAAGGAGGTATTCGCGGTGTCGCTCTAAAGGATGAATGGCCGCACCAGGCGGGGGGTCTGCTCGCAATATGGATGAACTGGATGGAGGATCATCAGCGCAAGGCATGGCGCAGCGGCGAGCAGGTAATGACTGTTACTCAATTCGCAACAGTTCATGCCTGAAATCACTATTTTTCCTATGCGGCCAAAGGCTTATTCTTGTCGGGCTTTCACGGCGAACAGCCTGAAAGCAGACCAATGGCCTGTGATCGATCCATTCCATTGGCGACGGATTTCAGATGAATTGAAGATTTTCGACTCGTCACCCTGTGTTCACTGACGTTGATTTGTTGCTCCTTGATCCAACGTCTTACTTTGGCCGCTGCGTTTGCAGCGGCCTTTTTTATGGGCGTAAATTGTAGGAGCGAGCTTGCTCGCGATGGACTCAAGGGCGCCGCGTTTAACCAGTAGACTCGCGTTATCGTTAACGACCATCGTCGGAACGACGCCCGGAGCAAGCTCGCTCCTACAGGGGTCAGCATTCGCTTTCACCTACGCAATTTCCAGAAAGTGACTACATGAATCGGTAAACATACGAAGCACCCGATGATTAAAGGTATTAGCTGCAGGCACTCATCTGCGTCGCACGCTACTTCAACTTTTATTCATCAAGAGCGTTTCCTTATGATACCTACCGATGCCACTACCTATCGCTCCATCAAGGGCTTTAACAGCCGGGTCCGCTTTCTGATTCTTCATTACACAGCCGGCAACTTCTCCAGTTCGGTCAATGCGCTGATTGGCCCGGATGTCAGCGCCCATTATCTGGTGCCCGACATTACCGATCAGAGTTATATAAAGGCAGGTCATACCCATCAGGTAATATTCAATCTCGTCGACGAAACCCAGCGCGCGTGGCATGCGGGCGTCAGCCAATGGGGCAATCGGAGCAATCTGAATGACACTTCTATCGGCATAGAGATCGTCAACGTGGCTTCTTTCAACCAAGGGAAGTTTACTTTTCCACCCTATCATCCAAAACAAATCACGGCGATTGAAGAGCTGGCGCTGAACATCCTTGAACGCTATCCCGATATCACCCCGACCCAAGTCCTGGGCCACTCCGATATTGCGATCGGCCGCAAGACTGACCCGGGGCCACAATTTCCGTGGCATGCACTGTACTTGAAAGGTATCGGTGCCTGGTTCGACGATCCCACTCGAAATGCCATTGAGCAGCAATATGTCAAATCCGGCATTCCTGCCCGCACGGAACTGCTGAAGTTGTTCAAGACTTACGGGTACGACGTGTCCGGCGCGACGACCGAACAAGGCTTCAACCAGCTTGTCCGGGCATTTCAGTTGCACTTTCGGCCGGAAAAATATGATGGGGTAATTGACGCGCAAACGGCAGCGAATCTGGCGGCGTTGGTGCGTAAGTATTTTTCTTGATAGCCCTGACCTGGCCGCTGAGTTCGCTGCGGCCATTCTCTGGCATTTGTGAATGCATCGATAGCATGAGCAACAAAAAATGACACCCCAAGCCGTGTTCAACGGCTTGGGGTATCACAGTCTTTAAAGCGAATACCTCTGCAAATTCCCCATCATCTCCTTCAACGCCTCAATATTGTCCTTCGGATGCGCCGCCCCCTCGAAATCACAAATCTGCTGCCAATGCGCCGCCACATCCTCCGGTGAGAACCCCACCCGCGGATCAAACCCGGCGCCCAGGCTGCGTTCCCAGCGGACCTTGCCCATCCAGCCGCCACCGACCTCAAACAGCCCGGAGGTTTCCTGGCAGTTTTCGCTGCCCAGGTACACCACCAGCGGGCTGACCAGTTCCGGTTTGAGTTGTTCGAACACCTGCGGCGGGATCAGGCCTTCGGTCATGCGGGTGCCGCCGGTGGGGGCGATGGCGTTGACCAGGATGTTGTTCTTGCGGCCTTCGATGGCCAGGGTGCGGGTCAGGCCGTAGAGGCCGAGTTTGGCCATGCCGTAGTTGGACTGGCCAAAGTTGCCGTAGATACCCGAGGTCGATGCGGTGAAGATCACCCGGCCGTAGTTTTGCTCGCGCAAGTGCGGCCAGGCGGCGCGGGTGACCTTGTAGGCGCCTTCGACGTGGACCCGGTAAACCAGGTCCCAGTCGCCATCGTCCATTTTATGGAAGGTCTTGTCCCGCAGGATCCCGGCATTGTTGACCACGACGTCGACCCGGCCAAATGCGTCGAGGGCGTTCTGGACGATTTTGTCGCCGTCGGTGACGGAGTCATGGTTGGCCTCGGCAATGCCGCCCGCCTCGCGGATTTCGGCCACCACACGGTCCGCCGCCGAGGCGTTTGCGCCTTCGCCCTGGGTCGAGCCACCGAGGTCGTTGACCAGCACTTTGGCGCCTTGTTTTGCGAACAACAGCGCATGCGCCCGTCCCAGGCCGCCACCTGCACCAGTGATGATCACGACTTTATCTTCGAAACGCACAGATTCGTTCATTGGGGGGACTCCAGCAGGCCAGGGACAATGGAGCCGAGTGTCAGGCACGGCGATGCTGGTCACAATGAACACGGGGGAGGCTGAATGGTGTGCGATAAGGCTGGGGGATGATGAGTGCGTCAGCCGGTTGGCGAGGGAGCTTGCTCCCTTGCCACAGTAGACATCAGGAACATGCCACCTTACGCGGCGGCGACACCTGCTGATCGCGAAATTCCAGATAGTGCTTGAGCACCAGCCCCGGCGCTTCGGTCTGCGGGTAGTGGCCGATGCCGGGCAACAGGACCGTGTCCGGGTTCGGGATCAGCTGCCGATAGCGCTCGACCATATGCGCGCCGGAGACCGGATCGACTTCGCCATCGATCACCCGTAGCGGCACTTCACCGCGCTGCATCGCGTCGACCCAGCGCTCACGCTGCACACGCCGCTCGGGAATATAGTTGATCAACTTGTGCATGATCCGTGTCCCCTGATTGGTCTCGATCAGGCTCCAGAAATCATCCATCTCGCTCTCGGTGGGACGGCTCTGCGGGCCGAATATCTGGTGGAAACTCTTCACCAGGCCGTCGCGGGAAAAGGCTCGCCCGATCATCCAGCCCAAGGGGCTGAGCAATAGTTTTTGCATCAGGACCGGGCGATGGGTTTCGGGAAAAAGGCCTCCGTTGAGGAATACGCAACTGGCGATATGAACGCGCGTTTCGTAATGCCTGGCCAACAGTTCCTGGGCGACACTGTCACCATAATCGTGTGCGAGCACATGTACCGGCTGCTCGACGTTCAAATGAGCCAGCAACGCCTGCTGCAGATCAGCCTGCTCGAGCAGGCTGTATTCATGGTCCAGCGGTTTGGCGGAGTCGCCAAAGCCGAGCATGTCGCAGGCAATCACTCGATACCGCTGGACCAGGGGTTGCCACAGGTAATGCCAGTCCCAACTGGCGGTCGGGAAGCCATGGATGAGCAACAGCGGCTCACCCTGCCCCGCCGTCCAGTAACGGATGGTCTGGCCACGGAATACCAAGGTTTGGGCGCGCTTGCGCCAGACACAGAGGGGGATCTCGGCGAGAGGCATCAAAGTTTATAACCCGGGTCGAGTTTATCGAGTTTGCGCAGCAACGCTGGCCCTTTGACACTGGAGGATGAATGCACGGGGGTTACGCTCACGGCAAGGAACCTCGACTTTTTATTATGGAGTGTTACCAATGACTACCGAGTCTAGTCACCCTCTAGAGATCGTGTAGTTGCATTGGCAGCCAGCTTGATGGCCGAGCGAGTCAGGGTGCTGGCAGGCTGAATAAAGTCAAAGTACCTTGCTGTGCGAGCGGCCGGTCAGCCCCGCAGGGCGCTGACCAACTCCGCCAGCCAGGGCTCGGCGTCGGTTTCCGGAGTGACGCTTTCGCTGGCGTCCAGGCGCAGCATGGGCAGGACTTCGCGAATGCCCAGTTCGCCGAACAGTTCACGCATCAGCTCACCACCGCCACAGAAGGTGTCGCCGTAGCTCGCATCGCCCAGACCGATCACGGCGCCCGGCAAGCCACGCCAGGCCGCCGGCAACTGGTCGCGAATGGTGAAATACAACGGCTGCAGGTTGTCCGGCAGCTCGCCCATGCCAGTGGTCGAGGTCACCGCCAGGAAGGCCTCGGGGCCAAAAGCCTGAACATCGGCGAGGCTCGCCCGCGGGTTATGGAAGGTTTCGAAGCCTGCTGTCTTCAAAATGTTCGCAGCGTGGCGGGCGACTTCTTCAGCCGTGCCGTATACCGAGCCGGAAAGGATGGCGACTTTCATCAATCTGATCCTGAAGGTGAGTAAAAAGAGTGGGATATTAACAGCCGCAGCAAAAAAGCTGCGATTAGCTCTCATTCAGCCTTGATGGCCGCTAGAGTTCTTTTAGAATGCTGCGCTCAATCAATCTGGAAAGGATCCTCCGATGATCAACGCTCAACTGCTGCAAATGGTGATCAACGCTTCCAACGACGGCATCGTGATTGCCGAAAAGGAAGGCGAGCAAGATAACATTCTGATCTACGTCAATCCGGCATTCGAGCGGCTGACCGGTTATACCAGCGAAGAAATCCTCTACCAGGATTGCCGTTTTCTTCAGTCCGGGGACCGCGATCAGGAAGCCCTGCCATTGATTCGAGAGGCACTGAACAGTGGCGGTTCCTGTCGGGAAATCCTCAGGAATTACCGCAAGGATGGCACACCGTTCTGGAACGAACTGTCGCTGTCGACGGTGAAGAATCCGAGCGACGGGCAGACTTATTTTGTCGGTGTGCAGAAGGACGTCAGCGTTCAGGTCAGGGCGCAGCAGCGCGTAGCGCAGTTGGAGGCGCAATTGGCTGAGGTCCAGGCCGAGCTCGCCGCACTCAAAGCGACGAACGGCGAAAACAAAACCGCGAATTAATGGTCAGTTACTACAATCACCGATGACTATGTAACTATTTCCTTCGAGCAGATCATGCAGCGCGACGCACTCCTGACGCAGGATGAACTGGATTTTATCCAGACCATGCAGCATAACCCTCAGCTAAATGTGCGGGATGCAACGTCGAGCCTGCTCGTCAACGGTGGTTCGCAGATCCGTGACTTGCTCACGCGCCTTGCCGCCCATGAGCAAGTCACCCTCCAGGCCACGTTCGAAAACCAGCAGATGACCTTTCCGCTGCAATTGGTGGAAGACGAGTTTCACGCGCTGCATTTACGTCTCGGCGTGCCCAGCATCTATGAAGACGGACCCAAGGTGCGGCCCTGGCGCCTGGTGCTCGATGAGCCGGTCGCGCTGGAAAACGCCCGCGGCCATCCTGGCCCGATGCGGGTACACGAAGTGTCGTTCAAAGGGGTGTTGCTGGAAGTTCGCAACAAGACCAAACCGCCCAGGCATTTCGCCTTGTGGTTCAGCCCGTCAGGCTATGAGCGGATTGCGTTGCGCGGCACCTTCGAGAAAGAAACCGAAAACGGCCTCTATGCCTATCAGTTGAACCAGGACGCCAAGGACGAAACCGAACGTCTGCGCCAATTCATCCTGCAACAGCATCGGCTGACTCATCCCGCCCTGCATCAGTGACTCAAGTATCGAGATTGCCGGCCAGGAACTGCTTCAACCGCTGGCGCATCACCGTTCCCTCGCTACCCAAAATACCGATCGACGATCCGGACAGGCTCTCCTGCGCCAGATCAGACGCCCCCCCAGCCAGCATCAACTGACAATCCAGGCTCATGGCCAGGCGATTCAAGCGTCGTGGCAACTCGGGAGCTGGCATATGATTGGAAAACAGCACCAGCGCCTGGGGCTGGATCCTTTCGCAGACCAGGGTCAATTCATCGAACGGCTGACCCAGCGCCAGCACTTGAATGGCCGAATCGACACTGCTTAGAAACAGCGCCGTGACCAGCAGCTCGAGCTCCCGGCACTGATCGTTCAGCGGGCAGACAATCACGCGTCGCGGTTGCATGACCCGCGCCAGCAGCAGACGTTGCAACACGCGAGACCGCAGAAAACCATCCAGGAACAGCCATTCGCTGGCCTGGCCAAAGGCATCCTGGCGGTGCAGGAGCAGCTTCCACAGCGGCAGCAGGATGCTCTGAAACACCACGGTCAGCGGGTAACTGGAAAAAATCTGCCCATAGATCTGCTCCAGGAGAGCCTCATCAAAGGCACTGACCGCCGCCTGGACTTGCTCCTGCCACTGCGCGTAGTCCGCTTGCACCAACTCACTGGGGATAATGTGCGACAACGCCTGAAGCGGTGCGGTCTTGGCCAGTATCTTGCCGACCTTGCTGACCGCAACGCCGCGCTCGATCCAGCCGAGAATATTTTGAATCCGCTCGATATCGTTCATTGAATACAAACGATGCCCACTGTCGGTGCGCGTAGGCTGAATCAGGCCATAACGTCGTTCCCAGGCGCGTAGCGTGATCGGATTGACACCGGTCAGACGCGCCACTTCACGAATCGGAAACAGTTCTTCCCGTTCAAGCGAGGCGGCGCCTTGAACAGTCTGGACAACGTCTGTCAACACTGGCATGTACAGGTTACGTCCATGTTATTTGGATCCCATTGTACCGCGCTTGCCCTATCTGTATTCAAGACCTGCGCAAGACACTCCCGTAATAGATGTAGGCGCCCCGTTCGCTGGTATAGTTTTGCTCACACCACGACGCGAGCCGTTCATGACCTCTTCCACCGCCCCGATCCTGATCACCGGTGCCGGCCAGCGAGTCGGCCTGCACTGTGCCCGGCGCCTGCTCGAAGATGGCCACCCGGTGATCTTCAGCTACCGCAGCGAACGCCCCGGCGTGCAAACCCTGCGCGACCTGGGGGCGACAGCGGTGTTTGCGGACTTTTCCACCGAAGCCGGGATCTTCGCCTTCATCAGCGAACTGAAAACCCACACCGACAGCCTGCGGGCGATCGTCCATAACGCCTCCGAATGGCTGGCCGAAACCCCGGACACCGACGCTAGCGCCTTTACCCGCATGTTCAACGTCCACATGCTGGCGCCCTACCTGATCAACCTGCATTGTGCCGACTTGCTGGAACGCTCATGCCCCGCCGATATCGTGCACATCGGCGATGATGTGACCCGCAAGGGCAGCAGCAAGCACATCGGCTATTGCGCCAGCAAAGCCGGGCTCGATAGCCTGACCCTGTCGTTCGCCGCCAAATACGCGCCGACCATCAAGGTCAACGGTATCGCGCCAGCCCTGCTACTGTTCAACCCCGACGATGACGACGCGTACCGCGCCAAGGCATTGGCCAAGTCCGCGCTGGGCATCGAACCTGGCAGCGAAGTGATCTATCAAAGCGTGCGTTATCTGCTCGACAACCCTTATGTCACCGGCACGACCCTGACCGTCAACGGCGGACGGCACCTCAAATAGGTGCCCCCGCGAGGATGTACCATGACGTTATCCCTGTCCCAGAGCTATCGCGAGATCCTCATCGGTCTCGGTGAAAACCCCGATCGTGAAGGCCTGCGCGACACCCCGGTGCGCGCAGCCAAGGCCATGCAGTACCTCTGCCATGGCTATGAGCAGAGTGTCGAAGAGATCGTCAACGGTGCGCTGTTCATGTCCGACAACGATGAAATGATCATCGTCGACAACATCGAGCTGTACTCGCTGTGCGAACATCATATGTTGCCCTTCATCGGCAAGGCTCATGTGGCTTATATTCCAACGGGTAAGGTGCTGGGCCTGTCGAAGATTGCGCGGCTGGTGGACATGTTCGCCCGTCGCCTGCAGATCCAGGAAAACCTCACCCGGCAAATCGCCGAAGCCGTGCAGCATGTGACCGGCGCGGCGGGCGTCGCGGTGGTCATCGAAGCCCGGCACATGTGCATGATGATGCGCGGCGTCGAGAAACAGAATTCGACCATGAACACCTCGGTGATGCTCGGCGCCTTCCGCGAGTCGAGCAACACCCGCCAGGAGTTTCTGCAATTGATCGGACGGAGCAAGTAGCAATGCCACAACTTCAACCAGGAATGGCGCGCATCCGGGTCAAGGACCTGTGCCTGCGCACCTTCATCGGGATCAACGAGGATGAAATCCTCAACAAGCAGGATGTGCTGATCAACCTGACCATCCTTTATGCCGCCCAGGAAGCGGTGCGTGACAACGACATCGATCACGCGCTCAACTACCGGACCATCACCAAGGCGATCATCGCCCACGTGGAGGGCAATCGCTTCGCCCTGCTCGAACGCCTGACCCAGGAAATTCTCGACCTGGTCATGGCCAACGAGTCGGTGCTGTATGCCGAGGTCGAAGTCGACAAGCCCCATGCCCTGCGTTTCGCCGAGTCGGTGTCGATTACGCTAGCGGCGAGCCGCTAAGCTTCAAGCTTCAAGCTTCAAGCGGTAAGCTAGAAGCCACCGCAATCCAACCTGCAGCTTGAAGCTTGCCGCTTGAAGCTGTCTCGCAGAGACCCCCATGACCGATCAACAACGCCTGGAACTCGAAGCCGCCGCCTTTCGCCGGCTGGTCGCCCACCTGGACAGCCGCAAGGATGTGCAGAACATCGACCTGATGAACCTCTCCGGTTTCTGCCGCAATTGCCTGTCCAAGTGGTACAAGGCCGCAGCCGACGAACGCCAGATCGAGGTCAGCCTCGATGACGCCCGCGAAGTGGTCTACGGCATGCCGTACGCCGAGTGGAAAGCCCAATACCAGCAAGAAGCCAACGCCGAACAACAAGCGGCGTTTGCCAAAGGAAAACCCAATGAGTGATTTGAACACCCTGCGCGCCAGCCTCAAGGGTGGCGAACATGTTTTTGCCGATACCCTGGCCTTTATCGCCGCCGGCTACGACTATCAACCTCAGGCATTCAACAATGGCGGCGTGGAAAACGCCGCCGGGCAGAACGAAGGTTCGTGCAAGACCCTGGGTCTGGCACTGCTGGAAGGCCTGAGCGATGAAGAAGCGCTGCTGGCGTTTGGCGAGCATTACCGTTCGGTGGTGGCGACGCCTGAAGGCAGTGATCATGGCAATATCCGCGCGTTGATTGCGCATGGATTGGCTGGCGTCAAGTTCACACAGCAACCACTGACCCGCCGGTAACCCCCCTTGTAGGAGCGAGCTTGCTCCGGGCGGCGTTCCGACGATGGACGTTAACGATAGCGCGGGCTGTCTGAATATACGCGGCGCCCCTGCGTTTTTCGCGAGCGAGCTCGCTCCTACAGTTGTTTGAGCGCACATCTCGACACCTGAGATTGACCCGGTGACCTTATTTCGTTGCCGGCTGCCGCTGCTCACAACCCTCCTGAAAAGCAAACTACGATCAGGGACTGACGTAGCGAATTATGTTCGCTTGCGGTCCCCGATTTTGCGCCGTAATACTGGCCAAAGACTTTGATGCCGAACGGTTAAAGGAGCCCCGTAGGAGCCAGGCTTGCCGGCGAATGCGTCCTCAAGACCGCCTTCGCCGGCAAGCTTGGCTCCTGTAAAAAGCGTTCACCTGACCGTTCGGATTAACCCCTTTCATGAAGCGAGATCACTGCCACCTACACGCCTGAGGTCGTCATGTATCACGACAATATAATTTATAAGAAAAAGTCCAACGATCCTCAATTCCTGCTTGGCGTCGCCGTGGTGTTGTTTCTCGGCTCCTACCTGATGAACCTGGGTAACAGCGCCCTCAGTCACTTCCTGCACCCGCTGCTGGGCAATGCCCCGGACAGCCTGACCGCACGCAACATCGCCATCGGCCTGGGCATCGCCGCACTGGGCACGCTGAACTTCCACGTCCTCGGGCGCTTGAAGTTCAAGGTGCAGACCACTGTGGTCTGGATCGAACTGTTGATCCTGTTCCTGGCGTTCTTCGACACCTTCGACCTGTCCTACAGCTTCATCCTCGACAAGATCGGCTTCCTGATCATCCAGGGCGCTGCCACCACGCTGTACATTTCCGCCATCGCGATTGTGATTGCCTTCGTCCTGGCGTTGATCGGTGCCGTGGCCAAGCTGTCGAACAATGGCCTGGCCAATGCCATCGCCTCGTTCTACACCTCGTTCTTTCGCGGTGTGCCGCTGCTGATCCAGATCTACCTGATTTACCTGGGACTGCCGCAACTGGGTTATGTGGTCGACGCGGTGCCGGCCGGCATCCTCGCATTGTCGTTGTGCTACGGCGCCTACATGACCGAGATTTTTCGCGCGGGCATCCAGAGCATTCCGGTAGGCCAGTGGGAAGCTTCACGGGCGCTGGGCATCAACCCGTTCAAGACCCTGAGCCGGGTGATCATGCCGCAAGCCTTGCGGGTGATCATTCCGCCCACCGGCAACCAGTTCATCGCCATGCTCAAGGACAGTTCGCTGGTGTCGGTGATCGGCGTCTGGGAACTGATGTACCTGGCCAAGACCCAGGGCCGCGCGGACTTCCGTCACCTGGAAATGCTGATCACCGCCGCGATGATCTACTGGGCCCTGTCGTTCATCCTCGAACGGGTGCAGGCGCGGATCGAAAAACGGGTCAATCGATCCATTGCAAGGGGTTGATGGCTGATGACTCGGACCAATACCGCGCAACTACCGGACCTGGCACCTGCTGCGCAGACCAGCCCTTCAATGATTTCGATCATCGGTTTGAACAAGTGGTACGGCAATTTTCACGCCTTGCGCGATGTCGACCTGAACGTTGCCACCGGTGAAATCCTCGTGGTGTGCGGGCCATCCGGCTCGGGCAAGTCGACGATGATTCGCTGCATCAACCACCTGGAAAACTTCCAGAAAGGCCAGATCAAGGTCAACGGCATCACCCTCACCAGCGAGGCCGAAAGTGTCAGCGCCGTGCGCAGGGAAATCGGCATGGTGTTCCAGAGCTTCAACCTGTTCCCGCATTTGAGCGTGATGGACAACCTGACCCTGGCCCCGCAACTGGTGCAAGGCGTGTCGTCCGCCGAGGCAAAAAAACGCGCTCAGGTGTACCTGGAGCGCGTGCGCATCGCCGAGCATGCCGACAAGTACCCGTCGCAATTGTCGGGCGGCCAGCAGCAACGCGTGGCAATTGCCCGGGCGCTGTGCATGAACCCCAAGGTCATGCTGTTCGACGAACCGACCTCCGCCCTGGACCCGGAGATGGTCCACGAAGTGCTGGACGTGATGGGCGAATTGGCCACCGATGGCATGACCATGATTTGCGTGACCCACGAGATGGGTTTTGCCAGCAAGGTCGCCGACCGCGTGCTGTTCATGGACCAGGGCCAGGTTATCGAGCAAGCCACCCCCGCCGAATTTTTCAACAACCCGCAGACCGAACGCGCACAACAGTTCCTGTCACAGATCATTGGTCACTGAGCACCGCTTTGCCGCCCCAAAACAATAACGATAAGTGGAGATGGACATGATCAGCAAAAAACACCTGTTAGCCGCCGCTCTCTCGCTGGCGTTCGTCGGCGCCGCCAACGCCGGAGCCGTCCTGGACAAGATCCAGAGCAGCAAAACCATGACCGTCGCCACGTCGGCGACCTGGCCGCCCCAGGGTTTTATCAACGACAAGAATGAAATCGACGGGTTCGATATCGACGTCTCCAAGGAGATCGCCAAGCGTCTCGGGGTCGAGGTCAAGTTCATCACCCCCGACTGGGACGTGATCACCGCGGGCAAGTGGAACGGGCGCTGGGACATGTCGGTGGGCTCGATGACCGCCACCAAAAGTCGCGCACGGATCCTCGACTTCCCCGCGACCTACTACTACGTGCCGTATGTGTTTGCGGTCCATACCAAATCGGCGCTGACCGACCACAAAGCCCTCAATGACAAGACCATCGGCGTCGAAGGCGGCACCACCTCCGAGGACTATTTCAGCCAGTCGCTGGCCATCGAAACCACTGACGTGCCACCTGTGGTTTATGACGTGCAGACCAAAAAAATGAAAACCTATGCCGGCTCCCTCGGCCCGCTGGACGACTTGCGTCTGGGCGACGGTGTTCGTCTTGACGGCATCCTCACGCAACGCAGCACCCTGGAAGCGGCGATCAAGAAAAATTACCCGCTGCGCGCCGTCGACAACAGCATCGTTTTCTACGAACCGCTGGCGATCGCTACCGATAAAGGTGACCCGGAGTTGAAGGCCAAACTCGGTGAAATCATCGGCGCGATGCACAAGGACGGCACGCTGAGCAAGCTGTCGAACAAGTGGTATGGCGTGGATTACTCGACCATCAAGTAAACACGTGCCCCCTGTAGGAGCGAGCTTGCTCGCGAAGGACGTCAACGATGACGCGGGCAAGCCTGAATGCACGCGGCGCCCTTGCGTTTTTCGCGAGCGAGCTCGCTCCTACAGATACCGCCCTGTGTAGGAGCAAGCTTGCTCGCGATGGACGTGAACGATGACGCGGGCAACCTGAATACACACGGCGCCCTTGCGTTTTTCGCGAGCGAGCTCGCTCCTACAAAGGATTGACCATGTCTTTCCCCACCACCTGGTACTCCAAAACCTCGCTGCCCCGCGCAGCCAGGCCTGAACTGAACACCGATGAAACCTGCGACGTCTGCATCGTCGGCGCCGGGATTGCCGGCCTTACCGCCGCCCTGGAACTGACCCGTCGCGGCAAGCGCGTGATCATCCTTGAAGCCCAACAGGTCGCCTGGGGCGCGTCCGGGCGCAATGGCGGCGTGGTCTCCCCGGGCTGGGCCGAAGGCTCGGGGGCGATCCGCAAGAAGCTTGGACTGGAACACGCCAAGGCGCTGTTCCTGATGTCGGTGGAAGGCGTGGACATCGTCCGGCACAATATCGCCGAACTGGCCCTGCCCGGCTGCGCCCCATCCGCCGGTACGATTCGGGTCAAGCGTTACGACGACAGCGCGGGCGTGAAGAACCACATCGATAGCATGCGTCGCGACTTCGGCTATGCACTCAACTACCTCGACACCGCCCAGGTCCGCGAACGGGCGCACACCTTGCGCTATTTCCAGGGTGTCGAAGACCCGAACGCCCTGCACTTCCACCCGCTGAATTATTGCCTGGGCCTGGCGCTGGCCATCGAAGCGATCGGCGGACGGATTTTCGAGCAGTCAAAAATGCTGGCCTGGCGTCGCGAAGGCGCCGACAAGATCGTCCAGACCGCCCAGGGTAGCGTGCGCTGCCAGGATCTGGTGTTCTGCGCCGGCGGCTACGGCGGCCCGGAGCTGCAAAAACTCAGCCGCGCCTACCTGCCCATCGCGACCTACGTGGTGCTGACCGAACACCTGGGCGACTCGATCAAAACCGTACTCGACTCCGGTGCCGCGTTTTCCGACGACCGCCGCGCTTCGGACTACTATCGCATCGTCGAAGGCGATCGCCTGTTGTGGGGCGGACGCATCACCACCCGCAACGAACAGAACGAACAAGCGCTGGCGGCGATGCTCAAGGCGGACATGGTCGCGGTCTATCCGCAACTGGTATCGGTAAAGATCGAACTGGCCTGGTCCGGCCTGATGGGCTATTCCACCAACAAAATGCCCAACCTGGGAGGGCTCGAACCGGGCGTCTGGGCCTGCACCTCGTTTGGTGGCCATGGTTTGAACACCGGCTCGATTGGCGGACGGGTGATTGCCGAGGCAGTGTGCGGGGAAAGCGCTCGGCATGAATTGTTCAAGCCGTACTTGCTGGACTGGAACGGGGGGCCATTCGGCCGGGTTGCGGCGAATGCGATCTATCAGTCGTTGAAGGTGATGGATTTTGTCCAGGAGCGGTTGCGCGGTTGATCGCAATCCAGTGCGGCCACCGCAAACCCTGTGGGAGCGAGCTTGCTCGCGATAGCAATTTATCATTCAACCTATATGTCGACTGACCCACCGCTATCGCGAGCAAGCTCGCTCCCACAGGTTTTTTGATCGACCATTAAATCGCGCGCACAAAAAAACCGGCCGAGGCCGGTTTTTTCATGGCGACGAAATCAGAACTTGGCGTTCTGCAGATCGTCCAGGTAACGCTCGGCATCCAGTGCCGCCATGCAACCGGCGCCGGCCGAGGTGATGGCCTGACGGTAAACGTGGTCAGCCACGTCACCGGCGGCAAAAATACCTTCGAGGCTAGTGGCCGTCGCATTGCCGTCACGGCCGCCCTGCACCACCAGGTAACCGTCTTTCAAGGTCAGCTGGCCTTCGAACAACGAGGTGTTCGGGGTGTGGCCGATGGCGATGAACACACCATCGACTGTCAGCTCGTCGAAGCTGCCGTCGTTGTTCTTCAGGCGAGCACCGGTCACGCCCATGTTGTCGCCCAGCACTTCGTCCAGGGTCGCGTTCAATTTCAGGATGATCTTGCCTTCGGCAACCCGGGCATTGAGCTTGTCGATCAGGATCTTCTCGGCGCGGAATGTTTCGCGACGGTGGATCAAGGTCACGGTACTGGCAATGTTGGCCAGGTACAGGGCTTCTTCCACAGCGGTGTTGCCGCCACCGACCACGGCCACTGGCTTGTTGCGATAGAAGAAACCGTCGCAGGTCGCGCAGGCGGAAACGCCTTTGCCCATGAACGCTTCTTCCGACGGCAGGCCCAGGTAACGAGCGCTCGCACCGGTGGCGATGATCAGCGCGTCGCAGGTGTAGGTCGCGCTGTCACCGGTCAGGGTGTACGGCTTGGCAGCGAAGTCCACGGCATTGATGTGGTCGAAGACGATCTCGGTTTCAAAGCGCTCGGCGTGCTCTTTCATGCGTTCCATCAGCGCCGGGCCGGTCAGGCCATGGACATCGCCCGGCCAGTTGTCGACTTCAGTGGTGGTGGTCAGTTGACCGCCGGCCTGCATGCCGGTGATCAGCAAAGGCTTGAGGTTGGCACGGGCGGCATAAACGGCGGCGCTGTAACCGGCAGGGCCGGAACCGAGAATAATCACTCGCGAATGACGGACTTCAGACATGACCTGCTCCTGTTGACCGGCCTGGAATACCTGGCGCGGAACGCCGGATTGCCGGCGGGAATAAAAAAGGACTATGGAAAGCACTTGGGGAAGGCTTGGGCTCGACAGTCCTGTAAAAAGATTGGGTGCAGCGTATCGAGGGGGCGAAGATTAAGGAAATACGGTTTAACAATCCAGCTCATAGGCAGTCTCTATTCGATCGCGTTGGATACCTGAGCGCCTTTGTTACAGTTAATGTCGATACCGCTGCCGCGCTTTCGCCTGTCAGGCAAAGCCGGTAAGGTCGGCGCGTTTCCCTTTGCTTGGAGCACGTTATGCCCGCCCCCGTTCTGTCCGGCCCGCAATACCTGCGCGAAGGCCTCAGGCTGGTCCTCACCCCAAGCCTGCGTTTGTTCGTATTGTTGCCGCTCGCGATCAACCTGGTGCTGTTCGTCGGATTGATCTATTTGGCCAGCCATCAATTCAGCCTGTGGGTCGATACCTTGATGCCGTCCCTGCCGGAATGGCTGAGCTTCCTCAATTACGTCCTCTGGCCGCTGTTCGTGGTGCTGGTGGTGTTGATGGTGTTCTTCACCTTCACCATGCTCGCCAATGTCATCGCCGCACCGTTCAACGGCTTCCTGGCGGAGAAAGTCGAAGTGGTGGTGCGCGGCACTGACGACTTCCCGGCCTTCAGTTGGGGTGAACTGATTGCCATGGTTCCCCGCACCTTCGCCCGGGAACTGCGCAAGCTGGGCTACTTCCTGCCCCGCGCCATCGGTTTGTTCATCCTCTCGTTCATTCCGGTGGTCAACATCATCGCCGCGCCGCTGTGGCTGCTGTTCGGGGTATGGATGATGGCAATCCAGTACATCGACTACCCGGCGGATAACCACAAGCTGGGCTGGAACGAAATGCTCGCCTGGCTGCGGCAGAAACGCTGGCAGAGCCTGGGTTTCGGCGGCAGTGTGTACCTGGTGCTGCTGATTCCGGTGGTCAACATCCTGATGATGCCGGCGGCCGTGGCGGGAGCGACGCTGTTCTGGGTCCGTGAGCGCGGCGCGGAAAACCTGGTGGTCCAGCGCTGAACGGGTCATAAATCCATCATCAAACTGCCACAATGACGACATGGCCCCAGCCGATACTGGGGTCATGACGACAACTCTGCATATCACTCTGATCACCGAAACCTTTCCTCCGGAAATCAACGGCGTGGCCAACACCCTCGGCCGCTTGTGCGACGGCCTGCGCGCGCGCGGGCACCAGGTGGAACTGGTGCGGCCACGACAGGTGGGCGACGAGCAGCTGGGCAGCGACGATGAATTGCTGTTGTGTCGGGGCTGGCCGCTGCCGGGTTATCCCGGTTTGCAATGGGGTCAGTCATCGATGCACAAGTTGCTGCGACGCTGGAAACGCCATCGACCGGACGTGCTGTACATCGCCACGGAGGGACCGTTGGGACTGTCCGCATTGCGCGCGGCACGGCGCCTGGGGATCTCGGTGGTCAGTGGCTTTCACACCAATTTCCAGCAATACACCAGCCAGTACGGATTGGGCTTGCTGACGCGCCTGCTGACCCACTACCTGCGCTGGTTTCACAACCGTTCGACCCTGACCCTGGTGCCGAGCATCAGCCAGCGCCTGGAACTGGAGCGCCGGCATTTCGAGCGCCTGGCGTTACTGTCGCGAGGTGTCGACAGCCAGTTGTTTCATCCGGCCAAACGGCTGCAGTCACTGCGCGAACAGTGGGGACTGGCCGAGAACGACATCGCCGTCATCCACGTAGGACGCCTGGCACCGGAGAAGAATACCGGGTTGCTCAGGCGCAGTTTCGATGCGCTGAAAGCGGCTTATCCACAGCGTACGATCAAGTTGATCGTGGTGGGTGACGGTCCGCAACGCGTGGTTCTGGAGAAAGAACTGCCCGAGGCGATTTTCTGTGGCTCGCAACGCGGCGAAGCCTTGGCCAGTCACTATGCGTCGGGGGATCTTTTTCTGTTTCCGAGCCTGACCGAAACCTTCGGCAATGTGGTGCTTGAGGCGCTCGCTTCGGGGCTGGGGGTGGTGTCCTACGATATGGCCGCGGCCGCTCAGCATATTCGCCATGGCTACAATGGCGTGCTGGCGATGCCGGGGGATGAAGAGGCGTTTTGCGAAGCAGCGGTGTGGTTGCTGGAGAAGGAAGAGACCTTGCGCTGCGTACGGCTCAATGCGCGCCAGCATGCGAGTCGCCAGGGGTGGGCGGCGATTATCGAGCAGTTCGAGGGGCAGTTGCGGGGGGCTTGTGTGGGGGAGGTGGTGGTGCCGAATGCACCGATCGTGCCCTGAATCTTTGCTGACCTTGAGGCCGTCTTCGCTGGCAAGCCAGCTCCCACAGGGTTCCGGGGTGTTCACATATCATGTGATCACCACAAAACCTGTGGGAGCGAGCTTGCTCCGGGCGGCGTTCCGACGATGAGGCCAGTGCAGGCGCCGCTTAAACCAACGTCATCAACGCCTCACGACTGAACGGCAAAATATCTCCCTCACGCCCATCTCGCACTTTCTGCGCCCAATCCGGATCCACCAGCAACGCACGCCCCACCGCCACCAGGTCGAATTCATCGTTGTTCAACCGCTCCAGCAGTTTTTCCAGACTGGCCGGCTGGGCGATCTTGTCGGTGTTGACCATGAACTGCAGGAATTCGCCGTCCAGGCCAACACTCCCGACCGTGATGGTCGGCTTGCCGGTGAGCGTGCGCGTCCAGCCCGCCAGGTTCAGTTCGGAACCGTCGAATTCCGGCTCCCAGAATCGGCGCGTCGAGCAGTGGAAAATGTCCACGCCAGCCTCGGACAACGGCTTGAGGAACTCGCCCAAGGCTTCTGGTGTTTGCACCAGACGCGCGGTGTAATCCTGCTGCTTCCACTGGGAGAAACGGAAGATGATCGGGAACCCTTCACCGACCGCAGCCCGCACCGCCTGAATCAGTTCGATGGCGAAACGCGAACGGTTAGCCAGGCTACCGCCGTATTCGTCAGTGCGCTGGTTGCTGCCTTCCCAGAAGAACTGGTCCACCAGATAACCGTGGGCGCCGTGGATCTCCACGCCGTCCATGCCGATGCTTTGGGCATCTTTGGCCGCCTGGGCGAACGCAGCGATCACGTCCTGGATGTCCTGGCGGGTCATGCCGTGAACCACGACCTGACCGTCCTTGAGTTTTTCCGACGGGCCATAACCCGGCACGCTGGCATCCGGCTCGGTACCGATGCGGCGTACGCTGCCGACATGCCACAGCTGAGGCACGATCTTGCCCCCTTCGGCGTGGACAGCGTCGACGACTTTCTTCCAGCCGGCCAGTGCGGCTTCACCGTAGAAGTGCGGCACGTTGGGATAGCCGTTGGATGCTTTGTGCCCGACGGTGGTGCCTTCGGTGATGATCAAGCCAACGCCGGCGGCGGCGCGGCGACGGTAGTACTCGATCACTTTGGAATTGGGCACCCCACCCGGTGAAAACGAACGGGTCATTGGGGCCATGACGACGCGGGTCGGCAGTTCGAGGGTGCCGAGGTGGAACGGTTTGAACAGGGCTTTGACGGGCATGGGGGCGCTCCACGGGAATAGACTATATGACGGGGATAATATGGAGCGCGCGACGGATTGAACAGCACTATTGATTGCGGTGATTAAGGTCTAAAAGGTACGCAAAACCTGTAGGAGCCCGGCTTGCCGGCGATGGCGATTTAAAGGACGCCTTCGCGGGCAAGCCTCGCTCCTACAGAGGAGGTGTCAGCCCAGGGCTTTTTCGATCGCCTGGATGACCGCAGGATCTTCCGGCAGTGTACGCGGCGAGAACCGCGCCAGTACGCGTCCATCCTTGCCGAGCAGGAATTTCTCGAAGTTCCAGGTGATGTCACCCGGGAACTCGGCGCCCTCGCCCGCCAGCAGACGGTACAACTGATGGCGCTCATGTCCGTTGACTTCCATTTTGCTGGACAACGGAAAGGTCACGCCATAGTTCAGGCTGCAAAACTCCTGGATTTCTTGCCCGGTGCCCGGTTCCTGCCCGGCAAACTGGTTGCACGGCAAGCCCAGCACGCTGAAACCCTTACCCTTGTATTTCTGATAAAGGTTTTCCAGCGCCGCATACTGTGGGGTCAAGCCACATTTGGAGGCGACGTTGACCACAAGCACGACGTGCCCCTTGAGGGGTGCCAGCGGTAGCTCCTGACCATCCAGGGCTGTCAATTTAAGGTCGTGAAAAGCACTCATGACGAACTCCAGATTCCCGTTCTTCTCAAAACAGCCACTTGGCGGTGCCCTCAAGGACGGCCGCGGACTAAAAAGGCGCCCTCGGGCGCCTCTCCAGTTCTCGAAAGCTTAGCGCAGAAAATCAGTGGTGATGGCCACCTTCGCCATGGACGTGGCCATGGGCAACTTCTTCCTGGCTGGCTTCACGGATGTCGATGATCTTGACCTGGAAATTCAGGCGCTGACCGGCCAACGGGTGGTTGCCGTCGACGGTGACGTCGTCGCCGTCCAGATCGCGAATGGTGACGATCTGCATCTGGCCGTCCGGAGCGGAAGCGTGGAACTGCATGCCCACTTCCAGCTCGTCGACGCCTTCGAACATGCTGCGGCTCAGGGTGCTGACCAGTTCGGCAGCGTACTCGCCGTAGGCATCTTCAGGTTCTACGGCGACGGTCAGTTCGTCACCGACGGCCTTGCCTTCCAGTGCCTTTTCCAGGCCCGGAATGATGTTGCCTGCGCCTTGCAGGTAGACCAGCGGCGCGCCGCCGGCGGAGCTGTCGATGACCTCACCAGCGTCGTTGGTCAGGGTATAGTCGATGGAGACAGCCTTATTGGCGGCGATCAGCATGGGGCGAGACCTTTTGCATAAGAATATTGAAAGACCCAGTTTAGCGAAGCCATCGCCCGAAAGCGAACACAACCCGGACAGACGGAACGCGGCGAAAGGCTCGACGGTGACAGGGTTTCATCAGGACGAAGACGGCCACTGGGTCGCCGAGCTTTCCTGCGGGCACACTCAGCACCTGCGCCATCAGCCACCGTGGCAGTCCCGGGCCTGGGTACTGAACCCTTTGCTACGCAATGAAAAAATAGGGCAGCCCTTTGCTTGCGGTTGGTGTGCACAAGGCTCGGTTAGCGATAACCTTGGCGACTGAAATTCGGTAGACGACCCGTCATAAGTTGTCACCATTGCCATGCCCCCCCAGAGAATCCGCATGCAGACTTTTTTTATCGCACCCACCGATTTTGGTGTGGGTCTGACCTCCATCAGCCTCGGGCTGGTGCGTACCCTCGAGCGGGCCGGCCTCAAGGTGGGCTTTTTCAAACCGATCGCCCAGCCCCATCCGGGTGATACCGGGCCTGAGCGCTCCACCGAACTGGTGGCCCGTACCCACGGCTTGAAACCGCCGCAGCCCTTGGGCCTGGCCCATGTCGAGCGCATGCTCGGCGACGGCCAGCTCGACGAGCTGCTCGAAGAAATCATCACCCTGTATCAGCAGGCGGCCATCGGCAAGGACGTGCTGATCGTCGAAGGCATGGTCCCGACCCGTAGCGCCAGTTACGCCGCGCGGGTCAATCTGCACCTGGCCAAAAGCCTCGACGCCGACGTGATCCTGGTCTCGGCCCCGGAAAACGAAGTGCTGGCCGAACTGTCCGGCCGTGTGGAATTGCAGGCGCAATTGTTCGGCGGGCCGAAAGACCCGAAAGTCCTCGGCGTGATCCTCAACAAGGTCAAGACCGACGAAAGCATGGAGGCCTTCGCCTCGCGCATGAAGGAACACTCGCCCTTGCTGCGCAGCGGCGATTTCCGCTTACTGGGTTGCATCCCCTACCAGCCGGAACTGAACGCGCCGCGCACCCGCGACGTCGCCGACCTGATGGGCGCACAGATCCTCAATGCCGGCGATTACGAAACCCGGCGCATGACCAAAATCATCATCTGCGCCCGCACCATGCGCAACACCGTGGAGCTGCTAAAGCCCGGCGTGCTGGTGGTGACCCCCGGCGATCGCGACGACATCATCCTCGCGGTCAGCCTCGCGGCCATGAATGGCGTGCCCCTGGCCGGCCTGCTGCTGACCAGCGACACCCTGCCCGACCCGCGCATCATGGACCTCTGCCGCGGTGCGTTGCAGGCCGGCCTGCCAGTGTTGTCGGTGAGCACCGGCTCCTACGAAACCGCCAATCAGCTGAACGGTTTGAACAAGGAGATCCCGATCGACGACCGCGAACGTGCGGAGATCATCACCGATTTCGTCGCCAGCCACCTCGACGCCAACTGGCTACACCAGCGCTGCGGCACGCCACGGGAAATGCGCCTGTCGCCAGCGGTGTTCCGCTATCAACTGATCCAGCGCGCCCAGGCCGCGAACAAGCGCATCGTCCTGCCCGAAGGCAGCGAGCCGTTGACCGTGCAAGCCGCGGCGATCTGCCAGGCCCGTGGCATTGCCCGCTGCGTATTGCTGGCCAAACCCGCGGACGTCGAAGCCGTGGCCCGTGCCCAAGGCATCGAGCTGCCACCGGGGCTGGAGATTCTCGACCCGGACCTGATCCGCGAGCGGTACGTCGAGCCGATGGTGGCGCTGCGCAAGAGCAAAAGCCTCAACGCGCCGATGGCCGAGCAACAACTGGAAGACACCGTGGTGATCGGCACCATGATGCTGGCGCTGGATGAAGTCGACGGCCTGGTGTCCGGAGTCATTCACTCCACCGCCAACACCATCCGCCCGGCGCTGCAGTTGATCAAGACCGCGCCGGGCTGCACCCTGGTGTCGTCGGTGTTCTTCATGCTGTTCCCCGAAGAAGTGCTGGTCTACGGCGACTGCGTAATGAACCCGCACCCGAGCGCCAGCGAACTGGCCGAGATCGCCCTGCAAAGCGCCGATTCGGCCGCGGCATTCGGCATCACCCCGCGCGTGGCGATGATCAGCTACTCCAGCGGGGAATCGGCCAGCGGCGAAGAAGTCGAGAAGGTGCGCGAGGCCACATTGCTCGCCCATGAACAACAGAACTCGCTGCTGATCGACGGCCCGCTGCAATACGACGCCGCCGCCAACGAAAACGTGGCCCGGCAACTGGCGCCGAACAGCCAGGTGGCCGGTCGCGCCACGGTGTTCGTGTTCCCCGACCTCAACACCGGCAACACCACCCACAAGGCCGTGCAACGCAGCGCCGACTGCGTCAGCCTCGGGCCGATGCTGCAAGGCCTGCGCAAACCGGTGAACGACCTGCCCCGCGGCGCTCAGGTCGATGACATCGTCTACACCATCGCGTTGACCGCGATTCAAGCGGCCAACCGACCTGTGGACCTTTAAATGCTGGATTTCCTGCCCGCCGCCGTACGCGGCGTGATTGCATCATTGCTGCTGGCACTCAATACCATCCTGCTGTGCTCGTTCCTGTTCTGCGTGGCGATCTTCAAGGTATTGCCCTTCGCCCTCACCCAGCGCTTCACGCGCTGGTTGATGAGCCACACCCACGAAGCCTGGATCAGCAACAACAAAGCCTGGATGGACCTGGTCTGCCGCACCCGCTGGCACCTCAGCGGTCTGGAAAGCCTGGACTATCGCCACTCGTACCTGATCACCAGCAATCACCAGAGCTGGGTCGACATCATGGTGCTGCAATACGTGCTCAACCGTCGCATCCAGCCGCTGAAGTTTTTTCTCAAGCAGGAGCTGATCTGGGTGCCGGTGATTGGCCTGGCCTGGTGGACCCTGGGCTTTCCGTTCATGAAGCGCTACTCCAAGGCCTACCTGGAAAAGCACCCGGAAAAGAAAGGCAAGGACCTGGAAACCACGCGCAAAACCTGTGCGAAATTTCGCCATGACTCGGTGGGGATCTTCAACTTCGTCGAAGGCACGCGCTTTACCGAAGGTAAGCATACGCAGCAGAAATCACCGTTCAAGTATCTGCTCAAGGCCAAGGCGGGTGGCATCGCGTTTGTGCTGGATGCGATGGGTGAGCAGCTGGAGTCGATCGTCAACGTGACGATTCACTACCCGGGCGGGCGTCCGGGGTATTGGGATTTGCTCTGCGGGAATGTGAAGGATGTGGTGGTGCATTTCCAGGAGCTGAAGATTCCGCCGGAGTTCATTGGCAAGAATTACGACCAGGATGGGGAGTATCGAGTGCAGTTCCAGGGGTGGATCAATCAGTTGTGGCTGGATAAGGATGCGCTGCTGGAGCAGATGCATCGGGAGTATCCAGCGAAGTAATCAGGTGGCTGTACCGGCCCTATCGCGAGCAAGCCCGCTCCCACAGGAATCGAGTCGTACGCAGTAGCTGTGCACACTACAAAACCCTGTGGGAGCGGGCTTGCCGCGAAGGCGTCCGACCAGACACAAAAACCCGCCGACGAACACTCATTGGCGGGTTTTTATCTTCTACTCAGGCAGCACTCGCCACCAGAACCGGGTGCACCGACCTTGGCTCCATCGGCATGAACGACAACCCAGCAGCCTCCTGCGGCGCAAACATCGCCATCGCCTGAACCAGCGCGTCAGCCCGGTATTGCTGCGCGAACGTGGCCGAATCGCCTGCCTGATTGCCCGTGGAAACCCCCTCGGCCGAAAAATCGCCCGATGGGGTGCTCAGCAACTGTTCAGCAACCGGCAGGCGTTCCGCCATTGGATTGAGGATTGGCACGGCCCCAGGGCGAGCGAATATGAAGTCGGAGGCACTCAACTGAGATACTTCCAAAGCATCCAGATACAGCAGTTTGATCGTCGAATCCGGATCTGCTGCGCCAGTACTGATCTCCACGCCATGAACCAGCACAATATCGTTGATCGTGGAACGGTTCACCTTACTGATCGTCAAGGCGCTGAAATCAGTGATGCCGGTCTGACTCAGATCTATCTTGTCGGCACCTTGCCGAAAGCCACGCAACGCATTCTTGTAGTTCGACACACCCTCTTGCTTCGCCACGACAAAGACATTGCTTGCTTCGCCATCGTGGCTATACACCTTGCCCGACAACGAGGCGACAAAGCGTCCGGTGGCATCCGATGAAAGGCTTATACCTCCTGCGCCACCGTTCAAGGTCACTGTGCCTGGCACGTCTTGCACAATCCCGGGAGTAACGGGAGGCGGGTCAATGGTCGGTGTTTCAGTCAGGACGACCGGTGGAATAAAGGTAGTCTGGAACTTGAAGTGGCTTGCGCCTATCGCGGTCGTCAGTTGATTTTTCAGCAGAAGACTTTGCCCATCGCCCAGCTCCACCAACACGTCCGCCTCTTGCTGGGTGAGCCGCAGATCGCCGAATTTTTTACCTTTGAAGCCGACCAGGTTGATCACCTCGGCGCGGGCGGGATCAAAATTGACCAACGTGTCGAGCCCACTGCCACGCCGGTGCACGACGAACAAGTCTTTACCTGCGCCACCAACCAGGGTGTTGTTGCCACGGCCGCCGTTGAGCAGGCTGTCGGAGGGCCCGGCTATCAGCGTGTCATTGCCGTCGCCGCTGAGCAGATTGTGGATCGCTTGAGCATTGTTCACCGTCAACGCGACACCGCCGATCACCGCCGCGCCTGTACTCAGATCAACCGAGACATCGCCGCTGACGGCTGCCGCATTGATCGTATTGCGTCCCGATCCGTCATTGAGAACGGCGCGTTCCGCCTGACGCTTGACCGAGTCGGCAAATTCATCGGTATAGAAGTAGCTGTCGTGACCCGTCGCATCGGCACCGAACAGGCGCAACGACCAGTTATTGAGCGTAACAGGCAAGCCATTGGCCGTATTGGTCACCTGTAGTGTCCAGTCGCCCGCCATGTCTTCACCCCAGGCATGAGTCGACATAAAGGTGTATTTGAAGGTGCCCTCCTGGGTGCCGCCAACGTCCGCGTCGCTGGCTCCCGGTGCGGTCAGCGGAACCTTTCCCGCCCGGTCAAGCAGCACGCTTTGAGTGCCGTTGGGCGAAATCAGTCTGACCACTAGATCGCCTAACCGCCCGACCTGTGCGTCGAAATCGATTTCCACATGCTCGATGTCCAACCCTCCGGGCATCGCCAGTTTGGGCGCGATACTCTCGCCAGCACCGGCAACCTGTCCAAGCGCACCGCTGGACGCTGAAACGGTCATCAAATTGTCTGCCGTACTTTGCGTCATCCAGCTTTCAGCCAGGCGCACAGCCGCCCGTGCATCCACTTTGCCGAAGCCATAATCGTGACTGGCGTGCATCCCTCCCCCATTCCAGTTCCGCGCGCCGTTGTCGTTCCATTGCGTGGCCCCACCCTCGACCTTGCGCGCGGACACCGCGAGTATCTGTTGCACATCGCGGTAACCCAGGTTCGGGTTGGCCTGCAGCATCAAGGCAATCACCCCGGAAACGATCGGTGCGGCGAAGCTGGTCCCCTTCATGGCGCTGTAGTCATTGCCAAAAGTCGAGCCGCGTTCGGTTTCCAGCTTGTAACTGGTGGACCAGACGTTACTGCCAGGCGCCGAAACCAACAGGCTCGCGCCGGGGTTGGAAAAAGGCGCCGAACCCGTCTCCAGCGTCGACAGATCCCCTTGGGCATTGATCGCGCCGACCTGAATCGAAAAGCGGTTGTTGTTGAGCAACGAGCCTTGAGCGCTGCCGCCGGTCGCACGCTCGTTCCCACCGGCCGTGACGATCACTGTACCCAGCCCCCCTCGACCGCTGTCCGCGGCATACTGGGCATTGGTCATCAACGCACTGGCGGTGTTGACCAACCCGCCTTGCAGATTGCTCAGGGCGAAGTCCTTGCTGAAGCCCCAGCTATGGTTGGCGATGTCATAGCCGAGCATTTTGCCCAAGCCGGTCAGGTCGGCACCGCTATTGGTCAGGTAGTGGCCGCCGAGGGTCGCCTCATGGGCGATTCCGATGCCGCCCAACTCGTTTTTTGCCGCCACCATGACGCCCGCGACCATCGTTGCGTGATCAGAAGCCAGCGCCGGCAACGTCTGGCCTTGCGCCTGCAGCCAGGGTTGATCGACATTCGGCGCCAGATCCGGGTGCCGAATATCGAAAATTTCTGGAGCGGTGGAAAACTCCCCACCAGGTTCGAACTGACCGATGCGCACGCCCTTGCCGGTGTAGTCCTTCCAGACCGGCAGTACATTGATGTCGCTCAGATACCACTGCTGTGCAGTCAATGGATCGTTCGGCACGTCCGGGGTGAGCAGCGTGACCGTCGCCCGCAGGGGCGCCAGTTCACCGGTCTGCAAGTCCACCACCGAGGCTGCCGGGTGACCGGCTGCGTCCACCAGCCCGTACTTGAAACTGGCAATACCAGTGAAGCGCGGATCAGGGGTAAACAGCACATCGCCTTGTTCAGTCAGGCTCACACTGCCGCCCAGCGAGTCGCCAACCGAAGCAATACGCAAATCGCCCTGACTGTTGAGCCGCTGGTCGTTGGCCAGGATGCTGGCGGCTGAAATCAACTGAGGCTGAGTACGATCAAAGGCATTCCCCGCTTGATTGACCCGCAATGCATCCGCCACGGGCATCGCGTTGGGCTGCTCCAGGCTTACCGCTGAAATATCGGCGAAATTCAATTTCTGGATCCGGCTCAGGGTCAAGGTACCATCGCGGCCCGCCACCGCGTCCGAGACGGTGTAACCGGTCTCGGTGCGAGTGATTTTGTAGTCGCCATACTTACCGTGCAGCGTCACCAGGTTGACCCCTGCGCCGCCGTCGATGATCGCGTCGCCGTGACCGGCTTCGATCACATCATGACCGGCACCGCCATAAATCCGGTCCACACCGGCCCCGGCGTGAATGATGCTGCCCCCGGCCGATGCCATGATCGCGTCACCCTTGGGCCCGGCGTAGATAACCGCCTTGCCGCTGCCACCGATGATGTTATTGCGCCCCGTGCCGCCGACCAGCACGTCGTTGCCTGCGCCGCCAATCAGCGTCGAACCGCCAGACCCGCCCTTGATGAAGACACTGGAGTGCCCGCCGCCGACAATGTAGGCATAACCGCGGCCACCCTGGGCGATCGTCAGCCCGGCCTTGGCCATGTTCAGCGCCATGCCCTCATCGCCGACGATGATCGCGGTATCGCGCCCGCCATTGCCATGGATATTGTTCGGATTGTCACTGGCGCTGACCACAAACACATCGTCACCGGCCCCACCGTTATACGTATTGCTGCCGGCGCCACCCACCAGCCAACTGCCGGTCGCCGCAGCGGTCAGGGAGTCGTTGCCGCTGCCTGCATACACATTCGTCACACCCAACTGGCCCGCATCGAGGGATTCGTCGGCGGTGCTGCTACTGGCGTATGCAGTGGTGGTGGTCGCGCCGGTCGTCGACACCACTTTGCTGCCGCTACCTTCGACCGTCAGCGTGCTGCTGACCGGATCGCCGAGGAAATTCACCGCCAGGGCTTCGCGCGTCGCGCCATTGATCACAAAGGAGCCACGAGCGATCACGCTGTTACCTTGGCGCACATCACCGCTGACCGGAGTTGCCGCGACATTGATCTGCGTGATGCCAAGCTCGGCCAGCGTCTTGAGTTCGCCGGCATCGCTTTTACCGTCGTGAGACGCATCGACCCACACCCGCAACTGACTCCAGATGGCATCACTCGCATCGATCACCTTATCCGCATTGCCATCCACACTGGCCAGCGCCGCAAACCCGTCCTTGTACAACACCTCCCCCGCCTGTCCATTCCCCCCCAAAGCCCCCCGGAAATACTCGGAGAACATCTGGCTGACATCCTTGATCTGCCCGCTGCCATCATCGACCACCAACATCCCGGTACTTCGATCCGCCCAACCGCTGCGCTTGAGCGTGCCGCTGTGATCGGTGTCGAACAGCACGCCATCGCTGATGGGTGTCATCTGCACGCCGTTGCCGGTCAGGTCCAGCAGCAAGGGATCGACGTAGGTATTGACGGTGGTCAGTGCTGCCAGACCGTTCAAGGTCACTGCATTGCGCAAACTGAAATCCGGCTCGCTGCTGCTCGGGCTGTCGAGGTAGAACTGCGACAGGTACTCGTTCGGGCGCACATTGGGATCAAGCTGGATTTCACCGGGGCGGATGCCGCCGGTGGCCAGGGTGCCAAGCTGGACGGAGGTGAAGTCGGTGTTGTTCAGGGTTGGGTCGGTGAAGAACACGCGGTGGGTGGAGGCGTTTTGGGTGAAGCCGTTGGAAACGTCTTCGCGGGCCTGGTTTTCGCCGGGAATTTGTTGTTGGGGTTGGGGGTCGGGGGTGATTTCGATTTGGATTAGGTTGTTGGTGTTGGTGTTTTCTACACCATTAATAATGTTCCGTATTTGTTCGGAAATAGTTTCTTCAATTAGCGATCTTGCAGCTGGGCCAGCAAAGCCCAACACACTTTCCCCTAAACTACCGCCTTCACTTCTTAACGAAGAAGATTTATCACGAACATACTTCCTGAATTCACCCATGGTAGCATGCCATTCATCTAGGGAAGGCGAGGCCCCATAATCTCGCTCTCTTATTTTTTTAACCTCGACATCAACTGAACCTATAAGGTAGAGCAACCTATCCAAGGCTTCCTTATTACCCTCCTCACCACTAAAAAAACTCAATAAATATTTCCACGCACTAATACCATTATCCAACAGGACGTCGAACGGGCCGAGATTAAGATCCTTGACCGACTCCAAAAATTGTTGATCCGCCTCAGTACTACTGCCTTTAAACTCATCAGAAAACAAGTAAGCTATACGCCCTTGAGCCACTGTTAATCCCAATATTCGGTCGAGACGACCGACAATGGTTTGATCAATGCCGCTTGTTTTACTGAGCAAATCCATATACGACCTGACTTTATTAATTTCATCAAGCTTTTCAGGAGTGCTCTTCTCCAAAATACCACTTTGCGATCCGGCTTGAGACTTACCCATATCAAAACCTCGCTTTTATTTAACATTCAAATGCTTACTTGGCATGACCGCCAACGTTGACTGTATACTTCGCATAGCTCCTAAGTACCTCCATGATGCCGCAAACCTCCCCTCTGCAACTTCCATTAAAAACGTAAGATGCCCAATATACCCTCTAGCAAAATAGGGCTTCTTCCGGAAAAATCTCTTACATGCCGGAGTATCCAATGAATAAATCAGCCCTCCATCCTCCTTGATTTTTTTCATCTTCTCTCGCGCGACAGCCCGAGCTTTCCTGGCAGAAAGCTCACGAAGTGCAACCACCTCTTTTACAACCATTGTTGTTTCCAATACAATCGGGCACCCTCCTTCAAAAAAATTGACATCCGCTTCATATTTCCCAAAAAAATCATCCATATAGTCCAGTACTACACCTGTTTTATTAAGATGTAGATTAATTACTGCAGAATCAAGCTGCATACAGTATTGATTAAAATCCAAGCATGGTTCACGAGCTTCTAAAAACCGTACGACATCCTGCTGAGGCTTTAAATAGAGCGACCTCATATAAATACGATCAATCCCCTCTGGAGAGATGCTTTTATCGTTTATTACCTCCATCCCACCAAATCGCTCTACAACCCACCAAGCTTCTTTGGCTTCAGAAGCAAACCAATACACCCCGTATAAAATCACAAGCAAACAAACCGCGATAAAACAAAGTATATTTTTGATCAACGGAACGATCATCCAATACCTCCTAATTATTACATTCAGACCACTAGCAACTCTTCAAACGTTACCAATCACACCTCCCTATATTCACGCAGCCAATTTCCGACAATTACCAACGAGAGAACATCATAAAAACAGTATCCCCTCTGCTTCTCCGTGCGAGCTCCAACCAAGTGAGGAACCGTGAATTTTTCTTCGTTAACTTACGTGCACAGATACAAACTGTAATAGACACAGCATTCATTTAGATGCTTGGATAGATTTCATTGACCGATCATAGATACCGAACCAAACACTTGAATTTGTGCCAATTCGGATGAGGCGGTCGTGAGAGTCAACAACATTTTTCGTGCCGTTTTTGGAAGTGACAATTCGTAAGAAATAGTTTGTATTTTTCCGTTTAAGTCTGTTTGCGCTTGCTCGTTTTTCACTTGCTTTGCAGTGATCGGCGCGGGCGGGGTCGCGAACAACTCAGTAAAGAATTTAATTGCGGTCTCAGTACTTGCCTTGCGAGCATGCACTGCGCAAAAACTCTTCCCAATCGGAAGGATCAGCACAAACTTTCCATTTTTGTCTGGAATTGGCCAAGCGTCTCCTGGATAACCTGCCAGAAACATTGCAGCCTGTTCAGGAGGAAGCTTTGGCATAAGCTTCATCTTTTGTCGAAAAACCTCAAGGTTTAAAATATTCTCAAGGCAAAGCGACGTGTAAACTTTAAAAAACGAGTGGGTTTGATCGTCACCTTCGCTACCAAAGCAAACGTTTGACGTCAGGATGAGCACAAATATAACGGCGATAATTCTGGGCATGGAAAATCTCCGTAAATCTAACAATTAAGCTAAGGACGACCCCAACGTTTACTAATGCAGTGCCACATAAAGAACATAATTTTCATACTACTACCAACCATACAAAAGTCATCAATCACACTTCCTACAATTACGTAGGCCTCTTCTGATAATCGGCCCCAATCCCGTAGGAGTCTTCGCACAATTATTCACAAAAATAATAACTATCATTGAAGGGCGACCCGTTTTTACTATCAAATAATTTCAGACTGGCATTATCTGCGCGCTACTATCGTGGACGCCACTGCTACGCTGAAGCGATCCGCATGACTGCTGTGTCGCTGATGCTCAGGCTATCCAGATAAAACTGCGCCAATTTATCACTGGGTGGGACATTCGAATCTAGCTGCACTCCGGCCGCCGAATTCGGAAAAACGTACGCCAACATGCAGTTAAACGTGTCGCACAGTTCCGTTTGATCACTGGGTAAGACTTCATTGACGGATGACCGCCGCCGAACCCAGCACTTGAAGTTCTGCGGAATCGGATGGGGTTGTCGAGAGAGTGAACAACAATTTTAGCGGCGCGCCTGGAGTTGACCACTCGTAGGAAACAGTTTGTACTGGCCCATTTACGACGTCTTGTGTTTGTTCGTTTTTCACTTGCGTTGCGATGAGCGGATACGGCGCGTCTGCGACCAGGCTAGTGAACCTCTTTATTGCAGTCTCAGTACTTGCCCTGTGAGCATGCACAGCGCAAAAATTCTTGCTGCTATGAATGGTAAGCACAAACTTTCCATGTTTGTCTGGAACAGGCCAAGCGTCGCCGGGACGCCCCCCCAAGAATGGCGCTGCCTTTTCAGGAGGAAACTGTGGCATAGGTTTCAACTGTTCTCGGAGCGCCTCAAGATTTAAAAGATTCTTCATGCAAAGCAATGCGTAGATATTAGCGAACGAATTGGCTTGAGCGTCACCTTCGCTGCCAAGACAAACATTCGACGTCAGTGCAAGCATAAGTATAACGACGATAAATCTCGGCATTGAAAATCCCCCCAAGGCCCAAAATTCAAGATAAAAATGATCCGAAGAAGCTATCATTCAAAACACATTACCCATCTGCGCGACAGGCCAACGACTTCACGAAAACAAGTACTTTCAGATTAATTTTCGAGCTAATAAACCGAAAAAAGGTCAAGACCCAACGAATCCCGGCAAAATCAAGCCCATACCTTATCCAAAACTTGATCATGTAATGCCTCCTCAAATATCAGACAACGAAAACCTTCACATTGGTGACATAACAATCAGATTACTAGCAACTCACCAAATGTCATTACTCACGCTTCCCACAATCTTGTAGGCATCATCCGATAATTATTGCCACTTGTAGGACGTGCCTTACATGTGCGCTCCAACAAATGCAATCACTGCCCCACCCGAAAAAACAATCTCTTTTCCAGCCTGAAAACTCACCGCTCCCTCAAACTCTCATTCGCGTACTGCTGCAACGGACTCAAGAAATACTCAATCACCCTCCGCTCATCCGTCTTCACTTCAGCCGTCACAGACATCCCAGGAGACAACGAGACCTTCTCCCCTCTAACGATCAGATGATCCGCCTTCAGCCGTATCCGACTGCCATACACACGCCCCTTCTTCTCATCCTCAATCGCATCACTTGAAACGCTGACAACCTCGCCCTCCACCGTCCCATACTTGGTAAAAGTGAAGGTCTCCACCTTGACCGTGACGGCCTGCCCCGCTCGAACGAATCCGACGTCCTTGTTCTCCAGGAACGCCTCGACTTCCACCGGCTGGTTATCCGGAACGATCACCATCAGTGGCTGGGCCGCGGTGACTACGCCGCCGACGGTGTGAATCGCCAGTTGCTGAACGGTGCCCGCTACCGGAGCGTTGAGCAGGGTCAGTGATTCCTGGTAGCGGGCCTTGGCCAGTTCCTGTACCAGTCGTGCGACTTTTTGATCGGCCTGTTGCTGCAGGTCGAGCATGGCCCGGCGGGTCTGGGCGACGACGCCTTCACGGCGGCGCTGGGCTTCTGCCCGGGCGGCGGAGTATTGCAGCACGCTGGCCTGTTGCACCCGCAGGTGGCGCTGCAGGTCCAGGCGGGCCTGTTCTTTTTCCAGGTATTCGTGACGGGCCACGTATTGCTCGGTGAGCAAGCGTTGATAGTCTTCGGCCAGTTGGGTGGCGATCGGCAGGGTTTTCAGCAGGTTCGAGACCTGCGCCCGGGCGGCCTGTATTTCGGCGCTGCGCTGGAGGATTTCCGCATCGACCAGCTCGAGGCTGCTGCGGTATTCCTGGTATTGCCCTTGGAGCCAGCGCTGTGCGGCCAGCACTTGCTCGGGGTTGGCGTGCTCGATGGCGCCGATCAGGGAGTCCGGGGGCTGGCGGTGGTTGATCGCATCGAGCATTGCCGTGCCCCGGGCGCTGTCGATGCGCGCGGCCAGCAGGTCGCTCTGGATGAGTTTGACGTCGGCATCGGCGGACGTCGGATCGAGTTCGACCAGGCGCTCACCGACCCTGACTGTCTGGCCGTCGCTGACATGGATGGCTTTGACCACGGCGGTTTCGCTGGATTGAATCAACTTGATTTTACCGCTGGGGACGATCTTGCCCGGTGCGATCGCGACCACTTCTATCTTGCCGATCGAGGCCCACAGCACTGTCAGCATGGCGAAGGCCATGATGCTCCAGAGGAAGACCCGGGGAGCCGGGTGCACGGGCTTGTCCTGGAGCGCCAGGGCCGCGGGTAGAAACTGGATTTCATGGGGCAGGCGCCCCGCCGGCGCGTCCATCTGTCGGCGCTGGCGCCAGGACTGACGCCAGGCGTCGCGGTAGCGCTGCAAAAGATCAAGGCTTGCGGTCATGTGACAATCACTCCGTGAGTCAACAACAGGCGGGGTCGGCGATGCTTCAGGTGGCTGGTCGTTCAGCCTTGCTGCAGGCGGTGCAGCCGGCAGTAGTGCTCCGCCTGTTGGGCGATGAGTTCGGCATGTGAGCCCTGTTCGACGATTTGCCCGCGATCCACCACGAGGATGCGATGGGCATCCCGCACGGCGGACAGTCGGTGGGCGATGATGATCACGCTGCGCCCCTGGCAGATGGTCTGCATGTTCTGCTGGATGATCCGCTCGGACTCGTAGTCCAGGGCGCTGGTGGCTTCGTCGAAGATGAGGATGCGGGGGTCGCCCATCAGCGCCCGGGCGATGGCGATGCGCTGTCGCTGGCCGCCGGACAGCGAAGCGCCGTGTTCGCCGACGACGGTGTCGTAGCCTTCCGGCAATTCGAGGATGAAGGCATGGGCACCGGCCATTTTTGCGGCCTCGATCACCGCTTCGAGGGGAGCGCCCGGGTCGCTCAGGGCTATGTTTTCGCGGATGCTGCGGTTGAACAGCATGCTGTCCTGCAACACCACGCCAATCTGCCGGCGCAGGGATGAAACATCGGTCACCGCCAAGTCCATGCCATCGACCAGCACCCGGCCACGCTCGGGGACGTACAAGCGCTGGAGCAGGCGAGTCAAGGTGCTTTTGCCGGAACCGGACCGACCGACAACCCCGATCACTTCACCGGCTTCGACCTGCAGGTTTACCCCACGCAACACTTCGGAGCCATCGGTGCGATAGCGAAAATGCACCTGGTCGAACTCGATATGGCCTTTGAGCGGCGGCAGCGTGCTGCGGGTGCCCTGGGTCAACTCGGTGGGTGTATTGAGAATGTCACCCAGGCGCTGGACCGAAACACCCGTCTGCTGGAAGCTGGTCCAGAGCTGCGCCAGGCGCATGATCGGTTGCGATACGCGCCCGGCAAGCATGTTGAAAGCAATCAACTCACCCACCGACAACTGGCCGTCGATGACCAGCTGGGCACCCAGCCACAGTGTTGCCACGGTGACCAGTTTGCCAATCAGGGACACGCTTTCGTTAGCGATAGCGGACAGGTTCTGGGTCTTGAACCCGGCCGCGACATAGGCCGCCAACTGGTTGTCCCACTTGCGCATGATCTGCGGCTCGACCGCCATCGACTTGAGCGTATCGATACCGTTCACCGTCTCCACCAGAAACGCCTGGTTCTCGGCACCGCGCGCAAAACTGTCTTGCAGCCTCGATCTCAACAACGGCGTGATCAATAGCGAGACCAGCACATACAGCGGTAACGACAGGAGCACGATCAAGGTCAACCAGCCGCTGTAACAGAACATCACGACGATGAAGGCTACTGAAAACAGCACGTCCAACAGCAAGGTGATGGCATTGCCCGTGAGGAAGCTGCGGATGTTTTCCAGTTCACGCACACGGGCCACCGAGTCGCCCACGCGCCGCGCCTGAAAATAAGCCAAGGGCAAGCCGATCAAATGGTGGAACAGGCGTGAGCCCAGTTCCACATCGATGCGGCTGGTGGTGTGGGCAAATACGTAGCTGCGCAAACCGCTGAGGGCGGACTCGAAGACCATCACCGCCAGCAAGCCGGAGGCGATGACATCCAGGGTGGTCAAGCCCTGATGCACCAGCACCTTGTCCATGACCACCTGGAAGAACAGCGGTGTCACCAGTGCGAACAGTTGCAGGACAAAGGAAACCACCACGATTTCGCCCAGCAGCTTTCGGTGTTTGACGATGGCCGGGATGAACCAGGTGAAGTCGAAGCGCGAGTTCTCCCCGGGCAGTGCGGATTCGGAACGAACCAACAGCAACCCCCCGCTCCATCGAGCTTGCAGCTGGTCAAGGCTGATCACCTCGGGTCGGCTGGCGCGAGGATCCTGGATCAGGGCTTTTCCCTCATCCAGTTTGGCGATGATAAAAAAGCCGCCGTCACGATCCGTTGCAATCGCCGGTAGCGGGGTACGGTCAAGACGGGCAATCGTTGTTTTCACCGACTTGGCCTTGAAGCCCGACTTGCGCGCAGCCAAGAGCAATTCGGATTGTCCGAGCGCTTGCCCTTGGGTAGAAAACAGGTAGCTAAGGTGTTCGGTCGACGCCGCCACATTATGGAAGCGGGCCAGCATGACCAGGCAGGCAACACCGCTGTCGATGTCCGCAGTGGATTCAATCTTTTCTTCTTCGCTCATGAGACATCCTGGTCAATCGGAATGAAGCACTGAATGAGATAAAAACTGCCGATGTATCACCGGATCAAGTTCGCGCGGGACTATCGGGAGGAAGGAAATCCTGTTCAAAATCATAATTCCCGGACAGATAACTGTTCAGGCTTACAAGATCGTCCGGACTTAACAGTCCCGCCGCCTGTTTCAGTTTCAGGGTATTGATGATGTAGTCATAGCGCGCGTTGTTGTACTCCCTGACGACGTTATAAAGCTGGCGTTGCGCATTAAGAACATCCGCAAAGTTTCGAGACCCCATCTCCCAACCTACCTGGTTTGCCTGTACCGACGCTCGACTGGACTGAATGGACTGGCGTCTGGCTATTACCTGTTCGATATCGGAATTGACGGTGCGATGCAGATTACGAGTCACCAGCACTGTTTCCCGAAGCCGGTCTTCTTTTTCATATTGGCTTCGCGTCAACTGCTCGGTGGCTTCGCGCACTTGCGAACGGACCATGCCGCCTGAATACAAGGGAATATTAAGTTCAAGTGCGATGCTGCGTTGGGTAATATCATCCCGGTAGTTAGCGCCGCTCGTGACTTCACTGTTGCCTTTGCGATAGGAGACCACCGCATCCAGGGTGGGGGCGAATCCGGCCTTGCGTTGCCGCAAGGTATGTTCCGCCGCGACTACCGAAAATTGGCTGGCTTGCAGATTCAGGTTTTGTTGTACCGCCTGATTGACCCAGGCGTCCGCTTGCCCGGGTGCTGGCGCCACAATGGGCAGCCGGTGCTGGAGACCTTCAATCGCCGAATAGTGTCTGTTGGTCAGACGAGACAAGTCCCCGAACGCATCATGCACCTTGCGCTCCGCCAGCTTGCGGTTGGCGTTGGCATTGTCGTACGCCGCCTTGGCATCCAACAGGTCGGTGATGCTGGCCGCCCCCCTGGCAAGTCGGCCCTGGGCCTGCTGTAGTTGACGCTGCAGAGCGGTTTCCTCTGCCTTGGACGCTGCCACCCTGTCCAGTGCTCGCAAGGTTTCGAAATAAGCTTGTGCCACGTTGAGGATCAGTAATTGTTCTTTTGCCAGCAGCTCGAATTGATCTTTGCTCAGCGTCGCTTGCGTGGCGTCCAGCTGGAACCAGCGATCGGCACGAAACAACGGTTGAATCAAGTTGGCCTGAAGGGTTGAATCATTGCGAGAACGACTTGGAGAAGATCCGGTTTGGGTAACGGCAGCGGAGCGTGCCGAGGAGTTCAGGGTTGGTAATAACCCGGCGCGCGCCTGGGGTACTTTTTCCTTGAGGGATTCATAATGATGCCTGGCGGCCAACAACTGGGCATCACTCATTAACGCTTCTTCATAAACAGACATCAGGTTCGCGCGACCAGCATCTACATCTGCTCGCAGCGAAGATGGAAATAGTGAAAGCAAGACGACAAGTCCGATGATCTTCATCAGTACAATGTGTGCGCTCCAATTTCTAGCCCTCTCCCTCGGCATACTTTGACCCCCACTGGTTAAAACGTTATCTGAGTTGAATCCGTGCGATGGACACAAGGTGTTTCATCTGCTGACAAGATTACCCAGACGCTTGAATTAATGTGAGATACCGACTTCCGAGGCAGTTGTAATACTCATCCGGTAAATGATGATCAATTGGATAGTCACGTATAGGAAAAGTTACAAATGGAGTTTTCCTACAATGTTGAAATATTCGGACTACTTTTGGTTGGGGAAGGTTGGGGGATTGCGACAGGTGCAGTGTGAGTATTCTGGGTATTGAGTTGTTTGTGCCGGCCTCTTCGCTGGCAAGCCAGCTCCCACAGTGTTCTCTATGGAATGCAAATTTTGTGTTCACTGAAACAGTGTCGGAGCGGGTTTGCTCCGGTCGGCGTTCCGACGAAGGCGTCCGACCAGACACAAAAAAACCCGCCGATAATCACTCATCGACGGGTTTTTTATTAACGGCTAACGCTTAGATCGCGCCACGCTGACGCAGCAGGTCCAGCACTTGCTTGACGCTTTCTTCCAGGGACAGCGACTGGGTGTCGACCACGAGGTCGGCGTCCAGCGGCACGTCGTACGGGAAGGAATCGCCCGGGATGTTATCCCCGGCCGCCGCGTACAGGCCTTGCGGATCACGCTCGGCACAGACCGTCGGCGAGGCCTGGACGTAGACCGTCAGCAGACGCTCCTTGCCGATCAGTTCCCGGGCCTGCTCACGACCTTCGGCACTTGGCGCCACGAAGGCTGCCAGGGTCACCAGACCGGCTTCGTTGAACTGACGCGCCACGTGGGCGGCACGACGCCAGTTCTCGGTACGCCCGGCGCGATCCTGTGGCAGACCTTTGTTCAGGTCGTGACGCAGGTTCTGGCCATCGAGTACAAACACCGCACGGCCCATGTCGAACAGCTTACGTTCAACCGCGTAGGCCAGGGTGCTTTTGCCGGCGCCGGACAAACCGCTGAACAGCACGGTGGCCGGTTGCTGGCCGAAGCGCTGGGCGCGTTCTTCGGTGGCGACGTGGGCCAGTTTGCCGTGGTGGGTGCTGCTGCCATGGCTCAACGGCTGAGCGATGATCATGCCAGCGGCGACGGTGCCATTGGTCAGACGATCGATGACGATGAACGAACCGGTGGTGCGGTTGCTCGCGTAACCGTCCAGCGCGATGGCCGCGTCGAGGCTGACCTTGACCCGACCGATCTCGTTCAGTTGCAACGAACTGGCCGGGCCTTCTTCCAGGGTGTTCACGTCAACGCGGTTGACGATGCTGGTGATCGAACCCGGTACGTAACTGGTGGCGCGCTTGATGTCGTATTTCTTGCCCGGCAGCATCGGCTCTTCCGCCATCCACACCAGCATGGCGTCGAAGGCGTCGGTCACTTGCGGCTGGTTGTCGGCGTGCACCAGCAAGTCGCCGCGGGAGATGTCGATCTCGTCTTCCATGGTCAGCGTGACAGCCTGACCGGGACCTGCGTGTTCCAGTTCACCTTCGAAGGTGACGATGGATTTCACGCGGCTGCTCTTGCCCGACGGCAGGACGACGACTTCATCGCCCTTGTGCACGATGCCGCTGGCCAGGGTGCCGGCAAAACCACGGAAGTTCAGGTTCGGACGGTTGACGTACTGCACCGGGAAACGCAGGTCGGTGTAGTTGCGGTCGCTGGCGATTTCGACGGTTTCAAGGATTTCCATCAGCGACTGGCCGGTGTACCACGGCGAGCGCTCGGACTTGTTCACCACGTTGTCGCCTTTCAAGGCCGACATCGGCACGAAGGCCATGGTGCTCGGCTTGAAGGCGATACCGTCGGCGAACTTCAGGTAATCGGCCTTGATCGACTCGAAAACTGTTTCGTCGAAGCCGTTGAGGTCCATCTTGTTGATGGCGACCACGATGTGCTTGATGCCCAGCAACGAGGCGATGAAGCTGTGGCGACGGGTCTGGGTCTGCACGCCGTAGCGGGCGTCGACCAGGATGATCGCCAGGTCACAGGTGGACGCACCGGTGGCCATGTTGCGGGTGTACTGCTCATGGCCGGGGGTGTCGGCGATGATGAACTTGCGCTTGGCGGTGGAGAAATAGCGGTAGGCGACATCGATGGTGATGCCCTGCTCCCGCTCGGCCTGCAGGCCGTCGACCAGCAAGGCCAGGTCGACGTCTTCACCGGTGGTGCCGACTTTTTTCGAGTCGCGGGTGATGGCTTCCAGGTGATCTTCGTAGATCATCTTGGAGTCGTGCAGCAGGCGCCCGATCAGGGTGCTCTTGCCGTCGTCGACGTTGCCACAGGTCAGGAAGCGCAGCATTTCCTTGCGTTCGTGCTGGCCCAGGTAGGCGAGGATGTCCTCGCTGATCAAATCAGATACGTGCGACATGACAACCCCTTAGAAATAACCCTGACGTTTCTTTTCTTCCATCGAGCCTGCGCCATCGTGGTCGATGACCCGGCCCTGGCGTTCGGAAGTTCGCGTCAGGAGCATTTCCTGAATGATGTCGGTCAGGCTGGTAGCCTCGGACTCGACCGCACCGGTCAACGGGTAGTCGCCGAGTGTACGGAAGCGGACCTTCTTCTTGACGATGCGCGCCTTGTCTTCATCGCTCAGGTGATTGAGCAGGCGTTCGTCGTCGATCATGATCCAGGTGCCATTCATCTCGATGACGTCGCGTTCGGCGGCGAAATACAGCGGCACGATCGGGATGCCTTCGAGGTAGATGTACTGCCAGATGTCCAGTTCGGTCCAGTTCGACAATGGGAACACACGAATGGATTCGCCCTTGTTGACGTTGCCGTTGTAGACGTTCCACAACTCCGGGCGCTGGTTTTTCGGATCCCAGCGGTGCTTGGTGTCACGGAAGGAGTACACGCGCTCTTTGGCACGGGATTTCTCTTCGTCGCGACGGGCACCGCCGAACGCGGCATCGAAACCGTACTTGTCGAGGGCCTGCTTGAGGCCTTCGGTTTTCATGATGTCGGTGTGCTTGGCACTGCCGTGGGTCAGCGGGTTGATGCCTTGTGCCACGCCCTCGGGATTGACGTGCACCAGCAGGTCCAGGCCGAGCTCTTCGACCATGCGGTCGCGGAACGCGTACATTTCCTTGAACTTCCACTGGGTGTCGACGTGCATTACCGGGAACGGCAGTTTGCCCGGGAAGAATGCCTTGCGCGCGAGGTGCAGCATTACGGCGGAGTCTTTACCGACGGAGTACAGCATCACCGGGTTATCGAACTCGGCGGCGACCTCGCGGATGATGTGGATGCTTTCGGCCTCCAGCTGTTTCAGATGCGTCAGTTTGTCGACCATGGCTACTCACGAAAACGATCTTATGGACGGCCAGCGGGCCGTGTTCGAGCGGGGAATCCTAGCACAGCGACCTCTTCTAATCAGGACGCCGGCTAGATCGAAAGGGTATATGAATATACCCCCTCGTTTGGGCGCTACGGACCCGTAGGAGCGAGGCTTGCCCGCGAAGAACGTTAACGCGGTGTACCTGATCAAACCGCGTTATCGTTCTTCGCGGGCAAGCCTCGCTCCTACGGGGGAGAAATCGGGGGTATTCAAATCGGATTCGGGCAATCGATGAAGATGTGTTCCAGGGCAAAACGCCGCGCCAGGTAATCGCCCAACGCCTGCACACCATAACGCTCGGTGGCGTGGTGACCGGCGGCAATGAAGCTGATGTCATTTTCCCGGGCGCTGTGGAAGGTTTGTTCGGAGGCTTCACCGGACAGGTACAGATCGACGCCGGCCAGCACCGCCTGGTCAATGTAACCCTGACCGCCACCGGTGCACCAACCCACCCGACGAATCATCTCGCTGCCTTCGATCAACAACGGCTCACGGCCCATGACTTCCTGCACCCGGCGCGCGAAATCCCGCGGGGTCACCGGTTCGTTCAATGAGCCGACCAGGCCGACCACCTTGAGGTTGTCCGGGTCCAGCGGGCCTTCGACGGTGATGTCCAGTTGACGCGCCAGCTGCACGTTGTTCCCGACTTCGGGGTGCAGATCCAGCGGCAGGTGGTAGGACAGCAGGCTGATATCGTGCTTGAGCAGGGTCTTCAAGCGACGCTGCTTCATGCCGGTGATGCACGGATTCTCGCCTTTCCAGAAGTAGCCATGATGCACCAGCACCAGGTCGGCGCTGGCTTCCACGGCGGCGTCGAGCAACGCCTGGCTGGCGGTGACGCCACTGACGATGCGCATCACCTGCGGCCGGCCTTCAACCTGCAAGCCGTTGGGGCAGTAATCGGCAATCCTGGCGCTGTTGAGGTAACGGTCGGCTTCTTCGACCAGGGTGCTCAAGGCGACGGCCATAAAAGACTCCTAAATATCCCGTTCAGAGGCACGCTTGGCCTCGTATAATGCGCGACATTATGGGCGGTCTCATACCGCCTGCAACCTCTCAGGACGTGCTTAATGCTCAAGGCGCTGCGTTTTTCCGGCTGGCCGCTGTTGGCCGGCGTGCTTATCGCTCTGTTGATCATCCAGCGTTACCCGCAGTGGGTCGGCCTCCCGAGCCTCGACGTCAACCTGCAGCAAGCACCGCAAACCACCATCATGCAACAGGGCCCGGTGTCCTACGCCGATGCGGTGACCACGGCCGCGCCGTCGGTGGTCAACCTGTACACCACCAAGGTCATCAACAAACCGAACCATCCGCTGTTCGAGGATCCGCAGTTCCGCCGCTTCTTCGGCGACAACTCGCCCAAGCAGAAGCGCATGGAGTCGAGCCTCGGCTCGGGCGTGATCATGAGCCCGGAAGGCTATCTGCTGACCAACAACCACGTGACCAGCGGCGCCGACCAGATCGTGGTCGCCCTGAAGGACGGCCGGGAAACCCTGGCCCGGGTGATCGGCAGCGACCCGGAAACCGACCTCGCGGTGCTGAAGATCGACTTGAAGCATCTGCCCTCGATCACCGTCGGCCGTTCCGACAATATCCGCATCGGCGACGTGGCCCTGGCCATCGGCAACCCGTTCGGTGTCGGCCAGACCGTGACCATGGGCATCATCAGCGCCACCGGGCGCAATCAGTTGGGCTTGAACAATTACGAAGACTTTATCCAGACCGATGCCGCGATCAACCCGGGCAACTCCGGCGGGGCACTGGTGGATGCCAACGGCAACCTGACCGGCATCAACACGGCAATCTTTTCCAAATCCGGCGGTTCGCAAGGCATCGGTTTCGCGATTCCGGTCAAGTTGGCCATGGACGTGATGAAGTCGATCATCGAACACGGCCAGGTGATTCGCGGGTGGCTGGGGATCGAAGTGCAGCCGTTGACCCAGGAACTGGCGGAGTCCTTTGGTCTGTCCGGGCGTCCGGGAATCGTAGTGGCGGGGATTTTCCGTGATGGCCCGGCGCAGAAGGCTGGCCTGCAATTAGGCGATGTGATCCTCGCCATCGATGGCGAACCGGCTGGCGATGGTCGCCGTTCGATGAACCAGGTGGCGCGGATCAAGCCGACCGACAAGGTCACGATTGAGGTGATGCGCAACGGCAAGGAGCTCAAGCTCGTGGCGGAAGTCGGACTGCGTCCGCCGCCTGCGCCGGCGCCGGCCAAAGAGAAAGAACAAGAGTAAGCAGCAACACAAAACCCTTGTAGGAGCGAGCTTGCTCGCGATAGTCGTCAACGATAACGCTGTTGGCCTGACACCCCGAGGCGTTCTCAGGTTTTTCGCGAGCAAGCTCGCTCCTACAAGGACCGCGGCGTGGTTTAGAGGTCGGCCAGGCCGTCGATCAGCGCCTGATTCTGCTCTGGCGTACCGATGCTGATCCGCAGGAACTGGGCAATCCGCTCCTGCTTGAAGTGCCGGACGATCACACCCTGCTCGCGCAACTTCGCCGCCAGGCCCGCCGCATCGTGCTGCGGATGACGCGCGAAAATGAAGTTCGCCGCCGACGGCAACACTTCAAAGCCCTTCGCCTCCAATTGCCCGACCACCTTGTCGCGACTCTCGATCACCCACCGGCAGGTCTTGTCGAAGTGCTCGCGATCCTCGAACGCCGCCGCCGCGCCGACAATCGCCAGGCGATCCAGCGGATAGGAGTTGAAGCTGTTCTTGATTCGCTCCAGAGCTTCGATCAGGTCCGGATGGCCCACTGCCAGCCCCACGCGCAAGCCCGCCAGCGAGCGGGACTTGGACAACGTTTGAGTGACCAGCAGATTGGGATAACGGTCCACCAGCGTGATCGCCGTCTCGCCACCAAAGTCGATGTAAGCCTCATCCACCACGACCACCGTATCCGGGCTGGCCTTGAGGATTTGCTCCACGGCGTCCAGCGCCAGCAGGCAGCCGGTCGGTGCGTTCGGGTTAGGGAAAATGATCCCGCCGTTCGGCCTGGCGTAGTCCGCCGGATCGATCTGGAACTGCTCGTCCAGCGGTACCGCGTCGAAGGCGATTCCGTACAAGCCGCAGTAGACCGGATAGAAGCTGTAGCTGATGTCCGGGAACAGCAGCGGCTGATCGTGTTGCAGCAGACCGTGGAAGATGTGCGCCAGGACTTCATCGGAACCGTTGCCGAGGAACACCTGATTGGTCTGTACGCCGTAGTAGTTGGCGACTGCGTTTTTCAGCAGATCGCTGTTCGGGTCCGGGTACAGGCGCAGGTTGTCGTTCAGTTCGGTCTGCATCGCCGCCAGGGCCTTGGGCGATGGACCGTACGGATTTTCATTGGTATTGAGCTTCACCAGCTTGGCCAGTTTCGGCTGTTCGCCGGGCACGTAAGGCACCAGGTTCTTGACGAACGGGCTCCAGAATTTACTCATGTTCAGTTCCCCTGCCCTTGTGGAAAGTCTTCGTCAACGATGCGGTATTCGGCACTGCGCGCGTGCGCGGTCAACGACTCGCCACGGGCCAGCACGGAAGCGGTCTTGCCCAGTTCGGACGCCCCCTGCTCGGAGCAGAAGATGATCGACGAGCGTTTCTGGAAGTCGTACACCCCCAGCGGCGAGGAGAATCGCGCGGTGCCGGAAGTCGGCAGCACGTGGTTCGGGCCGGCGCAGTAGTCGCCCAGGGCTTCGGAGGTGTGACGGCCCATGAAGATCGCACCGGCGTGACGGATCTGCGGCAGCCAGGCTTGCGGATCGGCGACCGACAATTCCAGGTGCTCCGGCGCGATGCGGTTGGCCACTTCGATGGCCTGATCCATGTCGCGGACCTTGATCAGCGCGCCACGGCCATTGATCGAGGTTTCGATGATCTCGGCGCGCTCCATGGTCGGCAGCAGTCTGGCGATGCTGGCGGCGACCTGGTCGAGGAACCCGGCGTCCGGACTGACCAGGATCGCCTGGGCGTCTTCGTCGTGCTCGGCCTGGGAGAACAGGTCCATGGCGATCCAGTCCGGATCGGTCTTGCCATCGCACACCACGAGGATTTCCGAGGGGCCGGCGATCATGTCGATACCGACCTGGCCGAACACGTGGCGCTTGGCAGTGGCGACATAGATGTTGCCCGGCCCGACCACCTTGTCGACCTTCGGCACGCTTTCGGTGCCATACGCCAGCGCAGCGACCGCTTGCGCGCCACCGATGGTGAACACGCGGTCGACACCGGCGATGCAGGCCGCAGCCAGCACCAGCTCGTTGATTTCACCGCGCGGGGTCGGCACGACCATGACCACTTCGGTCACGCCGGCCACCTTGGCGGGAATCGCGTTCATCAGCACCGAGGACGGGTACGACGCCTTGCCGCCCGGGACGTACAGGCCGGCGCGGTCCAGCGGCGTGACCTTCTGGCCGAGCACGGTGCCATCGGCTTCGGTGTAGCTCCAGGAATCCTGTTTCTGCTTTTCGTGGTAGCTGCGCACACGGGCCGCGGCTTTTTCCAGGGCTTCGCGCTGGGGCACGGTGATCCGCGTCAGGGCCAGTTCCAGGCGTTCACGCGGCAGGATCAGGTCGGCCATGGAGGCAACGTCCAGGCCGTCGAATTGCCGGGTGTAGTCCACCAGCGCCGCATCGCCACGCTCGCGCACGGTCTTGATGATGTCCAGCACGCGCTGATTGACCGAGTCGTCGGACACACTTTCCCAGCTCAGCAGATGATCCAGATGATGTGCGAAATCCGGGTCAGCAGCGTCGAGTCGGCGAATTGCAGTCGGTGCGGTCATAGCGAGAGCCTCATAGAATTGGCAAAAACTCAGGCGCCCTAACTTAGCAGTCGTTTCCGCTTGGGCACCTGAGAATTCTGGCTATGAGGCGGATAGACGGGCGCGACTCAGCGTCGCGCAGGTGAATCAGCCGCGGTGTCGAGACTCCACTGCCTTGCGCAGGGTGTCGATCAACGCCTGGATACGGGCGTGCTGCATTTTCATCGAAGCCTTGTTGACGATCAGGCGGGAGCTGATGTCGGCGATGAAATCCTGGGGTTCCAGGCCATTGGCGCGCAGGGTGTTGCCGGTGTCGACCACGTCGATGATCTTGTCTGCCAGACCGATCAGCGGCGCCAGTTCCATCGAGCCGTAGAGCTTGATGATGTCGACCTGACGGCCCTGTTCGGCATAGTAGCGTTTGGCAACGTTGACGAACTTGGTCGCCACCCGCAAACGGCCCTTGGGCTCGACATCGCCAACACGGCCAGCGGTCATCAGCTTGCAGAGGGCAATCCGCAGATCCAGAGGTTCGTACAAACCCTGGCCGCCATATTCCATCAGCACATCTTTACCGGCGACACCGAGGTCGGCGGCGCCATGCTCGACGTAAGTCGGCACATCGGTGGCGCGCACGATCAGCAGGCGGACATCGGCCTGGGTCGTGGGGATGATCAGCTTGCGGCTCTTGTCCGGATTCTCGGTCGGCACGATGCCCGCTTCAGCCAGAAGCGGCAAGGTGTCGTCAAGGATGCGGCCCTTGGACAGTGCGATGGTCAACATGGGAAACGTCAGTCCTTATCAGGCTACTGATGCCCGGTCGCAAATGGCGCCGGACACACATCGAGCCTGAAACAGGCTCGACTTGAAACGAAACCAACGGGCACGTCCCTGTGCCCATGCAACAGAAACTAGCCCGGTACGCGGCGGATCTTGGCGCCGAGCATCTGCAGCTTCTCTTCGATGCACTCGTAACCACGGTCTATGTGGTAGATGCGGTCGATCAGGGTGTCGCCTTCGGCGATCAGCGCCGAGATGACCAGGCTGGCTGATGCACGCAGGTCGGTGGCCATCACTGGCGCGCCCTTGAGCTTCTCGGTCCCGGTAACGATGGCAGTGTTGCCCTCGACCTGGATCTTGGCGCCCATGCGGTGCAGTTCGTACACGTGCATGAAGCGGTTTTCGAAGATCGTCTCGATCACGGCACCGGTGCCTTCGGCAATGGCGTTGAGGGAGATGAACTGCGCCTGCATGTCGGTCGGGAACGCCGGGTACGGAGCCGTGCGCACGTTGACGGCTTTTGGCCGCTTGCCGTGCATGTTCAGTTCGATCCAGTCTTCGCCACAGGTGATTTCGGCACCCGATTCACGGAGCTTTTCCAGGACGGCTTCGAGGATGGTCGGATCCGTGTCCTTGACCTTCACCCGACCGCCGGTGACCGCCGCGGCCACCAGGTAGGTGCCGGTCTCGATACGGTCGGGCATTACCTTGTAGGTGGTCGGGTGCAGACGCTCGACGCCATCGATGGTGATGGTGTCGGTGCCGGCGCCAGTGATCTTGGCGCCCATGGCGTTCAGGAAGTTCGCCAGGTCGATGACTTCAGGCTCGCGAGCGGCGTTTGCCAGCACGCTGCGGCCCTTGGCCAGTGCGGCGGCCATCATGATGTTTTCGGTGCCGGTCACGCTGACGGTATCGAAGAAGAAGTGCGCACCGCGCAGGCCGCCTTCAGGCGCCTTGGCCTTGATGTAGCCGCCTTCGACGTCGATGATGGCGCCCATGGCTTCAAGACCGCGGATGTGCAGGTCAACCGGACGCGAACCGATGGCGCAACCGCCAGGCAGTGCGACTTCGGCTTCGCCGAAACGGGCAACCATCGGGCCCAGCACCAGGATCGACGCACGCATGGTCTTGACCAGTTCGTACGGGGCGATCAGGGTCTTGATGGTGCGCGGGTCGATTTCGACGCTGAGCTTCTCGTCGATCACAGGCTCGATGCCCATGCGACCGAACAGCTCGATCATGGTGGTGATGTCGTGCAGGTGCGGCAGGTTGGCAACGGTCACCGGGCCATCGCACAGCAAGGTGGCCGCCAGGATCGGCAGGGCAGAGTTCTTTGCCCCGGAGATGCGGATTTCGCCATCAAGACGAACGCCACCGGTAATTATCAATTTATCCATAAGAATCTCGACGCCCTTGGGCTCAGGTGCGCTCGGCCCAGGCCGCGCTGCTGAAAAATTTCATAGTGACCGCATGGATGCTGCCATCGGTGATCCATGGGTTCAAATGGGCATAGATCTGCTGCTGACGCTTGACCGGGCTCAACGCCGCCAGTTCATCGCTAATCACGTTCAGCTGAAAGTTGCAGCCTTCGCCCTCAACTTCTACCAGCGTTCCGGGCAGCTTTCCTTCAAGGAAGCTCTTCACTTCTACGGCCTGCATGCTCAACCTCAATCGGCGCCCTGTGCGCGCGGGTCGGACATCATACAAAAAAGCCCCGCGCCTGCGAACCCCGCGAAGCAGGACTCTGACGGGGGGCTTGTTCATAGATGCTGGTTAGGGTTGCGCCAACAGCTCGGTCAATTCGCTGACCTGAGCGATTTCACGCATGTCTTCGGGCATTCCACGGATGCTCCACGCCTTGCCGGCCGCCTCTGCATCACGCATGAAGCACAGCAACAGCGACAAGCCGACACTGCTGGACTTCAACACGGCCGAACAATCGACCACCAGCGTAGCGGCCTTGCTGGACTTGATCAGCGCCTGGCCCTGCTTGCGCAGGCCGGGACCGGTGCGGTAGTCCAGCATGCCGCTGAGCAGCAGCTCGCCGGCGTCGCTCATGCGAATGGCCGACACACTCATTGAGTTTGCTTCTCGGCGGCTTTTTCCGTGGTTTCCTTGGCTTTGGCGACTTCTCCGGCCCAATTGTCGATGGTCTTGTCCAGGTCGTTGCCATTGCGCTGCATCGCATCAGTGAACTGATCGCGGAACAGCTTGCCGATGTTGATGCCGTTGATGATCACGTTGCGCACCTTCCACTCGCCGTTGATTTTCTCGAGTGTGTAGGACACAGGATAGATCGAACCGCTGCTGCCCCTGACCTGCATGTCGACGCTGGTCCGGGTGCCGCTTTCGTCCTTGGCCGGCGAAACGGTGATGCCCTGGTTGTTGTATTCGAGCAACGCGTTGCCATAGAACTGCATCAGGCTGCGCTTGAAGTTTTCCTGGAAGCGCTGCATTTGCTCGGGCGTGGCCTTGCGCGAGTACTTCACGGTCATGATGCTTCTGGATATCCCCTCGGCATCGACCACCGGCCCGACGATACCGTTCAGCGCATCGTAGAAGTCCTTCGGGCTTTGCTTGTATTTTTCCTTGTTGGCAGCCAGGTCGGCCAGCAACCGGGTAGTCGTGTCCTGAATCAGTTCGTGCGCCGACGGCGCCGCCACAGCGTTAGCCATCAACGGCACGGCCGCGAGCAATATCAACAGGCCACGTCGCAGGATAGAGATCATTCAAAAACTCCTTATTTGGCTTCTTTGCTAACGGTATTGAGCAGGAATTTACCGATCAGGTCCTCGAGCACCAGCGACGACTGGGTGTCGTGGATGGTCCCACCCTCCTTGAGCAAGCCTTCTTCGCCGCCCACGCTGATACCGATGTACTTCTCGCCCAACAGGCCAGCGGTCAGGATAGATGCGGTGGAATCGGTCGGCAGATTATCTACCGTCTTCTCCAGCTGCATGGTCACCCTGCCGGTGAAACTGTCGCGGTCCAGATCGATCGCCGTGACCTTGCCGATGGTCACACCGGCCATGGTCACTTTAGCTCTGACCGTCAAACCGGCGATATTGTCGAAATAGGCATAAAGTTTATATGTATCGGTCGTTGCGCTCGGGGACAGGCCACTCACCCGCAACGCCAGCAACAGCAAAGCCAGGATGCCAGCCAGCAAGAAAAGGCCGACACCGATTTCCAGGGTGCGGTTTTGCATCAGAAATCTCCAAACATCAAGGCGGTCAGAATAAAGTCCAGGCCGAGCACTGCCAAAGAGGCATACACCACGGTCTTGGTAGTGGCACGACTGATCCCCTCGGAAGTGGGCTCGCAGTCGTAGCCTTGGAACACGGCGATCCAGGTCACGACAAAGGCGAAGACAATGCTTTTGATGATGCCGTTGAGCACATCGTCGGCAAAGGTCACGCTGTTCTGCATGTTCGACCAGTAGGAGCCTTCATAGACACCCAGCCAGTCGACGGCCACCCACGAACCGCCCCAGATACCCACCACGCTGAAAATCATCGCCAGCACCGGCAGGGAAATGAAGCCGGCCCACAGGCGCGGGGCAATGATGTACTTGAGCGGGTCGACACCGATCATTTCCAGGCTGGACAATTGCTCGGTGGATTTCATGTTGCCGATTTCGGCCGTCAGGGCCGAACCTGCGCGCCCGGCGAACAGCAAGGCGGTGACCACCGGCCCCAGTTCACGCAGCAACGTCAGCGCAACCATCTGCCCGACCGCCTGCTCCGATCCATAGCTGGACAGGATGTTGAAGCCTTGCAGCGCCAGCACCATGCCGATGAACACTCCGGAGACCACGATGATCACCAGGGACATCACGCCCACCGAATGCAGTTGCTTGACCAGCAGCCCGAAACCGCCGCCAATGCCGCCACGGCCGAACAAGGCATGAAACAGGAATATCGCCGAACGACCGAACACTGCCAGCACGTCAATTCCGGAGTGGCCGAAACGGCGCACTCTTTCTATCAGTGAAATCTTGCGCATCAACGCTTCCCCAGAAGATCTGCGCGGAAATCCGTCGCTGGAAAGTGATAGGCGACCGGACCGTCGGGTTCGCCGGTCATGAACTGGCGAATCCGTGGCTCCTGGGAGTTCATCAGTTCCTCGGGCGTGCCCTGCCCCAATACCTGCCCTTCGCCCACCACATAGATGTAGTCGGAAATGCTCGCGGTCTCGGCCAGGTCGTGGGACACCACGATGCTGGTGATGCCCAGCGCATCGTTGAGCAGGCGGATCAGGCGCACCAGCACGCCCATGGCGATCGGATCCTGACCGACAAAGGGCTCGTCATACATGAGGATCTGCGGATCGAGGGCAATCGCCCGGGCCAGCGCGACACGGCGCTTCATGCCGCCGGACAGCTCGTCAGGCATCAGGTCGATGGCGCCACGCAAGCCCACGGCCTGCAATTTGAGCAGGACGATGTCCCGGATCATTTCTTCCGGAAGCTCGGTATGAACCCGTAGCGGAAAGGCGACGTTCTCGAACACATCGAGATCGGTGAACAGCGCGCCGCTCTGAAACAGCACGCCCATGTGCTTGCGCGCATCGAACAGGTCGCTGCGCGACAGCTTCGGCAGGTTCTGACCGTTGACCCAGACCTCGCCCTTGGTCGGGCGCAATTGGGCGCCCATCAAACGCAACAGCGTGGTCTTGCCACACCCGGAAGGCCCCATTATGCCGGTGACCTTGCCGCGCGGTATACGGATATCGACGTTATTGAAAATGCTGCGCGCACCGCGCTTGAAGGTCAGTCCCTTCAGCTCGACCGCGTAGGCGTTATCGGCACTCATCTAAACTCCTTGCGATGCAGCCTCTCACTCGGACGCCTGACTTTCTTGCGAAAGCACATGCCTCCCCGGGCAGGGCCGAACTGGCGGCGAACTATATCACTGCAAAGGCCAAGCGCCCAAGGCCCACGCCGGTTCATGTTCCGCAACATGACAGGGCAAAAGCGTGTATTTGCAGGGATTAAGTAACAGGGAGTGACAAAGCGCGACGAACTTGCGTGAGGCTTTCGATCATAACCGTTATAATCGCCGCCTTTTCATCAGGCTATACGATTTCCGACATGAGCCAATCCAGCGACCTGATTCAGTCTGCACAACGCACCGTCCGCCTCGAACTGGAAGCCGTCACCGGCTTGTTGCCCCGTATCGACGCGGATTTCGTACGCGCTTGCGAGATGATTCTGGCCAGCAAGGGCCGCGTGGTCGTGGTCGGCATGGGCAAGTCAGGGCACATCGGCAACAAGATTGCCGCCACCCTGGCGAGCACCGGCACCACGGCTTTTTTCGTGCACCCGGCCGAAGCCAGCCACGGCGACATGGGCATGATCACCCGCGACGACGTCATTCTGGCGCTGTCGAACTCCGGCTCGACCAATGAAATCGTGACCCTGCTGCCACTGATCAAGCGCTTGGGCATCCAGCTGATCAGCATGACCGGCAACCCCGACTCCCCGCTGGCCAAGGCTGCCGAGGTCAATCTCAACGTGCACGTCGAACACGAAGCCTGCCCGCTGAACCTGGCACCGACGTCGTCGACCACTGCGGCCCTGGTCATGGGCGATGCCCTGGCCGTTGCGCTGCTCGAAGCCCGGGGGTTTACCGCTGAAGATTTCGCCTTTTCCCATCCCGGCGGCGCCCTTGGCCGACGCCTGCTGCTGAAAGTGGAAAACGTCATGCACGCCGGGCAGGAACTGCCGCAGGTGCAGCGCGGCACCCTGCTCAAGGACGCGCTGATGGAAATGACCCGTAAAGGTCTGGGCATGACGGTGATCCTGGAAGCCGATGGTAAACTCGCCGGGATCTTCACCGACGGCGATTTGCGCCGCACCCTGGACCGCGCCATCGACATCCATCACGCCACCATCGACCAGGTCATGACCGTGCATGGCAAGACGGCTCGCCCTGAAATGCTGGCCGCCGAGGCCCTGAAAATCATGGAAGACCATCGAATCAACGCACTGGTGGTGGTGGACAAGGAGGACCGTCCGATCGGCGCCTTCAACCTGTCCGATCTGCTGCGTGCAGGAGTAATGTAATGAGCACCGATCTGCTGGAACGCGGCAAGAACATCAAGCTGGCGATATTCGACGTCGATGGCGTACTGACCGACGGACGCCTGTATTTCCTGGAAGACGGCAGCGAATTCAAGACGTTCAACACCCTCGACGGCCAGGGCATCAAGATGTTGATGGCAGCCGGCGTGCAGACCGCTATCATCAGCGGACGCAAGACCCCGGTGGTCGAGCGACGGGCGAAGAACCTCGGCATTCCACACCTGTACCAGGGTCGCGAAGACAAACTGGTGGTGCTCGACGAGCTTCTGGCGCAACTCGACCTAAGCTATGAACAGGTCGCCTACCTCGGCGACGACTTGCCGGACCTGCCGGTCATTCGCCGCGTCGGCCTGGGCATGGCGGTGGCCAGTGCCGCCAGTTTCGTGCGTGAACACGCCCACGGCATCACCCTGGCCCGTGGCGGCGAAGGTGCCGCTCGCGAATTCTGCGAATTGATCCTGCGCGCCCAGGGCCGTCTCGATGCGGCCAACGCCGCGTACCTGTGAGCCCACTATGCTGAGCAAAACGATTCGCAAATTCCTGGTGTTCGGGTGCATCGCCGCCATTTTCGCGGCGGTCGGTTACTGGAACATCAGTCCGGAGCGCTTCCTCGACAAGCCGGCCGCCAAGGCCGATGAAACCCGGATCGACTGGTACGCGACCAACACCCATACCGTGCAGTACCTGCCAGATGGCAAATTGCAGTACGACATGACGTCCGACAAGGTCGAACACCTCAAGGCCACTGACGTGACGCTGGTCAGCAAGCCGGACCTGAACATGTTCCGCGGCACCGAGTTTCCGTGGCACGTGCAGAGCGAACGCGGCGAAGTCAATTCCGGCGGAACCGAAGTCGAACTGATCGACTCGGTACGTATCGCCCGCACCGACGAAAAAAAGCGCACGACCATTATTACCAGCACTCGCATGACCGTGTTCCCGCAGCGGCAATATGCGCAGACCGAGCAACCCGTTAGAATCGACGGCGCGGGTGGTGTGTCGACCGGCACGGGCATGAAAGCGTATTTGAAAGAAAGCAGGATACACCTGCTATCGAACGTAAGAGGACAGTATGAGGCTCGTTAAAACCCTCCCTATTTTGCTCAGTCTGGGCGCAGCACTGGGAAGCGTGAGCGCCTGGGCTCTGCCGAACGATCAAGAGCAGCCTATCCGCATTCAAGCCGACGATGCCCAACTGGACGACAAGAATGGCGTTGCCACCTACAAGGGCGACGTGATCATCACCCAGGGTTCGATGAAGGTCACCGGCAACACCGTGACCATCACCCGCACCCCGGCCGGCGATATCGACGTGGTGACCTCGGTGGGCAACCTCGCCTACTTCGAGCAACTGCAGACCGCCGGCGACACCAAGCCGGTTCAGGGCTATGGCGTCACTATCCAGTACCACGCCTCGCAAAACCGCGTCGTGCTGATCGATCGCGCCAAAGTCATCGACAAGGACAACAACGTCACCCAGGGCGAGAAAATCGTCTACGACACAGAGAAGAAACTGGCGAGCGCCGGTCGCGCTACAGGCAACAAGGTGACCGAGTCGCGCCCGCGCATCGACATGGTGATCCAGCCGAAAAAGAAAACCGACGAGCAAAAGGCCCAGTAATGGCAACTCTGAAAGCTCAGCATCTGGCCAAGAGCTACAAGAGCCGCCAGGTCGTGCGCGACGTCAGCCTGTCGATCGACAGCGGTCAGATCGTCGGCTTGCTCGGCCCTAACGGCGCCGGCAAAACCACCTGCTTCTACATGATCGTCGGCCTGGTACAGGCCGATCAGGGCCGCGTACTGATCGATGATCTGGATGTCAGCCATCAGCCGATGCACGGTCGCGCGAAAGCCGGTATCGGCTATCTTCCGCAGGAAGCGTCGATCTTCCGCAAGCTCTCGGTGGCCGATAACATCCTGGCGATCCTCGAGACCCGCAAGGAGCTCGACAAGGCTGGTCGTCGCAAGGAGCTGGAAAGCCTGCTGCAGGAATTCCATATCCACCACATCCGCGACAACCTCGGCATGAGCCTGTCCGGTGGTGAGCGCCGCCGCGTGGAAATCGCCCGGGCACTGGCCACCAATCCGAAATTCATCCTCCTCGACGAACCCTTCGCCGGCGTGGACCCGATTTCGGTAGGCGACATCAAACAGATCATCCATCACCTCAAGGCCAAGGGCATTGGTGTGCTGATCACGGACCACAACGTCCGCGAAACCCTGGATATCTGCGAAACCGCCTATATCGTCAACGATGGCCAACTGATCGCCGAAGGCGACTCCGACACCATCCTGGCCAACGAGCTGGTCAAGGAAGTGTATCTGGGCCATGAGTTCCGCCTGTAGGCGCTGAGGTGTCCAGCTGTCGCTCAAGCGCTTGTCTCGATAAAAAATCAACACTTTTTTATTGTTACAACGCTCTAGGCAAACGCTAAAGTTTCGGGCATATAATTTGCTTATGTTTGGCGCTCCGGCGCCCTGTAGTGGATGGCGCATGTGCGCCGGCGAATAAGGTGTTAAGCCCCTGCCATGAAACCATCGCTAGTCTTGAGAATGGGCCAGCAGCTGACGATGACACCGCAGCTGCAACAGGCCATCCGCCTGCTCCAATTGTCGACCCTGGACCTGCAACAGGAAATCCAGGAGGCCCTGGAGTCCAATCCGATGCTCGAACGCCAGGAAGAAGGCGACGACTTCGATAACGCCGACCCCTTGGCCGACAAAGCCGAACAGCAACCCAACGCCGATGTGACGGAACCCTCCTACCAGGAAACCGCCCCGACGGTGGATAACCTCGAGGAAGGTGACTGGAACGAGCGCATTCCCAACGAACTGCCGGTCGATACCGCCTGGGAAGACGTTTACCAGACCAGCGCCAGCAGCCTGCCGAGCAACGATGACGACGAGTGGGACTTCACTACCCGTACATCGGCCGGTGAGAGCCTGCAAAGCCATCTGCTGTGGCAACTGAACCTGGCACCGATGTCCGACACCGATCGCCTGATTGCCGTGACCCTGATCGACTGCATCAACAATCAGGGCTACCTGGACGAAACCCTCGAGGAAATTCTCGAAGCCTTCGACCCGGAACTGGACATCGAACTGGACGAAATAGAAGCCGTCCTGCATCGCATCCAGCAATTCGAACCCGCCGGCATCGCCGCCCGCAACCTGGGCGAATGCCTGTTGCTGCAATTGCGCCAATTGCCCGCCAAGACCCCGTGGCTGGCCGAGGCCAAGCGTCTGGTCAGCGATTACATCGACCTGCTTGGCAGCCGCGACTACAGCCAGCTGATGCGCCGCATGAAGCTCAAGGAAGATGAACTGCGCCAGGTGATCGAGCTGGTGCAGAGCCTCAACCCGCGTCCTGGCTCGCAGATCGAGTCCAGCGAAGCCGAATACGTCGTCCCCGATGTCATCGTGCGCAAGGACAACGAGCGCTGGCTGGTGGAGCTGAACCAGGAATCGGTGCCACGGCTGCGGGTCAACGCCCAATACGCCGGTTTCGTGCGCCGCGCCGACACCAGTGCCGACAACACCTTCATGCGCAATCAGTTGCAAGAAGCCCGCTGGTTCATCAAGAGCCTGCAGAGCCGCAACGAAACCCTGATGAAGGTGGCCACCCAGATCGTCGAGCATCAGCGCGGCTTCCTGGAGTACGGCGACGAAGCCATGAAGCCGTTGGTGCTGCATGACATTGCCGAGGCGGTGGGCATGCACGAGTCGACGATTTCCCGGGTGACCACGCAGAAATTCATGCATACCCCCCGGGGCATCTATGAACTGAAATACTTTTTTTCCAGCCACGTCAGCACCTCGGAAGGCGGTGAATGCTCGTCCACGGCGATCCGCGCGATCATCAAAAAACTGGTTGCAGCGGAAAATCAGAAAAAGCCGTTGAGTGACAGCAAGATCGCTGGTTTACTGGAGGCACAAGGCATTCAGGTGGCTCGCCGCACCGTCGCCAAGTACCGCGAATCCCTCGGGATCGCGCCTTCGAGCGAACGCAAGCGGTTGATGTAGAGCCACGCCACAGCGTTCCAGTGGCAGGCATTTCTGCCTGCCGCTTTATGCACTGGCAACGAAGGAGAAGCTGTATGCAAGTCAACATCAGTGGACACCAACTGGAAGTGACCGAACCTCTTCGCACCTACATCGGCGAAAAACTCGAACGATTGGAGAGGCACTTCGACAAGATCACCAACGTGCAGGTCACGATGACGGTCGAAAAGCTGAAGCAGAAAATCGAAGCCACGCTGCATATTCCCGGCAATGAAGTCGTCGCCAACGCGGAACATACCGATATGTACGCGGCCATCGACGCATTGACCGACAAGCTGGATAAACAACTCAAAAAGCATAAGGAAAAGACCCAGAGCCTCCTCCAGGGCGCGACCGGTCGTTAACACTCCCAACCCATGATCCGACTTGAAAGCATCCTGACCCCCGGCCGTTCCCTCGTGAACGTGCCGGGCGGCAGTAAAAAGAAAGCCCTCGAGCAAATTGCCAACCTCATCCATAAAGAAGTGCCGGATCTGGAGATGCAAGATGTCTTCGAGGCTCTGATTGCCCGTGAAAAACTCGGCTCGACCGGTTTTGGCAACGGCATCGCCATCCCCCATTGTCGGCTCAAGGGCTGCACCTCACCCGTCAGTGCCTTGATGCATCTGGACGCTCCCATCGATTTCGACGCCATCGACGGTGCCCCGGTTGACCTGCTGTTCGTGCTGCTGGTCCCGGAAGCCGCTACCGATGCGCACCTGGAGCTGCTGCGCCAGATCGCCAGCATGCTCGATCGCAAGGAAGTACGCGATAAGCTGCGCAGCGCCCCGAGCAATGAAGCCTTGTATCAGGTTGTCCTGGACGAGCAAAACGGTCATTAATCATGCGCTTGATCATCGTCAGTGGCCGTTCCGGCTCAGGTAAAAGTACCGCGCTCGATGTTCTCGAGGACAACGGCTTCTACTGCATCGACAACCTGCCTGCCGGGCTTCTGCCGGAGCTGGCCGAACGTGCGTTGATCCACACCGAGCTCGCCCAGCCGCTGGTTGCCGTGTCCATCGACGCGCGTAACTTGCCGAGCCACCTTTCACGCTTTCCCGAGCTGCTGGAAGAAGTCCGCAGCCGGCATATCCAGTGCGATGTACTGTATCTGGACGCCGACGAAGAAACCTTGCTCAAACGTTTTTCGGAGACCCGCCGGCGTCACCCGCTGAGCAATGCCAACCGTTCACTGGCGGAGGCGATCAGCGATGAGAGCATGCTGCTCGGGCCGATTGCCGACCTCGCCGATCTCAAGGTCAACACCACCAACCTGAACCTGTATCAGTTGCGCGATACCATCAAGCTGCGTTTGCTGAATCAACCGGAACCCGGTACGGCGTTCCTGGTGGAGTCGTTCGGTTTCAAGCGTGGCATGCCGGTGGACGCCGACCTGGTATTCGACGTACGTTGTTTGCCGAATCCCTACTGGAAGCCGGAATTGCGCGAACAGTCCGGGCTCGATAAGCCGGTCGCCGACTACCTGGCAGCACAGCCGGACGTCGAAGAAATGTTCCAGGACATTTCTACCTACCTGCTCAAGTGGCTGCCCCGCTTTGCGGCCAGCAATCGCGCTTACGTCACCATCGCCATTGGCTGCACCGGCGGGCATCACCGCTCCGTCTACCTGACCGAACGCCTGGGTCAGGCCCTGCAAAATACCCTGAAGAACGTCCAGGTTCGCCACCGCGACCTCAGCTAAAGGATTCACATCGCGATGCCTGCTCTGGAAATCGAAATCATCAACAAGCTGGGCCTGCACGCCCGTGCTTCCGCCAAATTTGTCGGGGTTGCCGGTCAGTTCAAGGATTGCACGATCAGGGTGGGACGCACCCCGGACTCGGTAGTCGATGGCAAAAGCATCATGGCGATGATGATGCTCGCGGCTGGCAAGGGCACCAGGATTCATTTGAGTACCGAAGGCGAGCAGGCCGATGAGGCGCTGAATGCGCTGGTGTCGCTGATCAATAACTACTTCGACGAAGGTGAGTAAACTCGCCCTTGTAGGAGCGAGGCTTGCCCGCGAAGAACGATGACACGGTTCATCAGTTCCACTGCGTAACGGCATTCGCGGGCAAGCCTCGCTCCTACACAGGCCGTATTACGCCAAAGCCGTATCCATCACCATCATCAAACAAAACCCGATCAACAATCCAAGACTGGCCAGCTTGTCATGACCGTGTCGACGCGACTCGGGAATGACTTCATGGGTCACCACCAACAGCATTGCCCCCGCCGCCAACGCCAAGCCCAACGGCAACAGCATCTCGGCCAGGCTGACCAGCCAGGCGCACAACAGCGCAAAGACCGGCTCGACCAACCCTGACGCCGCGCCAATCAGGAATGCCTTGACCCGGGACATCCCCGCCCCGGCCAACACCAATGCAATCACCAGCCCTTCCGGCACATCCTGCAAGGCGATGCCCATGGCCAGGCTGTCGGCCTCTGGCATCCCGCCACCGGCCGAGACGCCCACTGCCATGCCTTCCGGAATGTTGTGGGCAATGATGGCAAACACGAACAGCCAGATTCGCGGTGGAATCACCGGATGTTCGACGGTACCCACGAGCATTTCCGACGACGCACCGGACACCTTGCGATCCACCAGGAACAACCCTAACGCACCGAGCATGATGCCGAAACTGATCATGCCGCTGGCTGCCCAAGGTGTCAGCCCCAGGTTTTCCGCGGCGGTGATCCCCGGAACGATCAGTGAAAACGCCGTCGCCGCGAGCATTACCCCGGCTCCGAAGCCCAGCAGCGTATCGCTGACAGTCTGGGGCATGCGTCGAATCACCAACACCGGCACCGCGCCCAAAGCCGTGCCCAGGGCACAGATTGCCCCGCCTTGCAGCGCACGCATCAGTTTCGGTTCCAGCTCCAGCCAAACCAGCCCCTGGGCACCCAACAAGGTCATGCCCGCCAGCAGTAACAGCGATCCCAGCGCGTAACGAAACATTCGTCCGTTTCCGATCGCCAGTGTTTCAGTGCCCATAATCAGCCTTGGAAGATTTTATAGAAGACTCAAACCAGTGCAGCTTGATAGCGCGCGCTGACTTCTGGCCAATTGATCACGTTGTAGAACGCATTGATGTATTCCGGGCGGCGGTTCTGGTATTGCAGGTAATAGGCGTGCTCCCAGACGTCGAGGCCGAGAATCGGCGTATTGCCGTTCATCAACGGGCTGTCCTGATTGCCACTGCTTTCAACGATCAGTGTCTGTTGCGGCGTGACGCTGAGCCATGCCCAGCCGCTGCCGAATCGGGTCAGTGCGGCTTTGGTAAAGGCCTCCTTGAAGCTGTCCAGGCCACCCAGTTGCTGATCGATCGCCTTGGCCAGCGCACCTTCGGGGTGACCACCGCCGTGAGGCGCCATCACTTCCCAGAACAACGAATGATTGGCGTGGCCGCCGCCCTGATTGATCACCGCCGCGCGCAGTTTTTCCGGCAGCTGCTGGATGCTTGCCACCAGTTTCTCCACCGGCCACTCGGCGTACTCGGTGCCTTCCACTGCGGCATTGAGGTTGTTGATGTAGGTCTGGTGGTGCTTGGTGTAGTGGATTTCCATGGTCTGCGCATCGATGTGCGGTTCCAGGGCATCGTAGGCGTAGGGCAAGGCAGGCAGGGTAAAAGCCATGTTCAATGGACTCCATGATGAAGAGGTGCAGGCGAGGCCGCATCCATGTGCAGCAAACGATGGGTACGCGGGTACTCGCCGTGCTCGCTGATGAAATTCAGCAGTTCGACGTAGGTCTTGCTGCTCTGTCGCAATGCCGCTTCACGCAAGGCCGGCGCCAGGCGCGGGTCCTGCATGGTCTGCAATAACCGCTGATGGATGGCGCACAAATACTCGGCGCTCTCCTCCGGCTGGTTCAGCCGCAGATGCAGGTCTGCCAGGTTGTGGTGGGAAATCACGCAGGCCGCCACCGCTTCATCGGCATCCGCCCAGCGCTCGAACAACACCTGGGCCAGGGCCAATGCCTGCAAGTAAGCTTCGCGGGCATCGACCAGTTCGCCCAGCATGAAACAGCGATTTGCTCTTTCGATCGTGCGTTTCCAGTGCTCCATGACGAGCCTCCAAAGCGTTGGCGGTGACTACACGCCGCCTGCGGTGAGTTTTTCCGGATCAAGCAAAACCTCAAGCTGGCTACGAGTGAGGTCGGTGTGCTCCAGGGCGACATCGATCACCGGTCGCCCCTGCTGATAGGCCTTCTTGGCAATCTCGGCGGCTTTTTGGTACCCAATGATCGGGTTGAGTGCGGTGACCAGAATCGGGTTGCGGGACAGCGCTTCCTTGATCCGGGCCTCGTTGACCTTGAAGCTGGCAATGGCCTTGTCACCCAACAGACGGCTGGAATTGGCCAGCAACTCGATGCTGCTCAGCAGGTTCTGGGCGATGATCGGCAGCATCACGTTCAGTTCGAAATTGCCCGACTGACCGGCAATGGTGATGACGGTGTCGTTGCCGATGACTTGCGCGGCTACCATGGCGGTGGCTTCCGGGATCACCGGATTGACCTTGCCCGGCATGATCGAAGAACCCGGCTGCAAGGCCTCGAGCTCGATCTCGCCGAGACCGGCCAGAGGGCCGGAGTTCATCCAGCGCAGGTCGTTGGCGATTTTCATCAGCGAGACTGCCGTGGCTTTAAGCTGCCCGGACACTGCAACCGCGGTGTCCTGGGAGCCGATCAGCGCAAACAGGTCCTTGCCCGGCGTGAACTGCACCTGGGTCAGGCGGGTCAGTTGTTGACTGAAACGCGCCGCAAACTGCGGATGTGCATTGATCCCGGTGCCCACCGCCGTGCCGCCCTGAGCCAGGGATTGCAGGCTCGGCAGCAGGTCCTGCAGATGGCCAATGTTCGCCTTGAGCTGTTGCGCCCAACCGTTGAGCACCTGGCTCATGCGCACGGGCATGGCGTCCATCAAGTGCGTGCGCCCGGTTTTGACATGGTGATGAACCTCCTCGGCCTTGCACTCGATCACCTGCACCAGATGCACCAGCGCGGGGAGCAATTGCTCGTGCAACGCCAGCGCCGCGCTGACATGGATGGTGGTCGGGATAATGTCGTTGCTGCTCTGGCCGCAATTGACATGATCGTTAGGGTTCACCGGCTCGCCGAGCAGACGGCTGGCCAGGGTGGCGATCACTTCGTTAGCGTTCATGTTGGAACTGGTGCCGGAGCCGGTCTGGAAGATGTCCACGGGGAAGTGCTGCATGAAGTCCCCTTCGAGCAGGCTTTGGGCCGCATCGACAATGGCCTGGCCCTGGGACGCGCTGATTTGCTTGAGCTCGACGTTGGCCCGGGCGGCGGCAGCCTTGGCCAGAATCAACGCACGGATGAATTGCACCGGCATCGGCTTGCCGCTGACAGGGAAGTTGTCCACCGCCCGTTGGGTCTGCGCGCCGTAGAGCGCGTCTACCGGGACCTGGAGTTCGCCCATGCTGTCGCGCTCAATACGTGTCTTGGTCATCTGAAAATCCTTGCATCAGTTCTATAAGAGGAATCGAGGGGTGCAACTCGCAGGTCGCCAGTTGCCAGGTGTAGCTCTGCCAGCGCTTGAGGCGGCATTTGCACAGCGAGAGACGCTCCAGTTCGCGCAGCGGACGCCAGGCCTGATCCAGGCAATAGGTGCGCCAGTGCCACGGCAGCGCGACGTCGGCGGCGGTGTCGAGCAATAAGCGCAAGGAAGTTTCGGCGATGGTCCAGGCTGAAGTCGCCGTGCAACACGCCAGGTACCGGCCTTCAGCCAGGTAGTGATCGATCAGGCGTGGCTCGTCGGGGTCCATCGCGCAACGGATCTGGCGACTCATCCAGCGCCAGCTTTCGAGGTAAGGCTGCTCGTGCAAGGCAGAACTCATGATCCGGGCCCGTTCGGTAATGAGATTTATTATTAGATAATAATGAGAACCAACACAACCCCAGAGATAGGCACTGATCCATGTGGGAGCGGGCTTGCTCGCGAAAGCGGTTTAACATTCAACAATGATGTCGACTGACACTCCGCTTTCGCTAGCAAGCCCGCTCCCACAGGGGACTTGTGCAATGCATATAAAAAAAGGCGCGCCACCCGATTGGGTGGCGCGCCTTTTTGTGTAGCGGCCGGGGTTTAGCTACCCGCCACCATCATCTTCTCGATCAACACCGACCCGGTGCGAATATTGCTGCGCAGCTCCAGGTCATTACCCACCGCGACGATCTGCTTGAACATGTCGCGCATATTGCCGGCAATGGTCACTTCCTGGACCGCAAACTGAATTTCGCCGTTTTCGACCCAGTAACCGGCCGCACCACGGGAGTAATCGCCGGTGACCATGTTCAGGCCCTGCCCCATCAGTTCGGTCACCAGCAGGCCACGCCCCATGCGCCGCAGCAGGGCAGCCTGATCCTCGTCGCCATGGGTGACGAACAGGTTGTGCACGCCGCCGGCGTTGGCGGTGCTCGGCATACCGAGCTTGCGCCCGGAATAGGTGCCCAGGATATAGGACACCAACTCGCCTTTTTCGACGAACGGCTTGGCATAGGTCGCCAGGCCATCACCATCGAACGCCGCGCTGCCCAGCGCGCGCATCAAGTGCGGACGCTCATCGATGGTCAGCCATTCGGGGAACAGTTTCTGCCCCAGCGTGCCCTCGAGGAAGGACGATTTGCGGTACAGGCTGCCGCCGGAAATCGCCGAGAGGAAACTGCCGAACAAACCACCGGCCAGCTCCGCGGAAAACAGCACCGGCACTTCGCAGGTGGGCACCGGGCGGGCGCCAAGACGGCTCGCCGCCCGCTGCGCGGCATGCTGGCCGATGCTCACCGGGTCGGCCAGCAGGTTGCCCTGGCGGTTCACGTCGTACCAGTAATCGCGCTGCATTTGACCGTCGGCCTCGGCGATCATGACGCAGCTGAGGCTGTGACGAGTCGATGCGTAACCACCGACAAACCCATGACTGTTGCCGTACACGCGGCAACCTTGGTGGGTACTGAGGCTGGTGCCATCGGCGTTCCTGATCCGGCTGTCGGCGGCAAACGCCGCCGCTTCACAGGTCAAGGCCATCTCGATGGCTTGTTCCGGGGTGATGTCCCACTGGTGGAACAGGTCGAAATCATGCAGGTCCTTGGCCATCAGCGCGGCATCGGCCAGGCCCGCGGCTTCGTCTTCCGAGGTGTGTTTAGCGATGGCCAGCGCCGCGGCAACGGTTTCGCGAATCGCCTCAGGGCCACTGGCCGAGGTACTCGCCGAACCTTTGCGCTGGCCGACATACAGCGTGATGCCAAAACCCTGGTCGCGGTTGAATTCGACGGTTTCGACTTCACGCTGGCGCACGGTCGTGGACAGGCCCTGCTCCAGGGACACCGCCACTTCACAGGCACTGGCACCCTGGCGCTTGGCTTCAGCGATGATCTGCTCGACTTGTTCTTGCAGTGCCGGCAACGCTTGTGGGCCGACGCTTTCAACTGCACTCATGCTGTTCTCCACTCAAATTCTGCTTTCGGTAAGGCCTTCGAGCGACCGGGCCGGACAAGCGGCCCCCGACTGGTTATCATGGCGGCGTTTCTTTGCGGACGGCCACCATGGTTGATTCTTACGACGACTCCCTCGATACGGGAGAAAAAAGCAAATCCCAGGTCAAACGCGAGCTGCATGCTCTGGTTGACCTCGGCGAGCGCCTTACAACGCTCAAGCCTGACTTGCTGGCAAAACTGCCGTTGACCGACGCCATGCGCCGGGCCCTGGCCGATGCGCCCAAGCACACCGCGAATATCGCGCGTAAACGGCACCTCATGTTCATCGGCAAACTGATGCGCGATCAGGACACTGACGCCATTCTGACTCTGCTCGATCAACTCGATGCCTCCACTCGACAGTACAACGAACGTTTCCATGGCCTGGAACGCTGGCGCGATCGCTTGATCGCAGGCGACGACGGCGTCCTGGAGAAGTTCGTACTCGACTACCCGGAGGCTGATCGTCAGCAATTGCGCTCCCTGATCCGTCAGGCCCAGCACGAACTGGCGACCAACAAGCCACCGGCATCGAGCCGTAAAATCTTCAAGTACATCCGTGAGCTGGACGAGACTCAACGCGGCCTGCGTTAAGTCCCGAATCGGGTGAGTTGCCACGCAACTCACCCGAAGCTCCATTTCTTACGATCCTGTGCCACCCACAGTGATCGCATCGATTTTCAGCGTTGGCTGGCCGACACCCACCGGCACCGACTGCCCATCCTTGCCACATGTCCCCACACCGCTGTCCAGCGCCAGGTCGTTACCGACCATCGACACCTTGCTCATCGCTTCCGGGCCGTTACCGATCAAGGTCGCGCCTTTGACCGGAGCGGTAATCTTGCCGTCTTCGATCAAATAGGCTTCGCTGGTGGAAAACACGAACTTGCCACTGGTGATGTCGACCTGGCCGCCGCCGAGGTTGGCGCAGTAGATGCCCTTCTTCACCGAGGCGATGATTTCCGCCGGGTCGCTTTCGCCCGCCAGCATGTAGGTGTTGGTCATGCGCGGCATCGGCAGGTGCGCGTAGGATTCACGGCGACCGTTACCGGTGCGGGCCACGCCCATCAGGCGGGAGTTGAGCTTGTCTTGCATGTAGCCTTTGAGCACGCCGTTTTCGATCAGCGTGGTGCACTCGGTCGGGGTGCCTTCATCGTCGACGCTCAGCGAACCGCGACGGCCGGCCAGCGTGCCGTCATCGACGATGGTGCAGAGCTTGGAGGCAACCATCTCGCCCATGCGCCCGCTATAGGCAGAGCTGCCCTTGCGGTTGAAATCGCCTTCCAGACCGTGCCCGACCGCTTCGTGCAGCAGCACGCCGGACCAGCCCGAGCCCAGCACCACCGGCAAGGTCCCGGCCGGCGCCGGAATGGCTTCAAGGTTGACCAGTGCCTGGCGCAGCGCCTCACGGGCGTAGCTCATGGCACGGTCTTCGGCGAGAAAATAACGGTAGTCGGTACGCCCGCCACCGCCATGACCGCCGCGCTCGCGGCGACCGTTCTGCTCGACGATCACGCTGACGTTGAAGCGCACCAGCGGCCGCACATCCGCCGCCAGGCCACCGTCGGTGGACGCCACCAGAATGCGTTCCCAAACGCCGGCCATGCTGACGGTCACTTGCTGGATGCGCGGATCGAGAGCGCGGGTCGCGACGTCGATGCGCTTGAGCAACTCGACTTTCTCGGCGCGGGTCAGCACTTCCAGTGGGTTGTCCGGCCCGTACAACTGGGCAACGTCCTGGGTGGTGAACGCCTGTACCGTGCCGTTCTGACCGGCGCGGGAGATCGAGCGCGCTGCGCGTGCCGCCGCACCCAGGGCTTCCAGGGTGATTGCATTACTGTAGGCAAAACCGGTTTTTTCACCCGATTGCGCCCGCACGCCGACACCTTGGTCGAGGTTGAAACTGCCTTCCTTGACGATGCCGTCTTCCAGCGCCCAGGACTCGGAAATCTGCCCCTGGAAATACAGGTCGGCCGCATCGATGCCTGGACCGGCCAGGTCGCCGAGCACCCCTTGCAGGCTCTCGATCGTTACGCCACCGGGCGCCAGGAGGTGTTCACTGACTGAGGACAACAACTCGCTCATATGCTTTACGCCTTAAATTCGTCGTTCCGGGCAGGTCGCTGTGCGCCCTGCGAGAAAAAGCGCCGGTGACTGGACACCGGCATCCGCGCCCTGATGGACGCCTGTTCGCTGCTATCGCGTTCGGCCAGCAGCACGGCCTCGCCTTGATCCTGTTGTGCCAGCACTCGCCCCCAAGGGTCGATGATGGCGGCATGCCCCCAGGTTTCCCGCGGCCCCGGATGGGTCCCACCCTGGGCGGCCGCGAGCACATAACATTGAGTCTCGATGGCCCGTGCGCGAATCAGCACCTCCCAATGGGCCGCGCCCGTCACCGCGGTAAAGGCCGACGGCGCGGTAATCAACTCCGCGCCGGCGGCACGCAATTCACTGTACAGCTCTGGAAATCGCAAGTCGTAACACACCGTCAGGCCGACTCGACCGACGGGTGTGTCCGCCACCACCACACCACTGCCATAAGCATAGTCATCGGATTCGCGATAACGCCCACGATTATCCGCCACATCCACGTCGAACAGATGCAGCTTGTCGTAGCGCGCCACCGTTTCGCCGCAGTCGTTCACCAGCAACGAGCAGGCGTGCACTTTCGCCGTCGGTTGATCCACAGGCGGCAGCGGCAATGTGCCGGCCACTATCCATAAGTTGAGGTCGCGTGCGGTCTGTTTCAACCATGGCAGGATCGGCCCTTCGCCCATGGCCTCGGCGCGGCCGATGTCGGCAACGTCGCGGCGGCCCATGGCGGCGAAGTTTTCCGGCAGCACGGCCAGCTTTGCGCCACCGGTCGCCGCTTGTTCAAGCAGATGACGGGCCCGGGCCAGATTGGCCAGCACATCGCTCTGGCTGACCATTTGAATTACCGCTACAGACATGGTTTTTTTCCTGATCTGGAATCAACGCATACCTGTAGGAGCGAGCTTGCTCGCGATGGACGTGAACGATGACGCGTGTTATCTGAACAAACGCGTTGTCCTCACGTTTTTCGCGAGCAAGCTCGCTCCTACAGGGATTGCGTCGCTTCGGCCATGCTACTCCATCGAGCCAGGGACGTGATTTCAAAACGGCTTGTCGAAGGTGATTTTCGGATCTTTCCACGGCCCTTTGACGCTGTACTGCACACTGGCAAAACGCGCCACCCGATCACCGATCAGCTTGTCGATCAGGAACAGCGCTCCGCCAATGGCCGGTGCGCCAACGATCAGTGCGGCAATCGGCAAGTTGTTGGTCACCGGCAAGGTCACCAGCAGCTTGGCATCCACCCTGTCCCCTACCAGGTCCAGGGTGCCGTTGAGTTCAATATTGCTCGACGGACCGGTCAACCGGATGGGTTCACGGGTGACGTACACGCCGTTGGTCGCCACCAGCAGGCCTTTGACGCGGTCGTAACTCAGGCCTTTGCCAAACAGGTCGGAAAAGTCCAGGCGCAGACGGCGGCCAATGGAGTTGAAATTGAGCAGGCCAAAGACCCGCAACGCCTGTGCGCTGCCCTCGACCTCAACGAACTGACCTTTATTCAGCGAAGCATCCAGGGTTCCGGAAAAGCGCTTGGTGGCCAGCCACGCCGGCGAACCAGGCCAGCGACCGTCGACGTCCATATGGAAATTTTCACTGGTGACGCTCGGTGCAAAGCCCCAGCCTTTGAGCACATCGGCGAGGTTCTTGCCGCTGGCCCGGCCTTTGAACCAGCTGCTGCTGGAACCGGGAATGCCTTCCCAGCCACCGCTACCTTGCAGGAGGATGCCCTTGAGGCCCAGGTCCAGCGTATTGAAGGCGATGCCCTTGGCAGTCGGACGCACTTTCAGCGACCAGCCGCCCACCAGATCCTTGCCCTGGAACAGTTGATTGATGATGATATCCAGCGCCGGGATTTTCGTCGGGTCTACCGCTGCCAGCGGATCAGGCGAGTTTTCGTCAGCCAGCACTGTCGGATCCGGCGCGGGTAAACGCACGTATTGCAGATTGACCGCAATCGGCGCGGCTTTGGCATCGGGAACGCTGGCGCCCCCTTTGACCTGCTGACTGTCGAGTTGCAAGGCCCACGCGCTCGGTTTGCGGTTCAGCTGAATGTCAGCCTGATCCAGGGTGGTACCGACCCCGCTGAGCTTGCCGACCTTTAAATCCACGCTACTGAGCAACTGTTTGGCGTTACCGCCCGGATCCTGGCCGGCGTATTTGTCCAGCAGATCCTTCCACGGGCCGACATCCAGCTCCGCCAGCGCGCCACGCACTCGCAGGCCTTTGGCAACGGGCAGCACGGCACTGCCGCCACCGAGGATCAACTCACCGCGACCGTCGGCAAAATTGCCGGGCGGCGCCGCAAAGGTGAAGTTGGCCAGCTGGCCATGGTTGACCCAGTAGCGCCGCTCCGGACCTTGCAACGTCATACGAAAGGTAGTGTCACGCCCCACATCGGCGGCCAGGCCGAACGGCGCGGGCAAATCGAGCGCCACGCCCCTGAGACTGGAACTGACCATCAATTGACTGTTGTCACCCTCAAGATTCAATTGCAGCTGATAGGGAATCAGGCCGGACACCGGCAACGGCTGGGTGACGCTCAACCAGTCCGTGAGTTTCTTGACCTCGACCTGACCCGAGGCGGCCACACGGGTCTTGAGGTTGCCCGGGCTGCCATCGGCGAAAATCTGGGCGCTGACCGGTTTGTCGAAGGCGCGGGCGGTGATGTTCTGCCCGCTCAAGCCCCTGGCGCTGTCGAAACGGAAGTCGCCCTTGAGCTGGGTCAGTTCCAGGGTCGGCTCGGCCAGCTTGAGGCGGGCCTTGGCGGTCTTGAAGTCGACGAGGATCTTCGGCTGCTCGCCTTTGGCCAACGGAATGTCCAGCTTCAGCTTGCCCTGCAGATCGCCCTCGCCTTCCCAGCCGGCAAAGGTCTGGGCCGTGCCGATCGGTGCTTGCTGAAGAATTTTCAGGCCATCGCCCAACCCGCCGGCGAACGCGCCGTCGAGAAACAAGCGGCTGGTTTTACCGCTCGCCACGTGGGGAATATTGACGTAGATGTCGCGAACCTGGGTGTCGAGCAACTGGCCCTTGCTGGCCAGGATGCGCACGCCGCTGTCTTCGACGAACACGTCACCCGTGACCTTGCTGACATGTGGCCAGCCTGGCTGGAAGGCCAGTTCGGCATCGTGCACCTTGAAGAACAGGCTGATGCTGCGATCCGCGTCCGCCGCGCCCTTGTTCAACGAACCCTGATACTGGAAGAAGCCCTGGTCCACTGCGCCTTTGAGAATCGCCGTACGCAGCCATTCGTCCAGCGCCGGGCTGAGCATTGTCGGCAAGTACTTGGCGGTGTACTTGCCATCGCCGTCCACCAGGCCGACCCGCAGGTCCATATAATCTTCCTGCGTGCGATCGAAATGCAGGCGGATCAGGAAATCGCCGGCGATCTTGCCCTCTTCGCCCAGCACCTTGAGATAGGGCGCAATCAGGGTGAAGCCTTCTTTATCAAGCTTCCAGTTCAAGGTTGCGTTGGCCTGGAGGTATTGCCAGGGCTTGGCGAAGATCGGGTCCAGGTGCAGGGAAAAATCCTTGCTGTCCATGCGCAACTCACCGCGACCAAGGTCACCGCTGATACTGCCGCTGACGTTACGCGCCGCCGGCGCGCCGTGATAGGCGTCGAAGCCGACCCGGTCCAGGTTGGCGGCAAAGCTGAACTTGCTGTCGTCGGTGGCGTTGGGCCGGAAATCGATCAGTACATTGCGCAAGCCACCGGTCACCTTCAGCCGCTCCACCGCCGTGGAAACACCTTGGGGCAGCGGCCCCAAGGCATTCAGCAGAGGCGTGAGCGCGGTGAGGTCGAGGCGGTCGGCCTGTAGATGCCAGAGCTCTTCAGTCTTGTCGGTGGCCGCGCTCCCCCTGAGCTGCAAGCGCGATTCCCAGCGTGTTTCACCAAGGTTCATGGCCAGGGAATCCAGGCTCGCGAGGAAGCCTTCGGCACTGCGCTGGAAATAACCGTTGAGCGCCAGATTGTTGATCTGGATCGGCTTGCGCTCGGCGTAGGCGCCCTTGAGTTGCGGGGCATTCAAACGCACTGCAGCGCTTTGCAGGGCACCCTTGTTCCAGTTCAGCCAAAGCTCGCCGCCCGCCTTGATCTCGGAGAAATTCCACTGCTGGGTGAGGCGCTCCGGCAGCCATTTCGACCAGTCGCTTTGCGGCAGGCTCAGGTAGGCATCCGCCCCGCCGTCCTTCCACTCGCTGGCGCGGATACGCGTGCGCAGGCTCATGGCCACCGGCTGACCGTCGGGCAGGGTCAGGCGGGCGTCGAGTCGCTGGCGGTAGGCGCCGGTTTTCAGGTTCAAGCCGACGTAAGTCAGGGTCAGCGGTGGCTGATCCAGTGACTGCAAGGTGATCTGGCTGTCGAGCACCGACAGCTGCTGGACCATTTGCATGCGATTGAGCAGCTGCTGCGGATCAAGCGGCTGATCCTGCTGTACCGGCAGGCCTTCCAGCGCCCAGTGGCCGTCTGCGCCTTCCTTGAGGCTGATCTTCAGGCCATTGAGTTCCAGGTGAGCGATGCGCACTTCCCGTGCCAGCAGGCTGGCCCAGAGATCCGGCACCGCGCGCACCTGATCCAGGCGCAGGGCATTGGCGCCCTCGCCGACCATTACATCGTGAGCGAGCAGAACCGGCGCGAAGCCGCTCCAGTTGCCTTCCAGTTCGCCGATATGCAGCGGCATGCCCAAGGCCGCCGCCGCTTTGGTTTCGACGTCGGCCCGGTATTCGGCCACCAGGGGTGTCAATTCCCGGCCAAGACTGACATAGAGCGCCATCAGCACCAGGACCAACGCGCACAGGCCCAGACCCCAGCGGGTCAGTGCGGCCAGTATGCGTGTCAGACGGTCCATGTCAGTTGGCTCCCATGGCAGTAACAATGCAAAAAGCTGAGGCCAGCTGTTCTAGTCGGGTTGAAACACAGCGATTCAGAGCAGCACCACGTCGTATTGTTCCTGGGAATACATGGTTTCCACCTGGAACCGAATGGTGCGTCCGATAAAACCTTCCAGCTCGGCGACATTGCCCGACTCCTCATCGAGCAAACGGTCGACGACTTTCTGGTTCGCCAATACACGATAGCCTTCGGCCTGATAGGCGCGCGCCTCGCGGAGGATTTCGCGGAAAATTTCGTAGCAAACGGTTTCCGGCGTCTTCAGCTTGCCACGGCCCTGGCAGCTGCTGCAGGGTTCGCACAGCACTTGCTCCAGGCTTTCGCGGGTACGCTTGCGGGTCATCTGCACCAGGCCCAACTCGGTGATACCGATGATGTTGGTCTTGGCGTGATCGCGCTCCAGCTGTTTCTCCAGGGTGCGCAGTACCTGACGCTGGTGCTCTTCGTCTTCCATGTCGATGAAGTCAATGATGATGATCCCGCCCAGATTGCGCAGGCGCAGCTGACGGGCGATAGCGGTGGCGGCTTCGAGGTTGGTCTTGAAGATGGTTTCTTCGAGGTTGCGATGACCGACGAAGGCCCCGGTGTTGACGTCAATGGTGCTCATGGCTTCCGCCGGATCCACCACCAGGTAGCCGCCGGACTTGAGCGGCACTTTACGCTCAAGGGCCTTCTGGATTTCGTCTTCGACACCGTACAGGTCGAAGATCGGCCGCTCGCCTGGGTAATGCTCCAGGCGATCGGCGATTTCCGGCATCAGTTCGGCGACGAACTGCGTGGTTTTCTGGAAGGTCTCGCGGGAATCGATGCGGATCTTCTCGATCTTCGGGCTGACCAGGTCACGCAAGGTGCGCAGCGCCAGGCCCAGGTCTTCGTAAATCACACTCGGCGCGCTGATGGTCTTGATCTGGTCGTTGATCTGGTCCCAGAGCCGGCGCAGGTAGCGGATGTCCATGAGGATTTCATCGGCACCGGCACCCTCGGCGGCGGTGCGCAGGATGAACCCACCGGCTTCCTTGATGCCCTCCGCGGCTACGCAATCGGTGACTACTTGCTTGAGGCGGTCGCGCTCGGCTTCGTCTTCGATCTTCAGCGAAATGCCAACGTGGGCAGTGCGCGGCATGTACACCAGATAACGCGATGGAATCGACAGCTGAGTCGTCAGGCGTGCGCCTTTGGAGCCGATCGGGTCCTTGGTGACTTGCACCACCAGGCTTTGGCCTTCATGGACCAGCGCGCTGATGCTCTCGACCGTCGGGCCTTCGCGCAGGGAAATTTCCGAAGCGTGAATGAACGCCGCGCGGTCCAGGCCGATATCGACGAAAGCCGCCTGCATGCCGGGCAATACCCGCACGACCTTGCCTTTGTAAATGTTGCCGACGATGCCGCGCTTTTGCGTGCGTTCGACGTGAACCTCTTGCAGGACACCGTTTTCAACCACCGCCACGCGCGATTCCATCGGCGTGATGTTGATCAGGATCTCTTCACTCATGGCAGGGTCTCGTTCAGGCATATTCACGATAATGGCCGCATCTTGTCAGTACGACGCTCAGCGCGCGTTAAGGGTTTGCCAACAGGGTATGCCGAAATGGCCGAGCAGCTCCGAGGTTTCGCACAGCGGCAATCCGACCACCGCCGAATAGCTTCCATTCAGTTGGGCGACAAACACCGCGCCCAGCCCTTGAATGCCATAACCGCCCGCCTTGTCCCGCGGTTCGCCGCTGGCCCAGTAGGCCGCTGCTTCCTCGCGACTGATGGGGCGAAAACGCACCAGACTGCGCACAACCCGTGACTCGCAACGCTCACCGTCAAGCACGGCAATGGCGGTCAGCACTTCATGGTCCTGGCCTGCCAACATCATAAGCATGGCGCACGCGTCAGCTTCGTCCACTGGTTTGCCAAGAATTTTCCCATCGAGCACCACGGCGGTATCGGCACCCAGCACGCAAAAATCTGCATCGGACACCACCAGCCGGCGCCCGGCTTCGGCCTTGCCACGCGCGAGGCGTTCGACATAGGCCGATGGCGACTCAGGATTCAAAGGGGTTTCATCGATGTCCGCACTGATGGCGGAGAACGGCACGCCGATCTGCGTGAGCAGTTCACGCCGACGCGGCGAGCCAGAGGCGAGGTACAGCTGTTTCATCAAGACATCTCCCTGTTTAGCGCCCTGCCGCACACATACTGTTCCTTGGCAGGGCACCGGTACGGGCCGATGCCTGACCGAATCAATTGATTCTGTAACGTCGACGCAATCCGCGCAAACCGTAGCTGACCCAAGGCCAGAGCAACGCACTGACCAGTGCCGGCAAGACCAGCGCCAGCGTTGGCTGACGATTGCCGGTCAGGGCGCTGAGCCATAATTGAACCAGCTGCGCGAGGCCGAAGATCACCAGGATCACCAGGCTCTGCTGCCACATCGGGAACATCCGCAGGCGTTGTTGCAGCGCCAGCACCAGGTACGTGATGAGCGTCAGGATCAACGCATTCTGGCCCAGCAGCGTGCCATAGAGCACGTCTTCGGCCAGGCCCAGGCACCATGCGGTCACCATGCCGACTTTCTGCGGCAATGCCAACGCCCAGAATGCCAGCAGCAAGGCGAGCCACAAGGGGCGCAGGATTTCCATGAATTGCGGCAACGGCGAAACGCTGAGCAGCAGGCCGATGGCAAACGTCAGCCAGACTATCCAGCCGTTTCGGGAGGCGGTAATACCGACCATTATTCTCTTCCCCCAGGGGTGGCCGGCGCGGAGACAGGCGGTTTGGCGGCAGGCCTCACGGCAGCGGGCTGAGCCGTCGGTGGCTTGGCGGCGGGCGGCTTGGTGGCGGCAGGTTTGGCGGCGACAGGTTTGGCCGGGGTGGTCGCGGCAGCAGGCGCGGTCGCCGGGGCAACCGGAGCGGCTGGAGCAGCGACGGCGGCCGGGATCACAGCTGCAGGTCTGGGCACGGTCGCAGGAATGATCGGTCCACCGCCGTGCTGATCCAGTGCTTCCTGGGCCTGGGCGGCATCGTTGGCGCGTTCTTCGGCCGTGCGGCTATCCGTGAATACCAACAACAGATAACGGCTGCGGTTCAAGGCGGCGGTCGGCACGGCGCGAACAATGGCGAACGGCTGGCCTGAATCGTGGATCACTTCCCTGACCGTGGCCACCGGGTAACCCGCCGGGAAACGCTGGCCGAGACCCGAGCTGACCAGCAGGTCGCCTTCCTTGATGTCGGCCGTGTCGGCCACGTGACGCAGCTCCAGGCGCTCCGGGTTGCCGGTGCCGCTGGCAATCGCCCGCAGGCCGTTGCGGTTCACCTGCACCGGGATGCTGTGGGTGGTGTCGGTCAGCAGCAGCACGCGGGAGGTGTAGGGCATCAATTCGACCACCTGGCCCATCAGGCCGCGGGCGTCGAGCACCGGCTGACCCAGCACCACACCGTCGCGCTCACCCTTGTTGATGATGATGCGGTGGGTGAAGGGGTTGGGGTCCATGCCGATCAGCTCGGCCACTTCGACCTTCTCGTTGACCAGTGCAGAGGAGTTGAGCAACTCGCGCAGCCGCACGTTCTGCTCGGTCAAGGCGGCAAGCTTTTGCATGCGGCCCTGCAACAACAGGTTTTCGGTCTTGAGCTTTTCGTTTTCCGCGACGAGTTCGGTACGGCTGCCAAACTGGCTGGCCACACCTTGCCATAGCCGCTGCGGCAGGTCGGTGATCCAGTAAGACTGCATCAGCACCAGCGACATCTGGCTACGCACCGGCTTGAGCAGTGTGAAGCGGGCATCGAACACCATCAGCGCGACCGATAGCACGACCAGCACCAACAAGCGCACGCCCAGTGAAGGCCCTTTGGTGAAAAGCGGTTTAATAAGCCGCTCCTCCCAGGCAAATGTTCTCGTTATTCATAGGCAGACCGGCCTGGATGCAGACTGACAGAAGATAAACGCAACAGGCAGCACTGCAAAGTGCTGCCTGCGCGCCAACAGCATAGATGCAACCGGCGATATCACTCGCTGGAAAGCAGGTCCATGGTGTGTTTATCCATCATTTCCAAGGCTCGGCCACCGCCGCGAGCGACACAGGTCAGCGGGTCTTCGGCAACGATCACTGGCAGACCGGTTTCCTGGGCCAGCAACTTGTCGAGGTCGCGCAGCAAGGCGCCACCACCGGTCAGTACCAGGCCACGCTCGGCGATATCGGAAGCCAGTTCCGGCGGCGATTGCTCCAGCGCACTTTTGACCGCCTGAACGATGGTGGCCAGGGACTCTTGCAGCGCTTCCAGCACTTCATTGGAGTTCAGGGTGAATGCCCGTGGAACGCCTTCGGCCAGGTTACGGCCGCGAACGTCGACTTCACGAACTTCGCCGCCCGGGTAGGCGGTACCGATTTCCTGTTTGATGCGCTCGGCGGTGGACTCGCCGATCAGGCTGCCGTAGTTGCGACGCACGTAGGTGATGATCGCTTCGTCGAAGCGGTCGCCGCCAACCCGTACGGATTCGGCGTAAACCACACCGTTCAGGGAGATCAGCGCGATTTCGGTGGTACCGCCACCGATATCGACAACCATCGAGCCGCGAGCTTCTTCAACCGGCAGACCGGCACCGATCGCAGCCGCCATCGGCTCTTCGATCAGGAAGACTTCACGGGCACCGGCACCGAGGGCCGATTCACGGATGGCACGACGCTCAACCTGGGTGGATTTGCACGGGACGCAAATCAGTACACGAGGGCTGGGCTGCAAAAAACTGTTTTCGTGAACTTTGTTGATAAAATATTGCAGCATCTTTTCACAGACACTGAAGTCAGCGATCACGCCGTCTTTCATCGGACGAATGGCAGCAATGTTACCTGGCGTACGGCCCAGCATGCGCTTGGCCTCGGTGCCAACGGCAACGACACTTTTCTGGTTACCGTGTGTCCGAATGGCCACAACCGATGGCTCATTCAGAACGATTCCGCGCTCGCGCACGTAAATAAGGGTGTTGGCAGTGCCCAGGTCAATGGAGAGATCGCTGGAAAACATGCCACGCAGTTTCTTGAACATGGGGAAAGGACCCTAGGCAACGCGTGGGTAAAAAAGTGCGGCAAACTCTAACAACGACAGGGATTTTGGGCAAGGCGCCAATATGTTAAATTGGCCGCTTTTCCGTGCACCAAGCCCCACAATCGCGGCCATATGACCGTAGAAATGCGGTAGTGTTCCGACCAATCTAACACACGGACGCCGTCCGTTCTGTTTTCCACTGGAGATTCCCATGGCGCTTGAACGCTCCGACGTGGAAAAAATCGCTCATCTGGCCTGCCTTGGCCTCAATGATGCCGATCTTCCACACATCACTTCGGCCCTGAACAGCATTCTCGGGCTGGTCGACGAAATGCAGGCGGTCAATACTGACGGTATCGAGCCGCTTGCCCATCCACTGGAAGCCAGCCAGCGCCTGCGCGCAGACGTCGTGACCGAGACCGATCATCGCGAGGCCTACCAGTCCATCGCACCAGCGGTCGAAAACGGCCTGTACCTGGTTCCGAAAGTCATCGACTAAAGGGAAAGAGCCTGCAATGCATCAATTGACTCTGGCCGAGATCGCCCGCGGTCTCGCCGACAAAAAGTTTTCTTCCGAAGAGCTGACCAAGGCCCTGCTGGCGCGCATCACCCAGCTCGATCCACAGCTCAACAGCTTCATCAGCCTCACCGAAGACCTGGCGCTCCAGCAGGCTAAAGCCGCTGACGCCCGCCGGGCCAATGGCGAGAACGGTGCCCTGCTCGGCGCGCCGATCGCCCATAAAGACCTGTTCTGCACCCAGGGCATCCGCACCAGTTGCGGCTCGAAGATGCTCGATAACTTCAAGGCGCCGTACGACGCCACCGTGGTGGCCAAACTGGCCGCTGCCGGCGCGGTGACCCTGGGCAAGACCAACATGGACGAGTTCGCCATGGGTTCGGCCAACGAGTCGAGCTACTACGGCGCGGTGAAAAACCCGTGGAACCTGGAGCACGTGCCCGGTGGTTCGTCGGGGGGTTCGGCCGCCGCCGTTGCCGCTCGCCTGCTGCCGGCCGCCACCGCGACCGATACCGGCGGCTCGATCCGTCAACCCGCCGCATTCACCAACCTGACCGGCCTGAAACCGACGTACGGTCGTGTTTCGCGCTGGGGCATGATCGCTTACGCTTCCAGTCTCGATCAGGGCGGCCCGCTCGCCCGTACCGCCGAAGACTGCGCGATATTGTTGCAAGGCATGGCCGGCTTCGACCCGCAGGACTCCACCAGCATCGACGAGCCCGTGCCGGATTACAGCGCCAGCCTCAACGGTTCGCTGAATGGCCTGCGCATCGGCGTCCCGAAGGAATACTTCAGCGCCGGTCTCGACTCGCGTATCGCCGATCTGGTCATGGCCAGCGTCGAAGAACTGAAAAAGCTCGGCGCCGTGGTCAAGGAAATCAGCCTGCCGAACATGCAGCACGCCATTCCTGCGTACTACGTGATCGCCCCGGCAGAAGCCTCTTCCAACCTGTCGCGTTTCGACGGCGTGCGCTTCGGCTACCGCTGCGAAAACCCGAAAAACCTGATCGACCTGTACAAGCGCTCCCGCGGTGAAGGTTTCGGCCCGGAAGTGCAACGCCGGATCATGGTCGGTGCCTATGCCCTGTCGGCCGGTTACTACGACGCCTACTACCTGAAGGCGCAGAAGATCCGCCGCCTGGTGAAGAACGACTTCATGGCCGCCTTCACCGAGGTCGATATCATCCTCGGCCCGACCACGCCAAACCCGGCCTGGAAGCTCGGTGCCAAGAACAGCGACCCGGTTTCTGCGTACCTGGAAGACGTCTACACCATCACCGCCAACCTCGCCGGCCTGCCGGGCCTGTCCATGCCCGCAGGTTTCGTCGATGGCCTGCCGGTCGGCGTGCAGTTGCTCGCCCCGTATTTCCAGGAAGGTCGCCTGTTGAACGTTGCCCATCAGTATCAGCAGAACACTGACTGGCACACCCGTACCCCAACCGGCTTCTGAGGAGAAACACATGCAATGGGAAGTCGTGATCGGGCTGGAGATTCATACCCAGCTCACTACCCGGTCGAAAATCTTTTCCGGTAGTTCCACCACCTTCGGTTCCGAGCCGAACACCCAGGCCAGCCTGGTCGACCTGGGCATGCCCGGTGTACTGCCGGTGCTGAACCAGGAAGCGGTGCGCATGGCGGTGATGTTCGGCCTGGCCATCGATGCCGAGATCGGCCAGCACAACGTGTTCGCCCGCAAGAACTACTTCTACCCGGACCTGCCCAAGGGCTACCAGATCAGCCAGATGGAGTTGCCGATCGTTGGCAAGGGCCACCTGGATATCGCCCTGGAAGACGGTACGGTCAAACGCGTCGGCATCACTCGCGCGCACCTTGAAGAAGACGCTGGCAAGAGCCTGCACGAAGAGTTCACCGGCGCCACCGGCATCGACCTGAACCGCGCCGGCACGCCCCTGCTGGAAATCGTTTCCGAGCCGGACATGCGCAGCGCCAAGGAAGCCGTGGCTTACGTCAAGGCTGTCCACGCGCTGGTGCGCTACCTGGGCATCTGCGACGGCAACATGGCCGAAGGCTCGCTGCGCTGCGACTGCAACGTGTCGATCCGTCCGAAAGGCCAGGTTGAATTCGGCACGCGCTGCGAGATCAAGAACGTCAACTCGTTCCGCTTCATCGAGAAGGCGATCAACACCGAAGTGCAGCGTCAGATCGAGCTGATCGAAGACGGCGGCAAAGTGATCCAGCAGACCCGCCTGTACGATCCGAACAAGGACGAAACCCGTCCGATGCGCAGCAAGGAGGAAGCCAACGACTACCGTTACTTCCCCGATCCGGACCTGTTGCCGGTGGTCATTGAAAACTCGTTCCTCGACGACGTGCGCGCCACCCTGCCGGAATTGCCACCGCAGAAACGCGAGCGCTTCCAGGCGCAGTTCGGCCTGTCGGTCTACGACGCCAGCGTCCTGGCCACCAGCCGCGAGCAAGCCGATTACTTCGAGAAAGTCGTGAGCATCAGTGGCGACGCCAAGCTGGCGGCCAACTGGGTGATGGTCGAGCTGGGCAGCCTGTTGAACAAACAAAGCCTGGACATCGACCAGTCGCCGGTCTCGGCCGAGCAACTGGGCGGCATGCTGCTGCGCATCAAGGACAACACCATCTCCGGCAAAATCGCCAAGGTGGTGTTTGAAGCCATGGCCAACGGCGAAGGCAGCGCGGACGAGATCATCGACAAGCGCGGCCTCAAGCAAGTAACCGACAGCGGCGCCATCTCGGCAGTGCTGGACGAGATGCTCGCGGCCAATGCCGAACAGGTCGAGCAGTACCGCGCGGCAGACGAAGCCAAACGCGGCAAGATGTTCGGCTTCTTCGTCGGCCAGGCGATGAAAGCGTCCAAAGGCAAAGCCAACCCGCAACAGGTCAATGAACTGCTGAAAAGCAAGCTCGAAGGCTGATGTGCATGGAGCCAGCATTCAAAACTGGCTCAAATCCCTGTGGGAGCGGCGGTGCGACGATTCGACTTGCTCGCGAAAGCGGTGTGACATTCAACATTGATGTTGAATGTGATGGCCTCTTCGCGAGCAAGTCGAATCGTCGCACCGCCGCTCCCACATTTGTTTTGGGAAACCATTGAATGAAGCGTCTACTCAGCGCCTGCGCACTGCTCTCCCTGCTGGCCGGTTGTTCCAGCACCGACATCATCGACCCCCACGGCTACGACAAGACCGGCACCGCCTCCTGGTACGGCGCCAGACACCAAGGCAAACGCACCGCCAGTGGCGAGCGTTTCAACAAAAATTCCCTGACCGCCGCCCACCGCCAGCTACCCTTTGGTACACGGGTGAAGGTCACGAACCTGAATAACGACAAGTCCTGTGTGGTGCGCATCAACGATCGCGGGCCACATACCCGCGGGCGCTTGATCGATGTTTCACACGAGGCCGCCGAGCGACTGGGTATGCTCAGAAGCGGCACCGCACGGGTTCGCGTGCAAGCCCTCGACTGACCGACGGAGCCTCGACCATCTTCGGACTTGCCGATTTACCCCTGCTCAGCGTGATTGAACTGCTCAGCGGCCTGTTGTTACTGATCGCCGGTGCCGAACTGATGGTGCGCGCCGCCGTGCGCCTCGCCGCACGGTTGCATGTTCGACCGTTGATCATCGGCCTGACCATCGTCGCCCTCGGCAGCAGCGCACCGCAGATGGCAGTCAGCCTGCAGGCGACCCTGGCGCAAAACGCCGACATCGCTGTCGGCAGCGTTATTGGCAGCAGCATCTTCAACATCCTCGTCACCCTCGGGCTCTCGGCGCTGATAATCCCGCTACGGGTATCGCGGCAACTGGTGCACCTGGATATTGCGCTGATGATCGGCGCCAGCCTGCTGGTGTTCATATTGGCGTGGAATGAAGAACTGACCCGGGTCGACGGCGTGCTGCTGCTGGCAGCGCTTGTGCTGTATCTGGGCTTGCTGCTGCGCCAGTCGCGGCATTCGGCCCGCCCGCAGTCGTCTGCCCAAGATGTGGTGCAGGCCCCCTGGTTCAGCAGCCTGATGATGATCGCCGTCGGGCTGGGGATGCTGATATACGCCGGGCACTTGCTGTTGGGCGCCGCGGTGTCGGTCGCCACCGATCTGGGGCTTTCCGAGCGGATCATCGGCCTGACCATCGTTGCCGTCAGCACTTCCCTGCCGGAACTGGCCACCTCGTTGATCGCGGCGTTGCGCGGAGAACGGGAGATCGCCGTGGGCAACGTGGTCGGCAGCAACCTGTTCAATCTTCTGGGTGTGCTCGGTTTTACCGCACTGGTCGCGCCGTCACCGCTGTCGGTGTCGCCCAATGCCCTGGATTTCGATTTGCCGGTCATGCTCGGCGTCGCAGCGCTGTGCCTGCCGGTGTTCTATTCCGGCTACCGGATGACACGGGCCGAAGGCCTGCTGTTTCTGGGGCTGTACCTGGCGTACGGCCTGCATGTGGTGTCATTCACCACCGGCATGCCGCTGGCAGGCAAGCTCGAACACCTGATGCTGTTTTTTGTCCTGCCGGCACTGGTGGCGTATTTGCTGTTCACGTCGCTGCGCGCCTGGCGTCGCCAACACCACAAGAGGGAATTGCCATGACCGAAAATAAAAAGCCTGGCGTTGAAGTCCGCCGCCAAGTGATGGGCGACGCTTTCGTCGACCGTGCGCTGGGCAATGCCACCGAGTTCACCCAGCCCCTGCAGGATTTCGTCAACGAGCACGCCTGGGGCAGCGTCTGGAACCGCGAAGGTCTGCCACTGAAAACCCGCAGCCTCATCACCCTTGCCGCGCTGACAGCGTTGAAGTGCCCGCAGGAATTGAAAGGCCACGTGCGCGGTGCGCTGAACAACGGCTGCACTGTGGAAGAGATTCGCGAAGCGCTGCTGCATTGCGCGGTGTATGCCGGCGTGCCGGCGGCGATCGATGCGTTTCGGGCGGCGCAGGAAGTGATTGATAGCTACAAGAAGCCGGAGTAATCGTCGGTATTGGTGGTGATCGTTCGGCCGTCTTCGCGAGCAAGCCCGCTCCCACATTTGACCGAGTCGTACCCAAATTTTGTGTTGGTGGAGATCAAATGTGGGAGCGGGCTTGCTCGCGAAGAGGCCCGATAAAACACAACAAATCCAGAAGCTAGATCCACCCACCCCACTGCAACAAAAAGATCCCTACGTTGGTGGTGACCGCCGCCATCAAGGTGGTGATCACGATGATCGCGGCGGCCAGTTCATGATTGCCATTGGCCTGACGGGCCATGACAAAGCTGGCCGCGGCGGTCGGGCTGCCGAAGTACAGGAACAGAATCCCCAGCTCCGCACCGCGAAAACCCCAGAGCCAGGCTCCCAGCGTCGCCAGGATCGGCAGGCTGATCATCTTCACCAGGCTTGAACTCAGCGCCATCGAGCCGCTTTTGCGCATTGCCGCCAGCGACAGGGTGCCGCCGATGCAGATCAGCGCCAAGGGCAACGTGGTCTGCGCCAGGTACTGGCCGGACTTCTCCAGCCATCCCGGCAAGCCGATGTTGAAGTAGGCGAACGGTGCCGCCGCAAACACGCTGATGATCAGCGGATTGATCATCACGCTTTTAAAGATGCTCCATGGGTCCGACTTGATCACCGGGCTGTACACCGCCAGCACGATGGTCGAAAGCGTGTTGTAGAACAGGATCACCAGTGCCGCGAGAATCGCTCCGAGGGAAATCCCGTAGTCACCGTACATGCTCGCTGCCAGCGCCAGGCCGATGACACCGTTGTTGCCGCGAAACGCGCCCTGGGTGTAGATCCCCCGGTCTTCCCGCGGGCATTTCCAGATCGCCCAGCCCCAGGCAATGGCGAAACAGACCAGGGTGGCGATAGAGAAGTAGATCAGCAGCGCCGGTTGCAATGCGGCGTGCAGGTCGGCGTGCAGGATGCCCAGGAACAACAGCGCCGGCATGGTGACATTGAACACCAGGGCCGATGCGGTGTGGATGAAGTTGTCGTTGATCCAGTCGATGCGCTTGAGCAGCACCCCCAGAAACAGCATGGCAAACACCGGCGCGGTGATGTTCAGGGTTTCGAGGAAGATAGCCAGCATGCCGGGGGTAACCTTGGGTGGGCGTCGGTAGGGGGCTAATGATAAGCCACGGAGGACGTTGGCGTCTGGTAGAACGCCTTCGCGGGCAAGTCGGATCGCCGCACCGCTCGCTCCTACAGTTTCAAGTCGTTCGCGCAAATACGTACGACACGGACCTGTAGGAGCGAGCGGTGCGGCGATCCGACTTGCCCGCGAAGAACAATAACGGGGTATCAGGTGATAGGCGCAGGGTTGAACAAGGTGATGTCGTTATGCAGCTTGTGCCGCTCCGCCCACGTCTGCTTTTTGCCGCTGGCCACATCCAGGTAGTAGTGGAACAACTCCCACCCAAGGTCCTCGATCGAAGCCCGCCCGGTCGCGATCCGTCCGGCATCGATGTCGATCAGGTCCGGCCAGCGCTGCGCCAGTTCGGTCCGGGTCGAGACTTTCACCACCGGCGCCATCGCCAAACCATAGGGCGTGCCGCGACCGGTAGTGAACACATGCAAGTTCATCCCCGCCGCCAGCTGCAAGGTTCCGCAGACAAAATCACTGGCCGGTGTCGCACAGAAAATCAGCCCTTTGCGCTTGAAACGCTCCCCAGGGCCAAGCACCCCATTGATCGCGCTGCTGCCGGATTTGACGATCGAGCCCAACGATTTCTCGACAATGTTCGACAACCCGCCCTTCTTGTTCCCAGGCGTAGTGTTGGCACTGCGATCAGCTTCACCCTTGGCCAGGTAACGGTCGTACCAGTCCATTTCCCGCACCAGTTCCTGGGCCACTTCCTCGGTTTCGGCGCGGGACGTCAGCAGGTAAATTGCGTCGCGGACTTCGGTGACTTCGGAAAACATCACCGTCGCGCCAGCCCGCAGCAACAGGTCCGAGGCATAACCCAGCGCCGGGTTGGCAGTGATCCCGGAAAAGGCATCGCTGCCGCCGCATTGCATGCCGAGGATCAGCTCGGACGCCGGCACGGTTTCCCGGCGACGTTGATCGAGCTTCTTCAAGCGGGCCTCGGCCAGTTCCATGATCTGCTCGATCATCTCGGTGAAGCCATGACTGGAATCCTGCAAGCGATACAGCCACGGTTCGCTCAAGTCCACCGAACTGTCGTTCTCGTGCATCACCTGCCCGGCCTGCAATTTTTCGCAACCCAGGCCGATGACCAAGGCTTCGCCACCCAGGTTCGGGTTGCGCGCCAGGTTGCGTACGGTGCGGATCGGGATGTACGCGTCCGTCGCGGTAATCGCCACACCGCAGCCGTAGCTGTGGGTCAGTGCCACCACGTCATCGACGTTCGGGTACTTGGGCAGCAATTCGTCCTTGATGCGCTTGACCGCGTGGTCCAGCACACCAGTGACGCACTGCACGGTGGTGGTAATGCCGAGGATGTTGCGCGTGCCGACAGTGCCGTCGGCGTTGCGATACCCCTCGAACGTAAAACCCTCCAGCGGCGCCTGTGCCGCCGGCACCTCGGTGGACAGCGGCAAGCTGTCCAGTGGTGGCGCGGTCGGCATGCGCAGTTGATCTTCCTTGACCCAACTGCCGCGTGGAATCGGTTGTAATGCGTAGCCAATGGTCTGGCCGTAACGAATCACCTGACCACCCTCGGGAATATCCTCAAGGGTGACCTTGTGGCTCTGCGGCACAAAGTCCAGGGTGACCAGGCCGTCCGGAAACTCGGTGCCGGCGGGCACCCCCTGATCGTTGACCACGATGACCACGTTGTCCCGCTCGTGCAGGCGGATGTAGCGCGGCGAGTCGGAATGTTCAATCAACTGCATGACGCCGCTCCTCAGGAATGCGCTTGAGACAATTTGCTATTGGTTTCAGGACCGCTGACTGGCGGTTCCTTGAGCACCACACGTTTGATCGGGCCAACGATCACCAGATAGCTGAACACCGCGACCAGTGCGTTGCAACCGACGAACACCAGCGCCCATTTGAACGAACCGGTGGAGCTGATGATGTAACCGATCACGATCGGGGTGGTGATCGACGCGATGTTGCCGAAGGTGTTGAACAGGCCACCGCTCAGACCGGCGATCTGCTTCGGCGAGGTGTCGGACACCACGGCCCAGCCCAACGCACCCACGCCTTTGCCGAAGAACGCCAGGGCCATGAAGCCGACGACCATCCATTCCACGTCCACGTAGTTGCAGGCCACGATGCTGCTGGAAACCAGCAAGCCGGCAATGATCGGCGCCTTGCGGGCGAAGGTCAGCGAGTGGCCCTTGCGCAGCAGGTAGTCGGAGATTACCCCGCCGAGCACACCACCGATAAAGCCGCAGATCGCCGGCAACGAGGCGATGAAACCAGCCTTGAGGATGGTCATGCCGCGTTCCTGCACCAGATACACCGGGAACCAGGTCAGGAAGAAGTAGGTGATGCCGTTGATGCAATATTGACCCAGATACACGCCGAGCATCATGCGGTTGGTCAGCAGCTGGCGAATGTAGTCCCACTTCGGACCGTCGGCCTTTTTGCCTTTGCCTTTGTCCTGGTCCATGTCGACCATGCCGCCGTTGTCGGCGATGTGCTTGAACTCGGCTTCATTGATCCTCGGGTGTTGGCGCGGGCTGTAGATCACCTTCAGCCAGATCCCGGAGAAGATGATACCGATCACACCCATGACGATGAACACGTGCTGCCAGCCGTAGCTGTAGACGATCCAGCCCATCAGCGGGGCAAACAACACGGTGGCAAAGTACTGCGCCGAGTTGAAGATCGCCGAGGCCGTACCGCGCTCTGCCGTCGGGAACCAGGCCGCCACGATGCGTGCGTTACCGGGGAAGGATGGCGCTTCGGCCAGGCCCACCAGGAAGCGCAGCATGAACAGCGCAACCACCGCGGTGGACATGCCGAATTCACCGACATAGCCCTGCAGCACGGTGAACAGCGACCAGGTGAAAATGCTCAGCGCGTAGATTTTTTTCGAACCGAAACGGTCCAGCAGCCAGCCACCGGGAATTTGCCCGGCCACGTAGGCCCAACCGAATGCGGAGAAGATATAGCCGAGGGTGACCGCGTCGATGCCGAGGTCTTTTTGCAGGCTGGAGCCCGCGATGGCGATAGTGGCCCGGTCGGCGTAGTTGATGGTGGTCACCAGGAAAAGCATGAGCAAAATCAAATAGCGGACGTGGGTTGGCTTGGTCGCTTGCATGTAGATGTACTCCCACTGATTATTTTTATGCGGGTAATAGCTATGTAGGAGCGAGCTTGCTCGCGATGGAGGCCAACGATGACGCGGGGCATCAGGCAGAACGCCGCGACCTCGAGACCATCGCGAGCAAGCTCGCTCCCACAGGTATTGCGTGTATCAGGAGCCGATGTAGCTGGTTTTCACCACGGTGTAGAACTCTTGCGCGTAGCGACCTTGCTCGCGAGAGCCATAGGATGAACCTTTACGCCCGCCGAATGGAACGTGGTAATCCACGCCCGCCGTCGGCAGGTTGACCATCACCATCCCGGCCTGGGAATGGCGCTTGAAGTGGTTGGCATGCTTCAGCGATGTGGTGGCGATGCCCGCCGACAGACCGAATTCGGTGTCGTTGGCCATGGCCAGCGCAGCGTCGTAATCGGCCACGCGCACGATGTTGGCCACCGGGCCGAAGATCTCTTCGCGGCTGATGCGCATCGCGGCTTCGCTGTCGGCAAACAGGGTTGGCGCGAGGAAGTAGCCTTCGGTGTCGCAGGTCACCAGACCACCGCCGCTGACCAGGCGCGCACCTTCGGACTGGCCGATATCGATGTACTTCATGTCCTGTTCAAGCTGGGCTTGCGAGACGACCGGACCGATATCGGTGCCGGTTTTCAGCGCGTGGCCGACCTTGATCGACTTCATGCGCTCGGCCATCGCCTCGACGAACTTGTCGTGAATCCCGGCAGTGACGATGAAGCGGCTCGAGGCGGTGCAACGCTGGCCGGTGGAGTAGAACGCGCTCTGCACCGACAGTTCGACCGCTTGCTTGAGGTCGGCGTCGTCGAGAATGATCTGCGGATTCTTGCCGCCCATTTCCAGCTGCACCTTGGCCTGGCGCGAGACGCAGTTGACGGCGATCTGACGCCCGACACCCACGGAGCCGGTGAAGCTGATGCCGTCGACTTTCGGGCTCTGCACCAGCGCATCGCCAATCACTCGACCACTGCCCATCACCAGGTTGAACACGCCGGCCGGGAAGCCCGCGCGGGAAATGATTTCAGCCAGGGCCCAGGCGCAGCCCGGTACCAGATCCGCCGGTTTCAGTACCACGCAGTTGCCGTAGGCCAGAGCCGGGGCGATTTTCCACGCCGGGATTGCGATCGGGAAGTTCCACGGGGTGATCAGACCGACCACGCCCAGCGCTTCGCGAGTCACTTCAACATTCACGCCCGGACGCACCGAGGGCAGGTAGTCGCCGGACAGACGCAGGCATTCGCCGGCGAAGAATTTGAAGATGTTGCCGGCGCGGGTCACTTCGCCGATGGCTTCGGGCAGGGTCTTGCCCTCTTCCCGGGCCAGCAGAGTGCCAAGCTCTTCGCGACGGGCGAGGATTTCGGTGCCGACTTTGTCCAGTGAATCGTGGCGAGCCTGAATGCCTGAGGTCGACCAGGCCGGGAACGCGGCGCGCGCAGCATCGATGGCGGCGTGGACCTGAGCCAGATCGGCCTTGGCGTATTCACCGATGGTGTCGGTGAGCTCGGACGGGTTGATGTTGGCGGAGTAATCGCTGCCCGCTACCCATTCACCGTTGATGTAGTTATCGAAACGCTTCGTATCAGCCACAACCTTTCTCCTAAACATAAGAGTCTTTACGCAAAAGGCCGCTGATTGCTCAGCGGCCTTTCTCAATCGGTTTTTTACTGCGCGCCCTGCTTGTCGATCAGCGCGGCCAGAGCTTCGTACTCTTCTGGCAGCAGATCGGTCAGCGGTGCACGCACAGGACCTGCGTCATAGCCGGCAATTTTTGCCCCGGCCTTGACGATGCTCACCGCGTAACCGGCCTTGCGGTTGCGGATGTCCAGGTACGGCAGGAAGAAGTCGTCGATGATCTTGCCGACGGTAGCGTGATCTTCGCGGGCAATGGCGTGGTAGAAATCCATCGCGGTTTTCGGGATGAAGTTGAACACCGCGGACGAGTAAACCGGTACGCCCAATGCCTTGTAGGCCGCGGCGTAGACTTCGGCGGTCGGCAGGCCACCCAGGTAGCTGAAGCGGTCGCCGAGGCGGCGACGGATCGACACCATCAACTCGATATCGCCCAGGCCATCCTTGTAGCCGATCAGGTTCGGGCAGCGCTCGGCCAGACGTTCCAGCAGCGGCGCGGTCAGGCGGCAGACGTTACGGTTGTAAACCACCACGCCGATTTTCACCGATTTGCACACGGCTTCAACGTGAGCAGCCACGCCGTCCTGGCTGGCTTCGGTCAGGTAATGCGGCAGCAGCAACAGGCCCTTGGCGCCCAGACGCTCGGCTTCCTGCGCGTATTCGATGGCTTGACGGGTCGAACCGCCAACACCGGCCAGGATCGGCACGCTGGTTTCGCAGGTGTCGACGGCGGTCTTGATGATTTCCGAATATTCGCTGGCCGCCAGAGAGAAGAACTCACCGGTGCCACCCGCGGCGAACAGCGCCGAGGCGCCGTATGGGGCCAGCCATTCGAGACGCTTGATGTAGCCAGCGCGATGGAAATCGCCCTGGGCATTGAAATCGGTAACCGGGAAAGACAGCAGACCGGAAGAGAGGATGGACTTCAGTTCTTGTGGATTCATTCTTCGAACACCCTGGGTAGCGACGTTTATGTTGTTGAGAAAACATTCAGCTTTCGGCTGGTTGTAGGTCATCGTACAACTTAAAATAGAATCGTCAACTGCATTTCATCGCGCCGGGTGATTCTGTAAGAGAGAGACCCACTACGCTTCACTGAAAACGCCGTGGACAAAGGATTTCGGCTGCTTTTCGAGGAAACGGCTAATCGATCAAGGATCGATCAAGCGGCCACAGTGATTTATGAAGTCATACGTTGTCGTAAGCCTTTCTTCGAAAAGCACGAGCAAACAGAGACCCGCCGCCGCTCGTCGTGACTGTTATTTCTAACAGTTACCGATGAAACGTACATAGGCGATAACAGGCTCCCACGCCCTCAACCTGTGGCCAGGCTCGACGCCAGAAGGAGGTTCACCATGACGCATCCAGCACCCAGTCTTAAAGGATCCGCTACCCAGGTGGTAGCGCTGTCGGACCTGGAGGGCTCACTGCACATCAGCATCCCGGATTCGGCCGACATACGCCCGGAGCACGATGTCCGCGCCATTCTTGGGGAGAATGATGAAAAACCGGACTGGCCTGGCGCCTACGTCCAGATTGGACGATGGAATGATGAAACCGAAGAGGTGGAAAGAGCGCAGGATTTTAGTGTGGAGGTGCCCAAGGAAGCGCTTGAGGAATACGTGAACATGACCGTAACGGTGCGCTATCAAAGCCGCAACGAGTCGAGTGACGTGACCAGTTCGGAACCTCTGCGGCTTCGCATTGAGCCCTAGCTCACACGGCCAGCTTCAAACCCGCTGCGCCTCAGCCTCTTCATGGGCATGGCGCAGCCGCTCGCGGCTGTTGGTCAGGTGCAAGCGCATGGCCGCCCGTGCCGCATCGGAATCCTGGCGGGCAATCGCGTCGTAGATCTCTTCGTGCTCGCGACTCAGGCGATTCATGTAATGCTGCTGGTCATCATGGGCCAGGCGCGCCGAATTGAGTCGCGTACGCGGGATGATGCTGGTGCCCAGGTGGGTCATGATGTCGGTGAAGTAGCGGTTGCCGGTCGCCAGGGCGATTTGCAGGTGGAACTGGAAGTCCGACGCCACGGCATCACTGGCGTGGGAGACACTTTCATTCAACGCGTCCAGCGCCGCTCGCATCAACGCCAACTGCTCGGGGCTGCGGCGTTGGGCGGCAAGGCCGGCGGACTCCACTTCGAGGCTGATGCGCAGTTCGAGAATCGCCAGCACGTCACGCAGGGTGACCACGGTCGCCGGATCGATGCGAAAACCACTCGGGCTCGGGGTGTCGAGCACGAAGGTGCCGATGCCATGACGGGTTTCCACCTGCCCGGCCGCCTGCAACCGCGAAATCGCCTCGCGCACCACCGTACGGCTGACGCCATGGGCATCCATGATCGCCGATTCGGTGGGCAATTTGTCGCCGCGCTTGAGTTGACCGTCGCGAATCTGCTCGGACAGCACCGTCACCAATTCCTGTGCGAGGCTGCGGCGCTTGCGAGGGAGGCGTGGCGTGTCGATCGGGTTTTCCATGGTGAACGTCATTCTCGAAAAATTCGGCTGAATCCGCATCATAGCTCAACGCGGTTGTACGATCACCTACCACCCCCTGTAGGAGCGAGGCTTGCCCGCGAAGAACGATGACACGGTTTCTCAATGGAACCGTGTAACGGCTTTCGCGGGCAAGCCTCGCTCCTACAGGGGGCCGTGGTGTTTATGCGGTTACAGCCTGGTCCACCAGATGCCCATTCTCGATACGGATGTGCCGTGGATGGAAACGCTTCAGGCTGCTGCGATGCCCGACGCTGACGATGCTCAAGCCTGGTATTTCGTCGATCAACGCTTGATACAGCGACGCCTCGTCCTCCTCATCCATCGCCGAGGTGGCTTCGTCCATGTACAGCCATTGCGGTGCATAGAGCAGCGCGCGGGCGAAAGCCAGACGTTGCTGTTCACCCGGCGACAGCATGCGCTGCCAATGATTGGCTTCGTCCAGGCGAGCAACGAGGTGCGGCAAGCGGCAAGTTTCCAGCACGTGAACATAGCGCTCGTGCGGATAGGTATCCCCAGCCTGTGGATAACTCAGCGCCTCGCGCAGGGTGCCGATCGGCAGATAGGGTTTCTGAGGCAGGAACAGATACCGCGCCGCCGGCAGACGGATACTGCCATGACCCGCCGGCCACAAATGCCCCATGGCCCGCAGCAAGGTCGATTTGCCGCTGCCGGAACGACCGCTGAGCATGACGCGCTCGCCCTCCTCCACGGTCATGTCGGCGTTGGTCAGCAAGTGACGACCGTCAGCCAGGTCGAGGCCCAGGTTGTGCACCTTCAACTCCGAGCCCGAATTTTGCACATCGATCATCGGCGCGCGCTCTTCGTTATCGGTCATCGCCTGGCGGAAACTCAGCAGACGATCACAGGTGGCGCGCCAGGAGGCGAGGCTCTGATATGCACTGATAAACCAGCTGAAACTCTCTTGCACGTTGCCGAATGCCGAACTGATCTGCATCAGCTCACCCAGTTCGATCTTGCCCGCGAAGTAACGCGGCGCGGCGACAATGAACGGAAAGATAATGGCTGCCTGGTTATAACCGGCGGTAAAGAACGTCAGGCGCTTGGACACCTTCATGATGTCCCAGAAGTTGTGCCAGACCAGGCCAAAACGACTGCTCAAGCGACGGTTTTCATTCGGCTCACCGTTATAAAGAGCGATGCTTTCGGCATTCTCGCGAATCCGCACCATGGAGAAACGCAGGTCAGCTTCGAAGCGTTGTTGCTGGTTGTTCAAGCCGATCAGGCGACGACCGATCAAATGCGTCAGCCAGCTGCCGATCACCGCATAGACCAGCACACACCAGAACATATATCCGGGAATGGTAAAACCGTAGACATCAATACTGCCCGACACACCCCACAGGATGATCGAGAACGACACCAGGCTGACAATATTGCGCAGCAGTCCAATGCCCAGTTCCAGGGTGTTTGAGGTGAAGTTGTTGAGGTCTTCGGAGATCCGCTGATCCGGGTTATCGGTGTAACCGCCTTGCTCAAGCTGGTAATAATTCTTGTTGCCTAACCAGCGGGCGAAATGCTTTTCGGTAAGCCATGCCCGCCAACGGATGGTCAGCATCTGGGTCAAGTACAGCCGGTATACCGCGCCGACAATCGCTACCGCCGCAATCCCGCAGAAATACAGGATCAACCGCCAGAACGCAGCCTCATCCTTTTGCTGCAGGGCATTGTAAAAATCCTTGTACCAGGTGTTGAACCACACCGAAATTCCCACGCTGACCAGCGACAATACGATCACCGCGATCAGCAACGTCCAGGCCTTGCCCTTCTCTTCGCTGCGCCAGTAAGGCGTGGTCATCGCCCAGACTTTGCGAAAAAACTGCCCGCGCACAGCATCATTGACCGCGGAATATTCAGCGTTCTGATTCATGGAAAAGGCTCATTGGAGAAAAGAACGACACACGAACCGATCATAGATGATCAGTTCGTGTTGTAACGCGCTGGGACAACAATTGTTCAGCACCGGTTCAGCGACGGACCGGGCGCTTCTGCAGTTTGCGCTGCAGGGTGCGACGGTGCATGCCCAAGGCACGGGCCGTGGCGGAGATGTTGCCTTCGTGTTCGGTCAACACGCGCTGGATGTGTTCCCATTGCAAACGGTCCACGGACATCGGGTTTTCCGGCACCAGGGTGTCGAGGTCGGCATGCTCGGAAAGCAAAGCGGCCAGCACGTCATCGGCGTCCGCCGGTTTGCACAGGTAATTGCAGGCGCCGCGCTTGATCGCTTCGACGGCGGTGGCAATGCTCGAGTAACCGGTGAGGATCACCACGCGCATTTCCGGGTCCAGCTCCAGCAGCTTGGGCAACAGGACCAGGCCGGAATCGCCGTCCATCTTCAGGTCCAGCGCGGCGTAGTCCGGCAAATCGGCCTGGGCGATTGTCAGGCCTTCTTCGGCGGAACCGGCGGTGCTGACGCGAAAGCCGCGGCGGGCCATGGCGCGGGCCATGACCCGGGTAAAGGTTGCGTCGTCGTCGACCAGCAGCAAATGTGGCAGTTCTTCGCCTTCGCCTTCGACCTGGATATCGTCACTCATGTTCGTCTCCTCGGGCGACACGGGGCAGGCGCAGCTCGGTGAGCGTGCCGCCTTCCTCATGACTGTAGAGTTTCACTGAGCCGCCGGCGCGTGTCACGCTGGCCTTGCTCAAAAACAGGCCCAGGCCGAAACCTTTGCCCTTGGTGGTAAAAAACGGCTTGCCGATCTGCTCGGCGATGGCCAGCGGCACACCGGCACCGTGGTCGCGGATGCTGATGGTCAAGTCTTCGGCATCCCAGTCCAGGGTCACTTGCAGCCCTTCGGGGCAAGCATCGGCGGCGTTGTTGAGCAAATTCAACAGTGCCTGGGTCAGGTCCGGCGGCGGCGCCATCCGTGGCACGGTGCCTTGGCCGAGGCGCTGGAAGCGATAACTGGCTTCCGGACGCATCAGGTGCCAGCGGTTCAGCGCTTCGTCGAGCCAATCGGTGACGTCCTGCATCTCCACCGCCAACCGGCGATTGGCCTCCGCCGCCCGGACCAGCTGCTGCAAGGTTTCCTTGCAGAGCTTGACCTGATCCTGCAGCACACTCAGATCGTCCTGCAACATCGGGTCGTGATGGTCCTGGCGCATTTCCTTGAGCAATACGCTCATGGTCGCCAAGGGCGTGCCCAGTTCATGGGCGGCGCCGGCCGCCTGGGTCGCGACGGCCAGCAGCTGCTGATCGCGCAGGCCCTCTTCGCGACGAATGGCACGCAGCTCTTCCTGACGGCGCAGCTCCTCGGCCATGCGCGCGGCAAAAAAGGTAATGACCGCCGCGGCCAGGGCGAAACTCAGCCACATCCCGTACACCTGCAGGTTTTCCCGAGCGATCGGGAAGGTCTGCAGCGGGTAGAAGCGCGCCAGCAACAGGGTGTACATCGTCAACGCAATACCGGACAGAATCACCGAATACCGCCACGGCAAGGTCACTGCGGCGATGGTCAGCGGCACCAGGTAATAGGAGACGAAGGGGTTGGTCGAGCCGCCGGAGAAATACAGCAAGGCACTGTGGATAAACAGGTCGCACGCCAGTTGCACGGCGTACTCAAGCTCGGTGACCGGCCACGTGGTGCGCAGGCGAATCGCCGTGAACGCACACAGCAGCATCGAACAGCCAAGCGTCGCGGCCAGTTGAAACCAGGGCAGCGGCAGCAGATCGAGCCAGTAAGCCAGGCCCACGGAACCGGCCTGGGCAGCCAGCACCAAAGTGCGGATGAATGTCAGCCGCCAGAGATTCTGGCGAGTCGCGGAAGTGATTTGAACGGGGGCGAGCATGAGCTCTCCTGATGAGCGCTCCAGGCGGATCGCAGGGAGTATAACCAAGCACGGGGGCTGGCAGGCGAAAGTGCGGCAAACGGCCACAGGGATCAGGGGTTTACTGCGTCTACAAAAATGCCTTCGCGGGCAAGCCTCGCTCCTACCGGATCGCGTCGGTTAAATCTTGTGGAATCGACACTGACCTGTAGGAGCGAGGCTTGCCCGCGATTGGTCGCGAAGCGGCCACCTGCGAACGATCTGTATAGAAGTTGTAACTGTGCGAACCAGATCATTAAAGCTAGAGTCTGATGGTTTCACGCAGGCTCGGACCTAACCCCTGCGCATCGCCCAAGGAGTTTTCATGCACACATTTCGCCGCAGCGCCGCCCTTCTTGCCCTTAGCGTGAGCGCCGTTGCCAGCCTCCCGGCCCTGGCCGCCGACGAGCTGCATTACAACCAGATCGCCCTGCGCGCCGAAGTCAGTCAGGAAGTGGCCCGCGACCTGATGATCGTGACCCTCTACACCGAAGAACAGAACAGCGACCCGGCCAAACTCGCCGCCGACGTCAGCACCACCATGAACAAGGCGCTGGCCCAGGCCAAGCAGGTCAAGGACATCACCCTGCGCCAGGGCAGCCGCAACAGTTACCCGATCTACGACACCAAGGGCCAGAAAATCACCGGCTGGCGTGAACGCGCCGAACTGCGCCTGGAAAGCTCGGACTTCGCCGCCCTGTCGAAATTGACCGGCGAACTGCTCACCGACCTGAAAATGGGCGGCATGGACTTCGCTATCGCCACGCCAACCCGCAAGGCCAGCGAAGACGCGCTGCTCAAAGACGCGGTCACCGCCTTCAAGGCCCGCGCCCAATTGGCCACCGACGCGCTGGGCGGCAAGGGTTACAAAATCGTCAACCTGAACCTCAACAGCAACGGTTACCCGCAGCCGTACATGCGTGGGCCGATGATGATGAAAGCCGCGAGCATGGACAGCGCGCCGGTGACACCGGAAGTTGAAGCGGGTACCAGCCAGGTCAGCATGACGGCGGATGGCGCGATTGAAGTACTGATGCCTTGATTGGATAAACCGTACAAATGACGGCGATCATCAACGTGATCGCCGTTTTTTTTGCCAGGCCAAAACCCGATGAGTGCCTACACTATGAGTTGGGTATAAATAAGTAACACCGCGCGCCAACCGGGTGCACCAGACACTGCGCTCGCCCGGTACAGGTGCGCTTGTTGCACCGAAAAAACCCTGCGCAAACGATCAAATGCGCGGGTAATTACACATATGCGACATTAAGGTACGTTCGTGCCACTGTTTAAGGCTTGTTGCTTATCCGGATCTTGCATTGGGTATGGCCCCTGCATAAGTATCCGCAGGCACGACTCACGAGGTCGTCCTCTAATTCCAAAAATGACAACAAATCATGAGGCCACCATGCTTAAACACGCGGTCATTCCGTTTTTAGTCGGCGCGAGCTTGTTAGCCAGCGCACCTTTCGCCCAAGCGGCGACTAACCTGGTGTTTTGCTCCGAAGGGAGCCCGGCCGGTTTTGATCCCGGTCAGTACACCACCGGAACCGACTTCGACGCCTCTGCAGAAACCATGTTCAACCGCCTGACTCAATTCGAGCGCGGCGGCACCGCCGTTATTCCTGGCTTGGCGACCAGCTGGGACATTTCCCCGGACGTGCTGACCTATACCTTCCACCTGCGTGAAGGCGTCAAGTTCCACACCACCCCGTACTTCAAACCGACTCGTGAGTTCAACGCCGACGACGTGCTGTTCACCTTTAATCGCATGATTAACAAGGATGACCCGTTCCGCAAAGCGTACCCGACCGAATTCCCGTACTTCACCGACATGGCCATGGACACCAACATCGCCAAGGTCGAGAAGGTTGACGATCGCACTGTCAAGTTCGTCCTCAACAGCGTTGACGCAGCCTTTATCCAGAACCTGGCCATGAGCTTCGCCTCCATCCAGTCCGCCGAGTACGCGGCCCAGCTGCTCAAGGAAGGCAAGCCCGGCGACATCAACCAGAAGCCGATCGGCACTGGCCCGTTCGTGTTCAAGAGCTACCAGAAAGACTCCAACATCCGCTACACCGGGAACAAGGACTACTGGAAGCCTGAAGACGTCAAGATCGACAACCTGATCTTCGCCATCACCACCGACCCGTCGGTGCGTATTCAGAAGCTGAAGAAAAACGAATGCCAGATCACCCTCTTCCCTCGCCCTGCCGACCTCAAGGCACTGCGTGAAGACAAGACCCTGAAGCTGCCTGAACAGGCCGGGTTCAACCTGGGCTACATCGCCTACAACGTGATGCCCGTGCTCAAGGGCCGCACCGACAACAACCCGTTGGCCGACCTGCGGGTCCGCCAGGCGCTGGACATGTCGGTGAACAAGGCGCAGATCATCGATTCGGTGTATCAGGGCGCCGGCCAGCTGGCCGTCAACGCCATGCCGCCCACCCAATGGTCCTATGACACCACCATCAAGGATGCCAAGTACGACCCTGAGAAAGCCAAGGAGCTGCTCAAGGAAGCCGGCATCAAGGAAGGGACCCAGATCACGCTGTGGGCCATGCCGGTTCAGCGTCCGTACAACCCGAACGCCAAGCTGATGGCTGAAATGCTGCAGTCGGACTGGAAGAAAATCGGTCTGAACGTCAACATCGTCAGCTACGAATGGGGCGAGTACATCAAGCGCTCCAAGGGTGGCGAGAACCAGGCGATGATCATCGGCTGGAGTGGCGACAACGGTGACCCGGACAACTGGCTCAACGTACTGTTCGGTTGCGACTCGCTGAGCGGCAACAACTTCTCCAAATGGTGCGACAAGGACTTTGACAAGCTGGTCAAGGAGGCCAAGAAGACACCTGACCAGGCCAAGCGCACCGAACTGTACAAGCAGGCGCAACACGTCCTTAAAGATGCCGTTCCAATGACACCTATCGCTCACTCGACGGTGTTCCAGCCCATGCGCGCCAACGTGCAGGATTTCAAGATCAGCCCATTCGGCTTGAACTCCTTCTACGGCGTCAGCGTCAGCAAATAAGGTGGTGCAACGGCGACGTTTTTTGACGTCGCCGTTGCGCTATCTACCGAGAAAGTAGGAATTTGCCTACATCCTGATCCGCTGCGTACTACAGCAGCGGTTTCAGACGTGTCGCCTTTTCCCACAAGTCTTTCGGATTTTTCGCATTTACTGCCGGACCTAAGGTTCATACCGTCGGGATCTGACCAGTTAGTCCGTGGGCTCTCGGTTATTGCTGCACGTCATGGCTTGAGACCAGTGAGGCCTACACGTCCTGAAGGACGGGAAAGTCTCATTGTCAAAAACACTAAACAAGAGCGAGCGTCATGCGCCATTCCTTGGTTTTTTCCGCATTGCTGGGCACCGGCCTGTTGGCCGCCACTTCCATCAGCCAGGCCGCCAACAACAGCCTGGTGTTCTGTTCCGAAGGCAGCCCCGCTGGCTTCGATACCGCGCAGTACACCACCGCGACCGATAACGACGCTGCCGAGCCGCTGTACAACCGACTGGCAGAGTTCGAAAAAGGCGCCACCAACGTAGTCCCGGGCCTGGCAACCCGTTGGGATATTTCCGAGGATGGCCTCCAGTACACTTTCCACCTACGCGAAGGAGTGAAATTTCACACCACTGCGTACTTCAAGCCGACCCGTGACTTCAATGCCGACGATGTGCTGTTCACGTTCAATCGCATGCTCGATCCGCAGCAACCCTTCCGTAAGGCTTACCCGACCGAATTTCCGTACTTCAACGGGATGAGCCTGAACAAGAACATCGCCAAGGTCGAAAAAACCGGGCCGCTGACCGTGGTCATGACGCTTAACAGCGTGGACGCCGCGTTCATCCAGAACATCGCCATGAGCTTTGCCGCCATTCTGTCGGCCGAATACGCCGACCAGTTGCTGGCGACCGGCAAGCCGAGCGACATCAACCAGAAGCCGGTCGGCACTGGCCCGTTCGTGTTCAAGAGCTACCAGAAAGATTCCAATATCCGCTACACCGGCAACAAGCAGTACTGGGACCCGAGCCGGGTCAAACTCGACAACCTGATCTTCGCCATCAACACCGACGCTTCGGTGCGGGTGCAGAAGCTCAAGGCCAACGAGTGCCAGATCACCCTGCATCCGCGCCCTGCCGATGTAACCGCGCTGAAGAACGATGCCAGGCTCAAGCTGATCGAGAAGCCCGGTTTCAACCTCGGCTACATCGCCTACAACGTGCGTCACAAGCCGTTCGACCAGCTCGAAGTGCGCCAGGCACTGGACATGGCGGTGAACAAGCAAGGCATTCTCAACGCCGTCTACCAGGGCGCCGGGCAACTGGCGGTCAACGCCATGCCGCCGACCCAATGGTCCTACGATGAGACCATCAAGGACGTCGCCTACAACCCGGAAAAAGCCAGGGAACTGCTCAAGGCCGCCGGCGTGAAGGAAGGCACCGAAATCACCCTCTGGGCCATGCCGGTCCAGCGCCCCTACAACCCCAACGCCAAATTGATGGCCGAGATGCTTCAGGCCGACTGGGCGAAGATCGGGCTCAAGGTCAAGATCGTCAGCTACGAATGGGGCGAGTACATCAAGCGCACCAAGAATGGCGAACACGACGTCAGCCTGATCGGCTGGACCGGGGACAACGGCGACCCGGACAACTGGCTCGGCACGCTTTACAGCTGCGACGCCATTGGCGGCAACAACTACTCCATGTGGTGTGATCCGGCTTACGACAAGCTGATCAAGCAGGCCAAGGTCGTCACCGACCGTGACCAGCGCACCGTGCTCTACAAACAGGCTCAGCAATTGCTCAAGCAGCAAGTGCCGATCACGCCTGTCGCCCACTCGACGGTCAACCAGCCGTTAAGCGCCAAGGTCGAAGGATTCAAGGTGAGTCCTTTCGGCCGCAACGTGTTCTCGGGTGTCAGCCTGGAAAAATAACCGATTAGCCAGAACCGCTGGGGGCGCTTGCGCCCCCACGCAAGCGTATTGCCGCAATTCGCCGAATCGACCAGCAGCAAACGTTTGCCATGCCTTGAAAGTGTTGTAACCAATAGCCGGATCACCAAAAAAAGACCGGCATAAAAAAAAGAAACGAAGGAGCTTCACCCATGAAACTGAGCAGCACCGCGTTATTGGCCCTGGCCATCAGCAGCGTCACCGCCACGGCCTACGCAGAGTCCCAAAGCCAGGCGTTCACCCCGGTTACCGTGAAAGAGAAAAGTGCCCAGAGCGCAGCCACCGGCTTCGTCGAAGGCCAGTCGATCAGCGGCACCACGCGTAACTGGTATGCGAACGAGCAACTGAAACGGGGCGGCCAGTTCGCTTACAAGAAAAATGGCATCTCGACCGACACGGATCGTCGGATCAACTGGGTGCAAGGCACCATCATCAAGTACAACTCCGGTTTCACCGAAGGCCCCGTGGGCATCAGCACCGAAGTGGCGGCGTACAACGCCATTGCCCTGGATCGTGATCGCAAGGACCTGGCGTCCAACAACGGCGGCGCACCGGGCACGCGTCCAGGCGCGGGCAACAACCGTACCCTGACCGAAGAAGGCGGCGACGCCGTCGGCCAGTGGAGCAAGCTCGGCCTGGCCAACGTCAAGGCCCGTGTCTCCAACACCACCCTGACGGCCGGTCGCCAGAACTTCAGCAGCCCGATGGTCGATGTGATCGGTAACCGTGCGCTGCCTTCGAGCTTCGAGGGTGTGAGCCTGCACAGCGAAGAGCTGGAGAACCTGTCCTTCGACGTCGGCACCTTCGATCGCAACTCTCCGCGTACGGAACAGAGCCAGCGCAAGTTCCGCACCGAATACGCCAACGGCATCGTTGAAACTGATCACGTCCACACCGCGGGCATCACTTACACGCCATTTGCCAGCCTGACCACCAGCCTCTGGGCCACCCAGGCCGAAGACATCTGGAACCAGTACTACTTCGGCGCCTCCCACGTATTGGGCGACAGCTCGATCCTGAGCCTGACCACCGGCCTGAACTACTACAAGACCCAGGAAGAAGGCAAAGCGCTGATCGGCAATATCGACAACGACACCTACTCCCTGTCCTTCGGACTGACCCACCAGGCCCACAGCCTGACCTTCTCGTACCAGGAAATTAACGGGGACGAGTACTTCGACTACCTGCACGAAACCAACGGCATCTACCTGGCCAACTCCCTGCTGTCGGACTTCAACGGCCCGAACGAGAAATCCTTCCAGGTGGCCTATGGTCTGAACATGGCCGAATACGGCGTGCCCGGCCTGAAGTTCAACATCTACAGCGCCCGGGGCTGGGGGATCGACGGTACTCACTACAAGGGTAACGAAGGCGTGGCCGGTAAAGGCTACGACGGCATCCAGGCCCAGGATGGCGAACATCACCAGGAATACGGAATCGGCGCAGCGTACGCGGTGCAGAGCGGCCCGCTGAAAGCCACTGCGATCCGCGCGACCTACACCACTCACCGCGCCAGCGAAAACCAGGCGGATGGCAGCATCAACGAGTTCCGTCTCGTGACCACCATCCCGTTCAACATTCTGTAAAAACGCCAGCCAGACGGCTGACTCGTCACGGGTCGGCCACCTGGATGCGGTCTTTTAACCGATTGCAGAGGGTTCTTGATGAAAATGCTTCCCCTACGTGCAGCCATCGCTGCCGCGCTGCTGAGTGTCGCTGTTGGCGTCTCGGCCAAACCCCTGGTGGTCTGCACCGAAGCCAGCCCCGAAGGCTTCGACATGGTCCAGTACACGACTGCAGTCACCGCCGATGCAGTGGCCGAAACCATCTTCAATCGCCTGGCCGACTTCAAGCCCGGCACCACTGACGTGATTCCGGCACTGGCAGACGCTTGGGACATCAGCGAGGACGGTCTGACCTACACTTTTCACCTGCGCAAAGGCGTCAAGTTTCACACTACCGACTACTTCAAGCCGACCCGTGACATGAATGCCGACGATGTCGTCTGGAGCTTCCAGCGTCAGCTGGACCCGAAACACCCGTGGCACGACAAGTCGAGCGTAGGCTTCCCGTACTTTGAAAGCATGGGCTTCAAGGAACTGCTCAAAAGTGTCGAGAAGCTCGACGACAGCACAGTGAAATTCACCCTGACCCGTCGCGAAGCACCGTTCCTGGCCGACATCGCCATGGCCTTCTCCTCGATCTACTCCGCCGAGTACGCCGACCAACTGCTCAAGGCCGGCAAAACCGGCGATCTGAACAACAAACCGGTCGGCACCGGCCCGTTCGTTTTCCAGCGCTACAACAAGGACGCCCAGGTTCGCTTCAAGGCCAACCCGGACTACTTTCGCGGCAAGCCACCGGCAGACGCACTGATCTTCGCCATCGCCACCGACAACAACGTGCGCCTGCAGAAACTCAAGGCCAACGAGTGCCAGGTCGCGCTGTATCCGAAGCCGGATGACATCCCGAGCATCAAGAAAGATGCCCAGCTGAAAGTCGATGAGATGAACGCGATGACCGTCGCGTACATCGCCCTCAACACCACTCACAAATATTTGAGTGATGTGCGGGTGCGCAAAGCCATCGATATTGCTTTCGACAAGGAAGCGGCAGTCAACGCGCTGTTTGGTAAAGGCAATGCGACGGTGGCGGTCAATCCGTACCCTGACACCTTGCTGGGCTACAACCGTAGCCTGAACAACCCGCCTCGCGACCTGGACAAGGCCCGCGCCCTGTTGAAGGAAGCAGGCGTTCCGGAGGGCACCGTGTTTACCCTGTTCACCCGCAATGGCGGTGGCGCGACCAACCCGAACCCGATGCTCGGCGCGCAAATGATGCAGGCCGACCTCGCCAAGGTGGGGATCAAGATCGACATCCGCGTCATGGAATGGGGCGAAATGCTCAAGCGCGCCAAAAACGGCGAACACGACATGGTGTCCGCCGGATGGGCGGGCGATAACGGCGACCCGGATAACTTCCTGACGCCTATGCTCAGTTGCGAGGCCGCAAAAAACGGCGAAAACTACGCACGCTGGTGCAACCAGAAGTTCCAGGCCCTGCTCGATGAAGCCCGGGCCAAAGTGAACCCCGACGAACGCGCGGCGCTCTATGAGCAAGCCCAGGCGATTTTCAACCAGGACCAGCCATGGATCAGCATCGCGCATACCCGTATGTTCACCGCAATGCGCAACAACGTAGAGGGCTATCAGATCAGCCCGCTCACCACCAATAACTTCGCCACCACTCAGGTGAAGTAGATAAGAAAATTCCCGGTGTCCCTGACCCCAGGGACGCCGGGCACGCCTAACCGGCTGATGAGGTACACCACACGATGTTTAGTTTTATTGCCCGCCGACTGGGGTTGTTGATCCCTACGTTCTTCGGCATCACCTTGCTGACTTTCGCGTTGATTCGCATGATTCCGGGCGACCCCGTGGAAGTGATGATGGGTGAACGTCGGGTCGACCCCGAAATGCATGCTCAGGCAATGGAACGCCTTGGTCTGAACAAACCCCTGTATGCCCAATACCTGGATTACATCGGCAAACTGGCCCAGGGCGATCTCGGCGAATCCCTGCGCACCCGGGAAAGCGTCTGGACCGAGTTCAGCTCGCTGTTCCCCGCGACCCTGGAACTGTCCATGGCCGCCCTGCTGTTCGCCGGCATCCTGGGCCTGTTGGCCGGGGTGATCGCGGCACTCAAGCGAGGATCCCTGTTCGACCACGGGGTGATGGGCATCTCCCTGGCGGGATATTCGATGCCGATCTTCTGGTGGGGCCTGATCCTGATCATGTTCTTCTCGGTGTCCCTGGGCTGGACCCCGGTGTCCGGGCGGATCGACCTGCTCTACGACATCGAGCCGCGCACCGGCTTCATGTTGATCGACACGCTGCTGGCCGATGACGTCGGAGCGTTCTTCGATGCCCTGCATCACCTGATCCTGCCGGCCATCGTGCTCGGCACTATCCCGCTGGCGGTGATTGCGCGGATGACCCGCTCGTCGATGCTCGAAGTGCTGCGTGAGGACTACATCCGTACCGCCCGCGCCAAAGGCCTGTCGCCGTCGCGCGTGGTGTTCGTCCACGGCCTGCGTAACGCGCTGATCCCCGTGCTGACCGTGGTCGGCCTGCAAGTCGGCACATTGCTGGCAGGTGCGGTCCTGACCGAAACCATCTTCTCCTGGCCCGGCATCGGCAAATGGCTGATCGAAGCCATTGGCGCACGGGATTATCCCGTGGTGCAGAACGGCATCCTGTTAATCGCCTGCCTGGTGATTCTGGTCAACTTCGTGGTGGACATCCTCTACGGCTTTGCCAACCCACGCATCCGTCATCAGCGCTGAGATCATCATGACCATGACCACTCCAGCTTCAACTTCAAATCAAGCGGTAACAGTCGATCAAAGCCTGCTGTACCCGTCGCCGTACAAAGAATTCTGGCACGCCTTCTCCCGCAACAAAGGCGCCGTTGCCGGCCTGATGTTCATGCTGCTGATCATTTTCTGCGCGATCTTCGCGCCGTGGGTTGCCCCGCATAACCCGAGCGAGCAATACCGTGACTTCCTGCTGACCCCGCCAGCCTGGCTGGAAGGCGGGCAGATCCAGTTCCTGCTCGGCACCGATGAACTGGGTCGCGACCTGCTGTCGCGGCTGATCAACGGTTCGCGCCTGTCCCTGCTGATCGGCTTGTCGTCGGTGGTGATGTCGCTGATCCCCGGGATCCTGATGGGGCTGTTCGCCGGGTTCTTCCCGCGGATTCTGGGCCCGACCATCATGCGTCTGATGGACATCATGCTGGCCCTGCCGTCCCTGCTGCTGGCCGTGGCGATTGTCGCCATCCTCGGCCCTGGCCTGATCAACACCATTATCGCCATCGCCGTGGTTTCGTTGCCGTCCTATGTTCGCCTGACCCGCGCCGCGGTGATGGGCGAATTGAACCGCGACTACGTGACCGCCGCGCGCCTGGCCGGTGCCGGTCTGCCACGCCTGATGTTCGTCACCGTGCTGCCCAACTGCATGGCACCGCTGATCGTTCAGGCAACCTTGAGCTTCTCCTCGGCAATTCTCGATGCCGCGGCACTGGGCTTCCTCGGCCTTGGCGTACAACCGCCAACGCCTGAGTGGGGCACCATGCTGGCTTCGGCTCGCGACTACATCGAACGCGCCTGGTGGGTCGTCAGCCTGCCTGGCTTGACCATTTTGCTCAGCGTGCTGGCAATCAACTTGATGGGCGACGGCCTGCGCGATGCGCTGGACCCGAAACTCAAGAACGCCGCCTGAGGAGATTCACATGTCACTGTTGGAAATCAAGAATCTCAACGTTCGCTTCGGCGACAAGAACGCCGTTCCGGTGGTCGACGGGCTCGATATCACCGTGGACAAGGGCGAAGTGCTGGCCATCGTTGGCGAATCGGGTTCCGGTAAATCCGTGACCATGATGGCGCTGATGGGCCTGATCGAACATCCAGGGATCGTCACCGCCGACGCCCTGAATTTCGACGGCAAGAACATGCTCAAGCTGAGCAACCGCCAGCGCCGGCAAATCGTCGGCAAAGACCTGGCCATGGTGTTCCAGGACCCGATGACCGCGCTGAACCCGAGCTACACCGTCGGTTTCCAGATCGAAGAAGTGCTGCGCCTGCACCTGAAAATGTCTGGCAAGCAAGCCCGCGCCCGCGCCATCGAACTGCTGGAAAAAGTTGAAATACCCGGCGCCGCCAGCCGCATGAATGCCTACCCGCATCAACTGTCCGGCGGCATGAGCCAGCGCGTTGCGATCGCCATGGCGATTGCCGGCGAACCGAAACTGCTGATCGCCGACGAACCGACCACGGCGCTGGATGTGACCATTCAGGCGCAGATCATGGACCTGCTGCTGGCCCTGCAGAAAGAGCAGAACATGGGCCTGGTGCTGATCACCCACGACCTCGCGGTCGTGGCCGAAACCGCCCAGCGCGTGTGCGTGATGTACGCGGGGCAAGCGGTGGAAGTCGGTCAGGTGCCACAACTGTTCGACATCCCGGCACACCCGTACAGCGAAGCACTGCTCAAGGCGATTCCGGAACACAGCCTGGGCGCCGCGCGCCTGTCGACACTGCCGGGCATCGTCCCCGGTCGTTACGACCGACCGCAAGGCTGCCTGCTGTCGCCGCGCTGCCCGTACGTGCAGGAGAACTGCCGCACGCAACGTCCGGCCCTTGACCCGAAAAGCCACAGCCTCGCCCGCTGCTTCTACCCGCTGAATCAGGAGGTGGCGTAATGGCCGTCGTACTTACCGCCCGCAACCTGACCCGTCACTACGAAGTGTCCCGCGGACTGTTCAAGGGCCACGCTACCGTGCGCGCCCTGAACGGAGTGTCGTTCGAACTGGAAGCCGGCAAGACCCTCGCCGTCGTCGGCGAATCGGGTTGCGGCAAATCCACCCTGGCCCGTGCCCTGACCCTGATCGAGGAGCCGTCCTCCGGTTCCTTGAAAATCGCCGGCCAGGAAGTCGCCGGCGCCGACAAGGCCCAGCGCAAGCAATTGCGCAAAGACGTGCAGATGGTGTTCCAGAGCCCGTACGCCTCGTTGAACCCGCGGCAGAAAGTCGGTGATCAGCTGGCCGAACCGCTGCTGATCAATACCAATCTTTCAGCGGCTGAGCGCCGTGAAAAAGTCCAGGCGATGATGAAGCAGGTGGGCTTGCGTCCTGAGCACTACCAACGTTATCCGCACATGTTCTCCGGCGGTCAGCGCCAGCGGATCGCCCTGGCCCGGGCGATGATGCTGCAACCGAAAGTGCTGGTGGCGGACGAACCGACTTCGGCGCTGGACGTGTCGATCCAGGCCCAAGTGCTGAACCTGTTCATGGACCTGCAGCAGGAGTTCAACACCGCCTACGTGTTCATCTCCCACAACCTGGCGGTGGTGCGGCACGTGGCCGATCACGTGATGGTGATGTACCTCGGCCGCCCGGTGGAAATGGGCCCCAAGGAAGACATCTACACCCGTCCTCTGCACCCCTATACCCAGGCGCTGTTGTCGGCGACCCCGACCATTCACCCGGATCCGGACAAGCCGAAAATCAAGATCGTCGGCGAATTGCCCAACCCGCTGAACCCACCGTCAGGCTGTGCTTTCCATAAGCGCTGCCCTTACGCGACCGAGCGTTGCAGCACTGAAGAGCCAGCCCTGCGCCTGCTGGACAGCCGGCAGGTAGCGTGCCACTACGCCGAGCAATTCCTCGACGGCGCGGCATAAGCAAACCTGGAACCGACACAAAAAACTGTGGGAGCGAGACCGGCTTGCCGGGGAAGGAGGAGGATCAGTCAATGAAAGTATCAACTGACACACCGCTTTCGCCGGCAAGCCGGTCTCGCTCCCACAGGGGTAATTGATCGGCTCACGAAACTCCTCTACTTCGACTGCGCTTCAGTCGGGGGAGAAGGGGTTTTCTTTTGTTTGCGTTTTGCATTTGGCTATCGCCGTCGAAGTCCGTTTCGTCGTTGAATCGTCATCGCCGTCACCCGGTAGTAGTTCGTCTTCCCCCACTCCCAACAAGCGAGTCGCCTGATAAACAAGTGGTATGGAGAACAACGCCAGGGCCGCGCTTGCGAACCAGACGCTATGCCCGCCGAAATGACCATACAACTGGCCTCCGAGCGTAGGCGATAGCAGCACACTCGCACTCCAGAACATGGAAAAAAGACCGAAGTAGTGGCCACTTTTTCCTGCTTGCGCACGCTGCATAACCAACACGTTCAGGGTGGGCATGAAAAGAATTTCGCCCAGCGTCCAAACCGTAGTCGACAGGCAGACATAAAATATCCCGGAACCCAAGGGCAACATTCCAAGTCCGCAAGCCAGCAACACGCTGCCTGCCATCAGTTGCCGACGCGCGCCCCACTGCTCACTCCAATGAGATAGCGGAATTTGCAGTAGCACTACCAACACTGCATTGAGTGCAAATTGCCACCCGATGGCTTCATTATCCAACCGATAGTAATCGAGCAGATAGTTGCCCAGCATGCTGTAGACCGGTTCAAAGGCAAGGCCGAGTACCACCGAAGCTGCCAATAACCAGAGAAAAGGCTTGTCCCTGGTAGTGACAGATGGGCCCGAGGGCGTATTAAGGGCTTCATCCCGTATTAAAACATCACGATGAAAAGTTGCCTGAATAAACCAGACCAGGGCCAACAGCGTCATGCCTGCGCTGACGAAAAACACCCAACGAAAATCAGTCTGCGCCAGGACTCCACCTACGGCCCCTGCTACCGCCATACCCAAGTTGCTCGCGACACGACTCAACGACTGCGCACGAACGCGCTGCGCAACCTGGCAATACTCCATGATCAAACGCTGGTGCAGCGTACGAATCGCCCCATCGAGTGCACCGCTGATCAGCAGCAATCCAGCCAGTAAAGGCACCTCGGTGACCAGCCCCAACAGAACCAATACCCATGCCGAGCCAAAAAACAACAAAGCGGTGAGCCGCGCCGTTGAAAAATGGTCGCTCAGCAGGCCACCACCCATCGATCCAATCAGCAAGCCGGCCCCGTAACCAGATAACAGCCAGCCAACGGTTTCAATCGCAAGCCCCAACTCCTGACGCAGGTACAACGCCATGAACAGTTTGACCATGGCGCTCAGCCGACTGATGAAGATCAGCGCAGCAAGCATCCAGGCCATTGGACAGAAATAGCCGTTTAGCCGAATAAAATGAATGAGCCGACTAGTCATCCCATTCATCCAGGTTGTGACTCACCTGGCTATGAATACCTTTTGAAGCGAAAGGAATGTCCGAACGGATCTCGTGATTTGCATCGAAAAAATACTGCGCTTGTAGCCGTCCTTCAGCATCCAGACCTATCAGAGGATTGTTTACCAAGAATTGTCTGGTTGAAGGACAAAGCGTCGGCGCTCGAATCAATAATCGCCATTGGCCAAAAGCGTTACCTGGAATAACAGCCCGTGCCCCAAAGCGTTTTTTGTATTGGAAAGTACCTTTACTCAAAAACGGCTCACACCCTTGGAAGTCGACACAATCAATGAACGATTGACTGGACGCCCATTTCAGAATTGCGTGATAGACAAAGTTCTGCGCTCCATTTGCTCGATGAATGGCGGCACCACCGTCCACCCCAATCAATCGTGCATTCAGGGTGCGTGTTGACGTATCCATCTGCGAAATACTCCCAGCCACCCATTCATCATTCAAATGGACGCGGAACAGCATTCCACGCTTGAACAATTGCGAATAAGCCGCTTGCTCTTGCACACTTCTTGCCAATGTCCCATAACGAGCGTTCATGGTCGGGACATGCATGGAACGGTAAAAGGAGAAGAAATGCTCATCATCCAGTGACACATCGAAACAAAAGCCTTTTTCGACCAATTGAGCATGGCGCTTGCTCTCTCGATTAGAGAACTGCCCCAACACAGCCCTCCAGTTTTTGGAAACATCAACTTTCTGGTGAATTCTGCTGAGCCCAATAATATCGCCTGGCCTCTGGCATTGCCGAATCACATCCAACGAAGTCATTAATAAAATTATACCGGCTCGATTTTGGCTAATAAAAACCTCAAGCTGCTTCCATTCCAACGTACCTTCTTGCTCTACGAATGAATGTTCAAAAAAACATTGATCCACAAAAGGTGCAATGTAGAGAAGTCCTTCTGCCATTCCGACGTAGACAAGACGCGTCGGTATCCCAGCTTTGGAGCTTCCCTTGTAGATGCGAAAATGGCAAAGTGACTCCGGATTCATTAGAAGATCAGCGCTCATGGTTCGCAGTGACTGCGAAGTATCTCCATCATCTCTTCAGCATTGCTAACGAATGTCAGTCCATCAGTAGGGATGACTTCATAGTCCCCTCGGCAATAGGAACCCGATGCATGAATGGTGCAACCGTCCATTCCCACCAGTAACTGTCGGTCAATCGCATTCAAGCAACCTGTCATGGCCATCACCAATGACCATTCTTTCAGATCCCTGGGGTCTGCGGGCAATCTGACGGGTGTATCAGCCAGCAACTGGGCACATTCACTGTAGCGCTGCATGCACTCATAGAGCGAAACGACTATTCCCGAGCCCCCATTGGCTTTGACCAATCCGCTCATTTCTACGGCGGTAGGCGGAAGGTGCGTATAAAAAGTAGGTTCAAGAATTTCGTCGGGGCTCCAGGTCGCGGCAGGAAAATGCGGTGACTCCAGCTGAACCCATAAACCATTGGATGCCTTTGTGTAACTTGGCGTAGAAGCACCCTCGAAATTTCCATCAAGTAAATGCAGTACCATGTCACTGGTTGCCAGATGCTGAACCAAGAGAAATGAAGGCGTGGAAACCTGTTTCTTGTGTTGTTTCAGTACTTCTACGCCAGAGCAATATCCTAAAAGACCATATGCACTCGACACTGCATGCACATGAACGGTCTTGCGATCAGTGTCCCAAGCATCACCATACTCGAAGTCGAAAAACGCCCGAGTTTGATCAGAGAATCGGTAATTTTCAAGCCGAAGGGAATGCCATAACTTCAACTCACCCATTGGATTATGGCTGAAAAGCGACTTGAACTGCTGCCCAACAACCTTCACTGCTTCCGGCGAGGCTGTATCTAAAACGAACACAGGGTTCAATGCACGCAACCGAACATCATCGTAAAGTTCGGTTCTACGAACTTTACCGATCGTCTGCGCAGGCGTCAGCGTGACAATGCGCAATTGCTCCGGATGAACCAATTTTGCTTTCAACGCACGTAGAACCGCGTCACGGAGTGCAATGGCTTTGTTACCGGACGAAGGAGAAAACAACAGAATGCTGTCCCCGGTCTCCTGAATATGGCGAATGGCACGTGCAACGATCAGTGTCGAAGCCAAGGTCTTTGTCGTTTGAGTATTCGCATTTTGCCTCAAATCGAATAATCGTAACGGTACCCCGCGGTAATTGCCCATCTCAAAAAATTGCGCAGTAGCAACAGAAAGAAAGGACTGCATGCGAGCATCCAGCGGAGGTAGCTTCATGGCTGGTTCAAATGCATCGCTGCAGTGGTCAAATTCAAAATCGGCGACACTACTGACGATCAGATCGTAGTAGCGCTCGATTACGGAAGTGGGAGTTTGAGCTCGCTGTGTCGCCTGCGCGGCTGAACCGGTTTTAATCACGTCCATTTGTCTTTTGCTCCCACTGCTGAATAGGTGCTGAGTGCGATGTCCTCTGAAAGCTAGGCGTTCACGGCTTGGTTGTCGCGGGTAAAAAAGAGTCGATAACGCAAAAGCAGAACCAAGCTACGAGATCAGGAAAAAAATCCTACAGAAAGACCTCACTTTCTATCGACATGGGGCTCTCCGACAATTCGACTTGCCCGCGATGGCGGTGTATCAGTTAATGAATCGCTGAATGACACTTCGCAATCGCGGGCAAGTCGAATCGTCGCACCGCCGCTCCCACAGAGACTGCGTTTCACCCGGGGTTAAGTGATAACCCAACCTCTTCCACCGCGATCACACATCAGTCAGGCAGAAGAGGATCTTGTGTTGGCGATCGACGTCTGGCTGTCGTCCTCGCCCTCGTCACCTTCCATAGAATCGTCCTCATCCGTGCTGCCAGCCAGCAGCAGGTCACCCGGCTCTGATCCGGATTGGGCAATCATCGTCTCGCTCTGCGTGCCCTGCCAATTCCAGGCCTGCTTTTCATGGTCCTGACATTCCGCCCATGCTGCCGACGAACCGAGGGACAGTAGGACCAACACCTTCAGCAACAACACACCGCGTAGAAACATGCTCATAGCCAACGCCCTCCTGCCCACGACGAACCCGGGTGCCGTGGCGTTTGTGCGAGATCCAGTTGTAATCGAGCGGGTTCTCAAACCAGGACGTTGATGATCGCCGGGAAATGCCATGGGTGCAGAGAATGGTTTTGCATAATCGCTATGGCGAATGGTTATTTAACAGCCCACAGATGCCCCCTGTAGGAGCGAGCTTGCTCGCGATGGTGGATCAGTCAACACTTGCCTAGCTGACACTCCATCGCGAGCAAGCTCGCTCCTACAGGTGAAAACTGTCGGCCAAAGAAAAACCCCGCAGCTTTCGCAACGGGGTTTTGGATGTAACCAATCAGCGCTTAATGATGCTCACGGGTCGCGCGGAATTTCACGTCCGGCCAGCGCTCTTCCATCAGTGCCAGGTTGACCCGGGTCGGGGCCAGGTAGGTCAGGTGACCGCCGCCGTCGACCGCGAGGTTTTCCACGGCCTTGACCCGGAATTCCTCGAGTTTCTTCTTGTCGTCGCAATCGATCCAGCGCGCGGAGTACACGGTGATCGGCTCGTAGGAGCACTCGACCTTGTATTCCTCTTTCAGGCGGCTGGCGACCACATCGAACTGCAGCACACCGACGGCGCCGAGGATGATGTCGTTGCTGCGCTCGGGGAAGAACACCTGGGTCGCGCCCTCTTCCGCCAGCTGCTGCAGGCCCTGGCGCAGTTGCTTGGACTTGAGCGGATCACGCAGGCGCACGCGGCGGAACAATTCCGGGGCGAAGTGCGGGATGCCGGTGAAGCCCAGGACTTCGCCTTCGGTGAAGGTGTCGCCGATCTGGATGGTACCGTGGTTGTGCAGGCCGATGATGTCGCCGGCAAAGGCCTCTTCCAGCTGTTCACGCTCGGAGGAGAAGAACGTCAGGGCATCGCCGATCCGCACGTCTTTGCCGGTGCGCACGTGGCGCATCTTCATGCCTTTTTCGTACTTGCCGGAGCAGATACGCATGAAGGCGATACGGTCGCGGTGTTTCGGGTCCATGTTCGCCTGGATCTTGAACACGAAGCCGGCGAATTTCTCTTCGACCGGTTCCACGGTGCGCTCGTTGGCCACACGGGCCAGGGGTTTCGGCGCCCAGTTGACCACGGCGTCGAGCACGTGATCGACACCGAAGTTGCCCAGTGCGGTACCGAAGAATACCGGGGTCAGTTGGCCGTCGAGGAATTCCTGCTGGTTGAATTCGTGGCAGGCGCCCTGCACCAGTTCCAGCTGATCGACGAAGCGATCGTACTCGTCGCCCAAGTGCGCGCGGGCTTCATCGGAGTCGAGCTTCTCGATGATTTTCACATCGGTGCGCTCGTGGCCGTGACCGGCGGTGTAGACGATGATGTAGTCGTCGGCGAGGTGATAGACGCCCTTGAAGTCACGGTAGCAACCGATCGGCCAGGTGATCGGCGCGGCCTTGATCTTCAGGACGGCTTCGATTTCGTCGAGCAGTTCGATCGGGTCGCGAATGTCACGGTCGAGCTTGTTGATGAAGCTGACGATCGGCGTGTCGCGCAGACGGCAGACGTCCATCAACGCAATCGTACGTGGCTCAACGCCTTTACCGCCGTCGAGGACCATCAAGGCCGAGTCCACCGCCGTCAGGGTGCGGTAGGTATCTTCGGAGAAGTCTTCGTGGCCCGGGGTGTCGAGCAGGTTGATCATGTGGTCGCGATACGGGAACTGCATGACCGACGTGGTAATGGAAATACCCCGTTGTTTTTCCATTTCCATCCAGTCGGAGGTGGCATGGCGGTCGGATTTACGAGATTTCACCGTACCGGCTACCGCAATCGCCTTGCCCATCAGCAAGAGCTTCTCGGTGATGGTGGTTTTACCGGCATCGGGGTGGGAAATAATGGCGAAAGTGCGGCGTTTCGCGACTTCGGCGGCCTGTTTGGTCATGGGAAATCGCCTGGCAGGTGATTCAAAAAAGGGCGCAGATTATAGCCCAACTTGAGTCAATAACCGAACCGTTGAGCACATTAGGGGTGGCCAAATGCTGCTTCAGATGGGAACCTTTCAGACCGTGGAGGCGTCCACTCCCCTGTTACGACTATTCGTCAGGGTTGAAAAATCAGCAAGTTAGCCTGACGAGGCTGCGCTTATGGCTCGATTTCATGCGGTTCCACCAGCATGAAGAGCTGCTTCTCGCGAACGTTGTTTTCCCGGCAGCCAGGAATGGCATGCCACACGGGACTGCGTCCGCCGACTGAACAAAAGGAGTCCGCCTGTGGCTATTCGCTATGGCAAGGGGCTGATAGGAGGTGCGGTTGTCGTCGCCCTCCTGGCCCTGCTGGTCCACTGGATTGGCATCAACACGATCGAACATTACCGCGACGATTTGTTGTTTTACCTGCAAGCTCATTTGATTCTCGTCCTCGTTTCCATGCTGGCCGCCCTTGTTGTGGGCATACCCGCCGGTATCTTCCTCAGCCGCCCGACCATGGTTGGACGCGCCGAACGCTTCATGCAGATCTTCAACATCGGCAACACCGTGCCGCCTCTCGCCGTGCTGGCCATCGCCCTGGGTGTCCTCGGCATCGGCAGCGGCCCCGCAATCTTCGCCCTGTTCCTCGCCTCGCTGTTGCCGATCGTGCGCAACACCTATGAAGGCCTGAAAAACGTCCAGGGTTCGCTCAAGGAAGCGGCCGTCGGCATCGGCATGACACCGACTCAGGTGTTGTGGCGGGTCGAACTGCCGAACGCCGTGCCGATCATCATCGGTGGCGTGCGCGTGGCGCTGGCGATCAACGTCGGTACCGCACCCCTGGCGTTCCTGATCGGCGCCAACAGCCTGGGCAGCCTGATTTTCCCCGGCATCGCCCTGAACAATCAGCCGCAACTGATGCTCGGCGCGGCGTGCACCGCCCTGCTGGCCTTGCTGCTCGACGGCCTGGTGACACTCGCCAGCCGCCTCTGGCTCGAACGCGGGCTGCGCCCGTCTTAAGCCTCGGCAAAGGAATCGATATGAAAAAACTATGCTTATTTTTAGGCTGCGCCCTGCTGTTCGCAGGATTTGCCCAAGCCGCTGAAAAACCTGTAATCCGCATCGGCGCCCGGGTGTTCACCGAACAAACCCTGCTCGCGGAAATCACCTCCCAGTACCTGCGCACCAAGGGTTACGACACCCAGGTGACCGGCGGTCTGGGCAGCACCCTCGCTCGCAGCGCTCAAGAAAGTGGGCAACTGGACCTGATGTGGGAATACACCGGCGTGTCGCTGGTGGCTTACAACCATGTCACTGACAAACTCGACAGCGCTCAGTCCTACGCCCGGGTGAAAGAACTCGACGCGAAAAAAGGCCTGATCTGGCTCACCCCGTCGAAGTTCAGCAACACCTACGCCCTGGCGCTGCCGGAAAAGACCGCGAAGGCTTATCCGCAGATCAACACCATCAGCGAGCTGAACACGGTGATGCAGGCCGAGGCGAAGACCAACCACCTCGTCGCCCTAGACACCGAGTTCGCCAACCGTTCCGACGGCATGGCCGGCATGGTCGACCTCTACGGCATGAACCTGACCCGTAAAAACACCCGCCAGATGGATGCCGGGCTGGTCTACACCGCCCTGCGCAATGGTCAGGTGTTTGCCGGCCTGGTCTATACCACCGACGGTCGTTTGAACGCCTTCAAGCTCAAACTGCTGGAAGACGACAAGCACTACTTCCCCGACTACACCGCCGCGCCGGTCGTGCGCCAGGAGTACCTGGACGCCCATCCGACACTGGCGGAAGACATCAAACCGCTGGCCGAGCTGTTCGATGACGCCACCATGCGTGCGCTGAATGCGCGGGTCGATGTCGATCACGAAAGCCCTTCATCCGTTGCCGCAGATTTCCTGCGCCAGCACCCTATCAACTGAGGAGGAAAAGACATGGAATTTTTGAACGCCTTTTCCCATCTCGACTGGGCGCAGGTCGCGCAATTGACCTGGCAGCACATCACCCTGGTCGGCATTGCCGTGACATTGGCGATCCTCGTTGGCGTGCCGCTGGGCATCCTGATGACGCGCTTCCCGACACTCGCCGGTCCCTTGCAAGCCAGCGCCACGGTGCTGCTGACCGTGCCGTCGATTGCCCTGTTCGGCCTGCTGCTGCCGTTCTACTCGAAATTCGGCCAGGGCCTGGGCCCGATGCCGGCGATCACGGCAGTGTTCTTGTACTCGCTGCTGCCGATCATGCGTAACACCTACCTCGCCCTGACCGGCGTCGAACCCGGCATTCGCGAAGCCGCCCGCGGCATCGGCATGACCTTTGGCCAGCGCCTGCGCATGGTCGAGCTGCCGATCGCCGTGCCGGTGATCCTCGCCGGTGTGCGCACCGCCGTGGTCATGAACATTGGCGTCATGACCATCGCCGCGACCATCGGCGCCGGTGGCCTTGGTGTACTTATTCTCGCTTCAATCAGCCGCAGCGACATGTCGATGCTGATCGTCGGCGCCGTGCTGGTCAGTCTCCTGGCCATCTTCGCCGACCTGCTTCTGCAATGGCTGCAACGCACGCTGACTCCAAAAGGACTCCTGAAATGATCGAACTTCAAAACCTCAGCAAGACCTTCCAAAGCAACGGCAAAGATGTGAAAGCCGTGGACTCGGTAAGCCTGACCGTCAATGAAGGCGAGATCTGTGTGTTCCTCGGGCCATCGGGCTGCGGCAAAAGCACCACGCTGAAGATGATCAACCGTCTGATCAAGCCGACCTCGGGCAAGATCCTGATCAATGGCGAAGACACCACCGACCTCGACGCCGTGACCCTGCGCCGCAATATCGGTTATGTGATCCAGCAGATCGGTCTGTTCCCGAACATGACCATCGAGGAAAACATCACCATCGTTCCGCGCCTGCTGGGCTGGGACAAGCAGAAATGCCACGACCGCGCCCGGGAGTTGATGAGCATGATCAAGCTCGAGCCCAAGCAGTACCTGACTCGCTACCCGCGTGAGTTGTCCGGTGGCCAGCAACAGCGGATCGGCGTGATTCGCGCCCTGGCGGCCGATGCGCCGTTGCTGTTGATGGACGAACCGTTCGGCGCGGTCGACCCGATCAACCGCGAGATGATCCAGAACGAGTTCTTCGAGATGCAGCGGGCGCTGAACAAGACGGTGATCATGGTCAGCCATGACATCGACGAAGCGATCAAGCTGGGCGACAAGATCGCGATCTTCCGCGCCGGCAAGCTGTTGCAGATCGACCACCCGGATACGTTGCTGGCGCATCCGGCGGATGACTTTGTCAGCAACTTCGTCGGCCAGGACAGCACGCTCAAGCGGCTGTTGCTGGTAAAAGCCGAAGATGCGGCGGACAACGCGCCGTCGGTGAGCCCGGAAACCCCGGTGGCCGAAGCGCTGGAATTGATGGACGAACTGGACCGTCGTTATGTGGTGGTCACGGATGGTGAGAATAAGGCGCTCGGTTATGTACGACGTCGCGACCTGCACCGTCAGACCGGCACTTGCGCGCAATACCGGCGCGAATTCAACGCCACGGCGGCGTACGACGAGCATTTGCGCATCCTGCTGTCGCGCATGTACGAGTTCAACCGTTCGTGGCTGCCGGTGATGGATGCCGAGCGGGTGTTCCTCGGTGAGGTGACCCAGGAGTCGATTGCCGAGTACCTGAGTTCCGGTAAGTCCCGTGGCGGCAAGACCAGCATTGTTTCGCCGGCTGAAACTGCGGTCGCCTGATCGGACGCCTTCGCGGGCAAGCCCGCTCCCACAGTGGTTTCCGTCGTATACAAAAATTTGTGTACACCAGAAACCCTGTGGGAGCGGGCTTGCTCGCGAATGGGGCACCACAAATCCCGCCTGAAACATCTCAAATCTCCCTCCTACGGGAACATCACACTGTCATGCAGGTCCGTTACATCAGTAGATGTCCGGGACCGCACGACGGAAGCGTGCAATAACGCGACATTTTTTGTTGATCTCAAGGCCCTCACGCCCTAAAGTTCGCGCCGAACGTCCATGCTGGAAACGATCCATCCGGCTCAAGTACTGACGACGAGACAGCAAGGCCAAGGGAAAGCACCGCCTCCCGTGGCCTTTTTGCTTTCGGCGACATGCCTTGGGAAGTAGGCGAACCAAAGTGGGGATACGGAGGACGTTCATTTGCACCCATTGTTAATTTCAGTTTGCCCTTAGGAGTCTCCAGCATGTCGATCAACGTCGAAGATTATTTCGAGCGCGCTACCTTTGACAAAATGAAGGCGTTCGCCGACAAGCAAGAAACCCCGTTCGTGGTGATCGACACCGCGATGATCAGCCAGGCCTACGATGACCTGCGCGCCGGTTTCGAATTCGCCAAAGTCTATTACGCGGTAAAAGCCAACCCGGCTGTCGAGATCATTGACCTGTTGAAAGATAAGGGGTCGAGCTTCGACATCGCCTCGATCTATGAGCTGGACAAGGTGATGGACCGCGGCGTCAGCGCCGACCGTATCAGCTACGGCAACACCATCAAGAAATCCAAAGACATCCGTTATTTCTACGAGAAAGGCGTGCGCCTGTTCTCCACCGACTCCGAAGCCGACCTGCGCAACATCGCCAAGGCGGCGCCGGGCTCGAAAGTCTACGTGCGTATTCTCACCGAAGGCTCGACCACGGCTGACTGGCCTTTGTCGCGCAAATTCGGCTGCCAGACCGACATGGCCATGGACCTGCTGATCCTGGCCCGCGACCTCGGTCTGGTGCCTTACGGCATTTCCTTCCACGTCGGCTCGCAACAGCGCGACATCAGCGTCTGGGACGCGGCGATCGCCAAGGTCAAAGTGATCTTCGAGCGCCTGAAGGAAGAAGACGGCATCGTGCTCAAGCTGATCAACATGGGCGGTGGCTTTCCGGCCAACTACATCACCCGCACCAACAGCCTGGAAACCTACGCCGAAGAAATCATCCGTTTCCTCAAGGAAGACTTCGGTGACGACCTGCCGGAAATCATCCTGGAACCTGGCCGTTCGCTGATCGCCAACGCTGGCATTCTGGTCAGCGAAGTGGTGCTGGTTGCGCGTAAATCCCGCACCGCCGTCGAGCGCTGGGTGTACACGGACGTGGGCAAATTCTCCGGTCTGATCGAAACCATGGACGAAGCCATCAAGTTCCCGATCTGGACCGAGAAGAAAGGCGAAATGGAAGAAGTGGTCATCGCCGGCCCGACCTGCGACAGCGCCGACATCATGTACGAAAACTACAAGTATGGTTTGCCGCTGAACCTGGCCATTGGTGATCGTATGTACTGGTTGTCGACCGGTGCCTACACCACCAGCTACAGCGCCGTTGAATTCAATGGCTTCCCGCCGCTGAAATCGTTTTACGTTTAATTAGTAATCGTCCATAAAAAACCCGTGAATTTCACGGGTTTTTTTATGGCTAATTATTGGCACCAATGTCCTGCACTCCGATTTCATAATGAGTTACAGACCAATCATATAAAAGCATCCAAAAACAAGGTTACTCTGCGACCTCACTCCATTATTTTAAAAGGATTTAAACCATGGAACATAATGCCGCACCTGTTGCATCCCCACCGATCATTACCAAAAGCGACATTACACGTATCAAAGAGTACGTCACCACCGCACATGCACTTCCAATCACCCTGAGTGAGGTTCAACAATTTCTCAAAGGTGAAGAAAACGGAATCGCAGGTCTGGAGCCGTATGAAATTGCCAGCACTTTTGCCAAAATCGTAAGCAACGCGAACAGCTGGAACGACATCGAATTATCGATGAAAAAAGTTGCCGGCAGTCTTAACGCCTTCCATGCGGACCTGACTTCCTTCGGCAACGACATTATCGATGCCGTTGTGACAATGCCAGGTTATAAAAACTACCTGGGCACTCTTGAAAGACTGTCCGAGGAAGAAATCGCCCTGCTGCCGCCTTTGCAGGTGGGACAGGAAGAGAAAAACAGATTCCCGACAATCAAGGACTCCATCCAGTTCATTGCCAGATCCATCGAACAAAAAAGGATGAGCAGCACTGACATTGAGCTACGCCTTCGTATCTTCAAAAAGGAGTTGAACAATGAAATATCGGTAATGATCAGCAAAAAGCTGAAGCTGGCCGACCCTCATGAAGTGTCCGCAGAAATCAGCCAGCTCAACGCCGAAATCGATGCAGCCCAACAATTGGTGGACAAAAAAACCAAGGCGTACGAATCAAATATTTACGATAAGATCTTTTCATTCCACCCCACCCTGTTTGTGATCGAGCGTACCAAAGAGGTAGCTAAGATAATTGAGGTAGACCCTTTGATCCGTCGCCGGAACGAGCTCACCGAGCAAGTCCGCCAGAAGTACATTCTTACGGGGACCCTGCAAACACTGCATAACCGTCTATCCGTCATAGATACTTTTATCAATGACGCTATCAGCAGTGTGGCTCTGGTGGAAACCTTGTGGATCACTATTTCCGAGTATATTGACTCGTCAAAAAACAAAGTGGACGGGATTCACGAGTTCCTGACGCTAAGAGCATTTGTTACCAGCCTGCGGGCAGTTCTCGAAGACTGGCAAAAAGTGGATGCGAATGCCAGAGCCCTGACAAGGGCGCTAGATTGAATCTGCTCATTTCTGCACTTGGTAGAACCATTTATAAATAAACAGTCAAGTCACTTGTTTAGCGAGTTGCGACGCACGCTGCTGATACTGTAGAGCCATCGCTCGAATGACGGGGTGCGGGGCGTTGAGTAACGCCTCACCACCCACTCGCAGAAAATTCTGGTTACCGCCAGCCAATGCCCGGCGCAACCAGGACAACGCTTCGTCAACCTGCCCCTCATCGGCCAACAGCGCCGCATAACTGAACTGGCCTCGAAAATCCCCACCTTCGGCCGATCGTCGATACCAACACCTTGCCGCCGATGGATCGGCTGGACAAATCTGCCCTTCTTCCAGATAACGCCCCAGTAGGTTCATCGATTTTGCATGCCCCAGTTCTGCGGCCTGTCGATACAGGCTCAACGCTTGAAACGGGTCCATCACCACCCCGCGCCCGGTCGCCAGCAGATTGGCGTAGTTGTACATCGCCCAATCGAGGCCAGCTTCGGCGGCGACGCGATAATGCAAGGCAGCAACCGCCGCATCGGCAACACATCCCCAGCCATGCTCATGACAACGACCGAGCATGTTGCGCGCCATCAGATGACCTCCCTGCGCGGCGATTGCGAACCAGCGCACGGCCAGCGGCTGATCCTGCGCGATCCCTCGGCCATCCAGCAGAATCTGCCCGAGCAAGGCCTGGGCGTCGAGCACGCCTTCCCGGGCCGCAATCAGAATCGCCTGGGCCGCGCGAGCGGGGCTTTCATTGAGCATGGCTTTGAGGCGATCGCCGTCGAGCACTTCTTCGCGGCGCAATTGAAAACTCATACCTCGACCCAGCGACGCAGCAGGTTGTGGTAAGTGCCGGTCAGGCGGATCAGCGAAGGGTGATCGGGCATATCTTGCATCAACTGCTGGATCGCCCCGTCCATCTCGAACAGCAAGGCGCGCTGGCTGTCTTCTCGGACCAGGCTTTGGGTCCAGAAGAACGAGGCAAAGCGCGAACCGCGGGTGACGGCGTTGACCTTGTGCAGGCTGGTGCCGGGGTACAGGACCATATCGCCCGCGGGCAACTTCACCCGTTGGGTGCCGAAGGTGTCCTGGATTTCCAGCTCGCCACCGTCATAGTCCTCGGGCTCGCTGAAAAACAACGTTGCCGACAGATCGGTGCGCACCCGCTCAATGCTGTTCTTGGGCTGGCGCACGGCGTTGTCGATGTGGAAATCGAAGCTGCCACCGGCCGTGTAACAGTTCAGCAACGGCGGGAAGACCTTGTGCGGTAGCGCGGCCGACATGAACAGCGGATTTTTCCACAGCCGCTCCACCATCGCCGCGCCAACCTCCTTGGCCAATGGATGACCTTCCGGCAGTTGCAGGTTGTGCTTGGCCTTGGCCGACTGATAACCCGCGGTGATCTTGCCATCCGCCCAATCGGCCTGTTCCAGAGCCTCACGAATGCGCCGCACTTCTTCTTTAGCGAACAAGTCGGGAATGTGCAGCAGCATGGGGAAGCACCTGAAGGCAAAAGGATGGCAATGGTATTGATTCTTATTGCCTGTGTAAAACCCTGGCGACGAATGAAACATCAAAAACCGTAAGGGTAAATTGTAAAGAATGTAAATTCAGTGCGAATAGTAATGTTTCGCAATTGATACGAATACTTGTTTACCCTATATTCCGCGGCCTCAAATCCTTGGGGAGGGGAATGCTCATGTCACGCCAACACTCACAATTACCGGTCAGTTCACCGCGTTTGCTTGCGTCTGCAATTGGCGTGGCGATCACTGCCGGCTCCGCTGGCCATATGGTTTTCGCTGCCGAGAAGACCGACGAGAAAGCGCCGGGCAATGCGATTTCCCTCGACGCCACTGCGATTAACGGCGAAGCCCAGGACGCGACGACCTACAACGTTGAAAACGCCTCCTCGCCCAAGTACACCGCGCCGCTGGTCGACACGCCGCGCTCGATTACCGTGATCCCGCAACAAGTCCTCAAGGACACCGGCGCCCTCAACATGCAGGACGCCCTGCGCACCGTTCCCGGCATCACCTTCGGTGCCGGTGAAGGCGGTAACCCACAGGGCGACCGTCCGTTCATTCGCGGCTTCGATGCCCAGGGCGATACCTACCTGGACGGCGTGCGCGACACCGGTTCGCAAAGCCGCGAGATCTTCGCCGTCGAATCGATTGAAGTCAGCAAAGGCCCTAACTCGGCCATCGGCGGCCGTGGCGCTGCCGGCGGCAGCATCAACCTGGTCAGCAAGAAAGCCCACCTGGGCGACTCGCTCGACGGTGGCTTCACCTGGGGCTCGGACCAGACACAGCGCTATACCCTCGACGGCAACTACCAGTTCACCGACACCGCCGCTGGCCGTCTGAACCTGATGAGCCACGAAAGCAACGTCGCCGGCCGGGACAAGGTCGATTACGACCGTTGGGGCATCGCCCCATCGCTGGCCTTCGGCCTGGGCACCGACACTCGGGTGAACCTCGATTACTACCACCTGGAAAGTAACGACACGCCGGATTCGGGCATTCCGTACACCATTCCTGCCGGCCTTGCTGCCGCCCGCACCAAGTCCAATCCGGACAAGCCTTACGCCGGTGGCGATGACAGCAACTTCTACGGTCTGGACCGCGATTTCCGCAAGGGCCGCACCGACACCGCGACCTTCGCCATCGAGCACGACCTGAACGATGCGTTGACCGTCAAGAACACCCTGCGCCACGGCAGCAGCATGCAGGATTACATCCTGACCCAGCCGGACGACTCCAAGGGCAACGTCAACAATGGCAGCGTCTGGCGTCGGGCCAACACCCGTGTCAGCAACACCACGACCACCACCAACCAGACCGATCTGTTTGGTGATGTGTACATCGCCGGCTTCAAGAACAGCTTCGCCACCGGTATCGAGCTGAGCCGCGAGGAAGGCAAGAAGTCCTCGTACACGGTCAACACCGACACCACGCCGGGTACCGCCGCCGCGACCACCAACTGCACCCCGGCCCTGATCGGCGCTGCGAGCAACTACAACTGCACCTCGCTGTCCAACCCGAACCCGAACGACCCATGGGACGGCTCCATCTCGCGCAACTACGCCGGCACCGACACCAAGGCCAAGACCTATGCGCTGTACGTGTTCGACACCCTGGAGCTGTCCGATCAGTGGCTGGTGAACATGGGCCTGCGTTACGACCATTTCGATACCGACTACAAGACCTACAACGCCGCCGGCACCACCACGTCCAAAGGCGATGACGTCAGCGAATTCGTCACAGGCCAATTCGGCGTGGTCTACAAGCCGGCTGAAAACGGCAGTATCTATGCCTCGTATGCCACGTCCGCCACGCCACCGGGCAACACCCTGGGTGAAGGTCAGGAAGGCAACCCGCTGGGCGGCACCCCGGATCGCAACGGCAACCTGCTGAAAAGCGACATGGAGCCGGAAACCACCAAGAACTACGAGATCGGTACCAAGTGGGACCTGCTGAACGATCGCCTGTCCCTGACCGCCGATATCTTCCGCACCGAGAAAGACAACGCACGTGTTCAAGTGGACACCACCTCGTACGAAAACGCCGGTAAAACCCGCGTTCAAGGTGTCGAACTGTCGGCCACCGGCAAGATCACCGACAAATGGCAAGTCTTCGCCGGTTATGCCTACATGGACAGCGAACAAGTCGACGGCGGCCCGTTGGGCGCGGCCAACGACGGCAACGAGCTGCCTAACACGCCGAAAAACAGCGCCAGCCTCTGGACGACCTACCAGGTCACGCCGAAGCTGACCATCGGTGGCGGCGCGTTCTACGTCGACGACGTATTCGGCAGCGTGGCCAATACCACCATGGTGGATGACTATGTACGTTACGACGCGATGGTGGCCTACAAGCTGACCAAAAACGTCGACCTGCAGCTGAACGTGCAGAACCTGACCGACGAAACCTACTACGACAAAGCGTTCTCGACCCACTTCGCCAACCAGGCGGCAGGCCGTACCGCGTTGCTGAGCACCAACTTCCACTTCTGATAGAGAACTGTAGGAGCGAGCTTGCTCGCGATGGTCGTCAACGATGACGCGGAAAACCTGACGCCCCGCGTCGCTCTCGGGTTTTTCGCGAGCGAGCTCGCTCCTACAGTATTGGCGTTGGGCCAGGCCCCGTTCATCCTGATGAACGGGGCCTTTGTGCGTAAAAAAGAATGCTTCTCGACCACCCACGGCATAATGCGCGCCGTGATGATTATTTTCGAACGAACAAGGCGAGCGACGTGTTGAAGAAAACCCTGTTCCAGTTGCACTGGTTTTTCGGCATCAGCGCCGGGCTGGTCCTGGCCCTGATGGGCATCACCGGGGCCACGGTATCGTTTCAGGATGAAATCCTGAGCGTGCTGAACCCTTCTGTGCTGCAGGTCGAGAAGCAGGTCGCCGGCGTCCTGCCACCCGCCGAGCTGGTGGAAAAAATCGAAGGGGCCTCGGGCAAGAAAGTGGCGATGCTCTGGGTCGAGACCGATAGCGCAAACGCCGCGCGAGTGTCCTTTACCCCACCACCGGGTGAGCGCCGCGGCGAGATGCGCTACTTCAACCCATACACCGCCGAATTCATGGGCAATGCCGTCGGCCAGGACTTCTTCGGCTTCATGCTGCAGCTGCACCGTTTCCTCGCCATGGGCGATACCGGTCGGCAGATCACCGGCGCCTGTACGCTGATCCTGGTGTTCTTCTGCCTGTCCGGCCTCTACCTGCGGTGGCCGCGCCAGTGGAACAGCTGGCGCGCCTGGCTGACCTTCGACTGGAAGAAAAAAGGTCGCAGCTTCAATTGGGACCTGCACTCGGTGGCGGGCACCTGGTGCCTGTTGTTCTACCTCCTGGCGGCGCTGACCGGGTTGTCCTGGTCCTATGAGTGGTACAACAAGGGCCTGACGCGGCTGCTTTCCGATTCACCGCAGAATGAGCGTGTTCGCGGCGGCCGTGGTCCCGCACCAGCCGGCCCGGCACCGACCGCCGATTACGCGGCAATGTGGAGCAGCATCTACAGCGCCGCCGGCCCGGCCCTGAGTGCCTACAACATTCGTATGCCGCCAGTGGCCGGGCAACCGGCAACCGTGTTCTATCTGTTGAACAGTTCGCCCCATGACCGCGCACTGAACCAGATCAGCCTCGATCCGGCCACCGGCATCGTCAAGCGCCATGACCGCTACAGCGACAAGAGCCTCAAGGCGCAGTTGCTGACCAGCATCTACGCGCTGCACGTCGGCAGCTATTTCGGAATCATCGGGCGGATCATCCTGACGCTCAGCGCGCTGACCATGCCGCTGTTCTTCGTCACGGGCTGGCTGCTGTACCTCGATCGTCGACGCAAGAAAAAGCAGATCAAGGATGCCCGCCAAGGCCTCGCACAATCAGACAGCAATGCGCCGGCCTGGCTGATCGGCTTCGCCAGCCAGAGCGGGTTTGCCGAGCAATTGGCGTGGCAGACCGCCGGGCAATTGCAGGCCGCCGGCCTGCCGGTGAAAGTTCAGCCTCTGGCGGAGGTCAGCGAGCAGGATCTGCGCGATTCCAGCAACGCACTGTTTGTGGTCAGCACTTTCGGCGACGGTGAAGCGCCGGACAGCGCCCGGGGCTTCGAACGCAAGGTGCTGGGCCAGGCGCCGAGCCTGGAAAGCCTGAACTATGCGGTGCTCGGCCTCGGTGATCGGCAGTACCAACACTTCTGCGGTTTCGCCCGACGCTTGCACACCTGGCTGGGCATGCACGGCGGCAAGACCCTGTTCGCCCCGGTGGAAGTCGACAGCGGCGACCCCTACGCCTTGCGTCACTGGCAGCAGCAACTCGGCCTGGTGACCGGACAGGCGCCTGTGGACACCTGGCAAGCGCCCGGCTATGACCACTGGACTCTGATCCGCCGGGATTTGCTCAACCCTGACAGCAGCGCCTCGGGCGTGTACTTGCTGGGCCTCGCCGCCCCTACCACCAGCAGCTGGCTGGCCGGGGACCTGGTGGAAGTGCTGCCGCGCAATTGCCCGTGGGCGATCGAGCACTTCCTCGATGGCCTGGGCATCGACGGTCGAGCCACGGTGACGCTCGACGACCTGTCGCAACCGCTGGAGCAAGCTCTCGCCAGTCGACAGTTGCCCGAGAACCGGACCCATCTGGTCGCTCTGCACGCGCAAGCGCTGGTGGACGCCCTGATACCGTTGGCCATGCGCGAATACTCCATCGCCTCGATTGCCGCCGATGGCGTACTGGAACTGATCGTGCGCCAGGAACTGCACCCCGACGGCAGGCTCGGCATCGGCTCCGGCTGGCTGACCGAACATGTGCCGGTGGGCGGCACCGTCAGCCTGCGGGTACGCCGCAACAGCGGTTTCCATCTGCCGACCGAGCCGGTACCGATGATTTTGCTGGGCAACGGTACAGGGCTGGCGGGGCTGCGCAGTCTGCTCAAGGCGCGGATTGCCGACGGGCAGCAGCGTCATTGGCTGTTGTTCGGCGAGCGCAATCGCGAGCACGACTACCTGTGCCGCGATGAACTTGAAGAGTGGCTGATTTCGGGCGATCTGGAACGGTTGGACCTGGCGTTCTCGCGGGATCAGGCCGAAAAGATCTACGTGCAGGATCGACTGCGCGAGTCGGCCTCGGAACTGAAGAAATGGCTGGCGGAGGGCGCGGTCATTTACATCTGCGGCAGCTTGCAGGGGATGGCTTCAGGGGTGGATCACGCGCTCAATGAAGTGCTCGGAATCGAGGAGGTTGACCGCCTTATCGAGCAGGGTCGCTACCGCCGCGACGTCTACTGACCCACCAAAATCCCATGGGGGTGTCCCATTCCACGACCATCCGCGCGGGACGGTCGCTGCGACTCCAGACCATCGCCCGGTCGCCCGGCAGGTCGCCGGACTGCACGCCATCGGTGAGTTGCGGACGGTCCTTGACCGAGGCGATCACCGCCGGCGCGACGCAGGGAAGCAACAGCCCGGCGCCGACGGCTTGCATGACACAACGGCGACCTAGGTCGAAATCGCTCATGGGGTTCTCCCTTTAAAGGGAAAAACCAAAGCACATACGCATGACGCTGGCGTGAAATGCAATCCCTGTGGGGCTGGCTTGCCAGCGATCGCGGTACAACAGTCGCCGAATGAGTTGGATGTTAAGCCGTCATCGCGGGCAAGCCCGCTCCCACAGGGGTTGGGGTGTGTCAGGGATTTGGGTGGTCAGGCCTTGGCGGGTTCCAGCGCCATCTCCACCACTTCCGGCCGTTTGAGCAGCGCATACGCCACCGCCGTCAGCAAACTCCCGGCCACAATCGCCAGCAGATACAACAAGGCATGGTTGATCGCATTCGGAATCGCCAGCACGAACAACCCACCATGGGGCGCCATGAGTTTGCAGCCGAAATACATCGACAACGCCCCCGTCAGCGCACCACCGGCAATGCTCGCCGGGATCACCCGCAACGGGTCTTTCGCGGCAAACGGAATCGCGCCTTCGGAGATAAAGCACAGCCCCAGTACCAACGCCGCTTTACCCGCCTCGCGTTCCGCCTGGGCAAACTTGCGCCGGGCGATGAACGTGGCGATACCGAGGCCGATCGGCGGCACCATGCCCGCGGCCATGGTCGCGGCCATCGGTGCATAACTCTGTGACGCCAGCAGCCCCACCGAAAAGGCGTAGGCGGCCTTGTTGATCGGGCCGCCGAGGTCAACGCACATCATGCCGCCGAGCAACACACCAAGCAGGATCGCGTTGGTGGTACCCATGCTGTCGAGGAAGTGCGTGAGCCCGGTGAGCATCCCGGCCACCGGTTTGCCGACCACGTAGATCATCACCAGGCCGGTGAACAGGCTCGCCAGCAACGGGATGATCAGGATCGGCTTCAGCGCTTCGAGACTTTGCGGCAAGCGCGCATAGCGATTGATCGCCTGCGCCGCATAACCGGCGATAAAGCCGGCAATGATCCCGCCGATGAAACCGGCGCCCAGGGTGCTGGCCAGCAGACCACCGATCATCCCCGGTGCCAGGCCGGGACGGTCGGCGATCGAGTAGGCGATATAACCCGCCAGTAACGGCACCATCAGCTTGAACGCGGTCTCGCCTCCGATCTGCATCAGTGCCGCCGCCAGCGTGCCCTCCTCCTTGAACGCGGTAATACCGAACACGAACGACAAGGCAATCATCAGGCCGCCCGCCACCACCATCGGCAGCATGAACGACACCCCGGTCAGCAGGTGTTTATAAACGCCGGTCTTCTCTTGCTTGACCGGGCCTTTGCCGCCGGTGGCTGCCGTTTCCTGCTTGCCTTCGGCCAGGGCCTTGTTCAGCGTCGCTTCGGCTTGCTTGAGCGCAATGCCGGTGCCGCAACGGTAAATTTTCTTGCCGGCGAACCGCTCGGTGGCGACCTCGATGTCCGCCGCCAGCAACACCACGTCGGCATCGGCAATGGCGTCGGCGCTCAACGGATTGCGCGCGCCGACCGAGCCCTGGGTTTCCACTTGCAGGTCGTAGCCCAGGCGCTTGGCGGCCTGCTGCAAGGCTTCGGCGGCCATGAAGGTGTGCGCGACACCGGTCGGGCAGGCGGTCACTGCCACCAGGCGTGGTGCGTTTTTAACGACAGCAACAGGCTCGGCGACCGCTTCGGGAGCGACGTACACCTCGGCTTCTTCAGCGCCACGGCGCAGTACCGCCTCGACATCCTGCAGGGCCTGGGCCGGCGTGCTCTGGAACACACGCTTGCCGACGAATCGCGACATCTCCACCGGGGCGCTGGTCACCAGCAACACCCACTCGGCGGCTTCGATCGTGGCCGCCGACAATTGGCGTTCCGGATGCGCGGCGTCGGCGACTTCGACGCTGGTGCTCCAGCCCTGACGCTGGGCCGCGGCATCGAGCAGCCGGGCGCACAGCACACTGGTGACCATGCCGTTCGGGCACGCCGTAACAATGGCTAACTTCATGACAATCCCTCTTATTGTTCTGTCAGGGGGCGTATGCGCACACCCTGTTCGAGCCGCGCCAATTGCGCGACGTCGCCGATGCCGAAACCGATCTGGGTGACCGCCATCGCGGCAATCGCCGTGGCGGTGCGCAGGGTCTGTTCAGGGGTGTCGGCGCTGAGCAGACCGTGGAGCATGCCGGCCAATAACGAATCGCCGGCACCCACGGTGCTGACGACGCTGACCTTGGGCGGCGTGGCATGCATGGCAGACCCGACGCTGAACCAGTTCACACCCTCTGCCCCGTGAGAAATCACCACGTGTTCGATGCCCTGAGCGTGCAAGCGGCTCGCGGCTTCGGCCTGGGCCGCGACCGACACCACTTCGCAATCCAGCACGTCGGCCAGCTCTTCGGTGTTGGGCTTGATCAGCCACGGTGCGGCCTTGAGCCCGGCACGCAAGGCTTCGCCGCTGGAGTCCAGCGCCACGTTCAGCCCGAGGCTCTTCAACCGCACAATCAACGCCTGCAGCCACTCGGGGCTGATGCCTTGGGGCAGACTGCCGGCCACGACAACCGCATCATGACCGGGCGCCAGTTGCTCCAGTCGATCGAGCAACGCCTGCTGCGCCGCTTCACTGACCAGAGGGCCGGGACCGTTGATGTCGGTAATGCGCCCATCGCTTTCCGCCAGTTTGATGTTGCTGCGGGTTTCGCCGGGGACGCGAATGAAAGCGTCGACAAAACCGCGCCTGGCGAACAGGGCTTCGAACGCCTGGGGATTGTCTTCTCCGAGGAAACCGCTGACCGTGAGCTGATGCCCGAGATCCGCCAGTACCTGCGCCACGTTCACACCCTTGCCGGCAGCGTGGGTGTGCATCTCGTCGCTACGATTCACCTGGCCGGGTTCCAGGCGCGGCAACTGGACGGTGAGGTCCAGTGCCGGATTGAGGGTCAGGGTCAAGATTCTGGCCATTACAGGGCCTCCACTAATGCGCGCACTTCGTTTGCGCTGCCCACGGCCAAGGCCTGTTGGGCAAGGGTTTGAGTCTGGGTCAGGCTGAGTTCGCGGATGCGCGCCTTGACCTCGGCAATGCTGCGGCCCGACACGCTGAGTTCATCCACACCCAGCCCGACCAGCACCGGCACCGCCAGCGGGTCGGCCGCCAGTTCGCCGCACACGCCGACCCACTTGCCATGGGCATGGGCTGCCCGCACGGTGATGTCGATCAGTTGCAGCACTGCCGGGTGCAGGCCGTCAGCCTGGGCCGACAAGGTTGGATGACCACGGTCGATGGCCAGGGTGTACTGGGTCAGGTCGTTGGTGCCGACGCTGAAAAAGTCGACTTCCCTGGCCAGCACTGGCGCCAGCAAGGCCGCCGAGGGCACTTCGATCATGATCCCCAGTTGCAGATCGGCCACGGGGATTTCCAGGCGCAGGCGTTCAGTCATGTCCCGGGCCTGGCGCCACTCATCGACGCTACCGACCATCGGAAACATGATGCGCAGCGGACGGTTATCGGCCGCGCGGAGCAAGGCGCGCAATTGCGCTTCCATGATGAGCGGGCGTTGCAGGGTCAGGCGAATGCCGCGCACGCCCAGGAAGGGGTTTTCCTCTTTGGCGATCGGCCAATACGGCAGCGGTTTGTCGCCCCCGACATCGAGGGTGCGCACCACCAGCGGCCGACCGGCCAGTCCATCGAGCACGCGACGGTATTCGACTTCCTGCGTGGCTTCATCCGGCGCTTGGGAGTGGGCCATGAAAATCAGTTCCGTGCGCAGCAGGCCAATGCCTTCGGCGCCCTGCTCCACCGCGCTGGTGACGCCGGCGCTTTCGCCGATGTTGGCGAACACTTCCACGGCGTGGCCGTCGGTGGTCAATGCCGGTTGATGGCGTTGTTCGGCGGCCGCCTTCAGGCGTTGCTCGCGGGTGTCACGTTCTTCGATGGCGCGCTGCAAGGTTGCGGCATCGGCGTCCACGTGCAGGCGACCGCGCTGGCCATCGATCAGCAACGGTGTGCCCGGCGCCAGCAGCAATACCGCCGCGCCCGCGCCCACCAGCGCCGGAATGCCCAGTGCCCGGGCGACGATGGCGCTGTGGGCGGTGGCGCCACCGCGGGCGGTGAGAATGCCGGCGACGCGGGTCGGGTCGAGACGGGCAACGTCCGACGGACCGACTTCATCCATCACCAGAATGTACGGTTGCTCGGGCTCGCTCGGGGTTTCGACGCCACAAAGTTGCGCCAGCACCCGACGACCGATATCGCGCAAGTCGGCGGCACGTTCGGCGAGCAAGGCGTCCTGCAGCGATTCCTGCTGTTTGGCAGCCGCTTCAATCACCGCCATCCACGCCGCTTCGGCGCTTTCGCCTTGCTTGAGGCGGGTGTCGACTTCATCGGTCAATTCCGGGTCGTCGAGCATTTCCTGGTGGGTAATGAAGATCTCGCGAATCGCCTTGGATTTGCTGCGCTCGATCAAGCCTTCGATGTCGCGGCGCACCTGCGTCAGCGCCTGCTGGAGACGCTCGCGCTCGATGGCGGCGGATTCTCCGCGCAGCGGGTAATCGATAGTCTGCAGCACTTGAATATGCGCCGGGCCAATGGCGATGCCCGGTGCCGCCGCGATGGCCTGAACCAGGCTGCCGGAGATGGGTGCAAGCAACACTTCGGCGATCTCGGTGAGTACTTCGCGCTGCTGGCTTACGGCCGGCAGCGGCTCGACCTCTTCACCGAGGCCTTCTTCGATCGCCGCCAGCAACGCCGGCAAGGCATCGGCGGCAATGCTCGGCTCGGCAATGAACTCCAATACCTGACCGCGCCGGGCGCCGAGGCTGAGCAGCTTGCTCAAGCTCTTTACCGACACCGCGCTGTCCTGGCCATCGACGATGCGCACACGAATTTCGCCTTCGAAACTTTTCGCCAGCTGCGCGAGGATTTTCGCCGGACGCGCATGCAGCCCATGGGCGTTCGCCAGGGCGATGCGCGCGCTCGGCCAGTCCGCCGGCAGTTCACCACCGAGCACTTCGAGGACTTTGCGGCTGCTGGTTGCGCGACCCAATTCATGGCCCCGACCTTCGATCAGCAATGCACAAAGCCGCTCCAGCAACGCCTGATGGGCTTCACCGAGGCTGGCCAGGCAGAACAGACCGCTCAATGGCTGGCCGAGATAGCGCATCGGCTTGTCCGGGGTAACGAAAGCCAGGCCCGGACGCTTGACCGTTTGCTCACTGTGCAACCACCACAGGCCATCGCCCAGCGGCAGCGCTTCGACCTGTTGCAGCACCGCGGAAAAACCGTTGCTCACGCAGTCGGCCTGACGCAATAAACGCGCACCGCGCCAGACCAGCTCTTCGAAATCATCGGCAGACACACCGAGGCCGATCATCTGGGCATCCAGCGCCAGCTCTTGCGGCGCGCCTTGCAGCAGCTTCAACAAGGCCTCGGCGGAACTGGCCCGGCGCAACGCCTGGCCCAGATCGGTCTCGCCCAGGGCGCGGGTCAGCAGTTGCAACAGGCGCAGGTGTTCGTCGGATTTGGCCGCAATGCCGATCGCCAGGTACACGATCTGACCGTCGCCCCAATCCACGCCCTCGGGAAATTGCATCAGCCGCACCCCGGTGGAAAACACCTGGTCGCGGGTCTCCGGGGTTCCGTGGGGGATGGCAATACCTTGACCGAGAAAGGTCGAGCCCTGGGCTTCGCGCGCCTGCAAACCGGCGAGATAACCCTCGGCCACCAGGCCATCGGCGACCAGGTGCCGGGCCAGTAAATTCAACGCTGTGGACTTATCCACAGCCGACTGGCCCATGGAAATCTGCTCTATGGTGAGCTCGAGCATACTTTCTCCTTTTTGGTGCCTGGGCACCAGGTATTGTTTTAGATGATTCCAGCTTAGGCGCTTGGTAGAACCTTTTCAGGAGCAGTTTCGGCAGTTTCGTGGCAGAACCAACCAAAGGCGTCTTAGCGTAGAAAATACGCTTGCTGAAACGTTTAATCTAGAATGATTGGCACGTTACTCGATAATGTCTCATCCTTGAAGCCCAACTTGTCGGATGCGTTGAGACAAGGGTCGTCTGGCTGAATCGGTTAGGATTGGCGTACATGTCGCGGCAAGCTCGAAAAAACAAGGAATTCCCGGGTTGAAACTCAGTGATATTGCACAGTTGGCCGGTGTGTCCGTTACCACCGCCAGTTATGTCATCAACGGCAAGGCCGAGCAGCAACGCATCAGCAGTGCCACCGTCGAACGCGTGCGCGCGGTCGTCGAACAACATGGCTTCACGCCCAATCCCCAGGCGGCCGGATTGCGCAGTCGACACACGCGCACCCTGGGCTTCATTCTGCCGGACCTGGAAAACCCCAGTTACGCGCGGATCGCCAAACTGCTGGAACAAGGCGCCCGGGCGCGTGGTTATCAATTGTTGATCGCCAGCTCCGACGATGCCCCGGACAGCGAACGGCAGTTGTTGCAACTGTTCCGCGCCCGGCGCTGCGACGCGCTGATCGTCGCCAGTTGCTTGCCGGCGGGTGATGACAGTTACCGCCAGTTGCAAGCCAAGGGCATTCCTATCATCGCCATCGACCGGGTGATGGAGCCTGAGTATTTCTGCTCGGTGATCAGCGACGACCGCGAGGCCAGCCTGCAGCTTACGCGCAGTCTGCTTGAGCCGTTGCCCAAGCAGATCGCGCTGATCGGTGCCCGCCCGGAACTGAGCATCAGCCAGGAACGTGCGGCGGGTTTCAAAGAGGCGTTGGCCGGGTTCGACGGCGAAATCCTGATCGAACACGGTGAATCGTTCAGCCGCGAGTGCGGTAAACAATTGATGGACGAATTGCTCCAGCGCCTGGGACATTTGCCGGATGCGCTGGTGACCACGTCTTATGTGCTGCTGCAAGGCGTGTTCGATGCCTTGCACGATTTCCCGCTGAAGTCCCGCCCGCTGCGCCTCGGCACCTTTGGCGACACGCAGTTGCTGGACTTCTTGCCACTGCCGGTCAATGCCATGGCCCAGCAGCATCAACTGATTGCCGACAAGGCCCTGGCCCTGGCGCTGGCCGCCATCGAGCAGTCCGATTACCAACCCGGCGTGCAGGCCATCGCGCGGACCTTCAAACAGCGTATTCGTCAGGACTGAATCGTGGAGCTGATCGACACCCACACCCATCTGGATTTTCCGGACTTCGACGAGGACCGTCAGGCACTGCTGGCCGAGTGCCGCGCCCTCGGTGTGCGGCGGATGGTGGTGCTGGGGGTGTATCAGGGCAACTGGCAGCGGGTCTGGGATCTGGTGCAAAGCGATCCTGACCTGCATGCGGCATTCGGTTTGCACCCGGTGTATCTGGATGATCACCGCCCTGAAGACCTGACCGAACTCGGCGACTGGCTGACTCGGCTGGCCGGTCATCGGCAGGTGTGCGCGGTGGGCGAGATCGGCCTGGATTACTTCATCGAGACCCTCGATCGCGAGCGTCAGCAGGTGCTGTTCGAGGCGCAGCTTGGGCTGGCGAAGGACTTCGACCTGCCGGCGCTGATCCATGTGCGGCGCAGCCATGCGGCGGTGATTGCCACGCTCAAACGGATCAAGTTGAAACCCGCGGGAATCATCCATGCCTTTGCTGGCAGCAAGGAAGAAGCCCGCGAGTACATCAAGCTGGGTTTCAAACTCGGACTCGGTGGCGCCGCGACCTGGCCACAGGCATTGCGCATGCACCGGGTCCTTGCCGAACTGCCGCTGGAGTCGGTGGTACTGGAAACCGACTCACCGGACATGGCGCCCGCCATGTTTCCCGGCCAACGTAACAGCCCGGCGCATTTGCCGGCGATCTGCGAGGCGCTGGCGGGGATCATGGCGGTTAGTCCGGAGCAACTGGCAGCCGCCAGCACCGCCAATGCCTGCGAGTTGTTCAACTGGTAACTCACTGACTCACACAACACCTGTGGGAGCGGGCTTGCTCGCGAAGAGGGACTCACATCCGACATCTAGGTTGACTGACAGACCGCTTTCGCGAGCAAGCCCGCTCCCACAATTATCCGCGGTGTGTCATTAAACGCGGAACGCGCTGATCAGCTGCTTGAGCTCCACCACCTGAGCCGACAACGCACGACTGGCATCCTCGGTCCGGTGCGCACCTTCGGCGGTCCGCTCGCCGGCGCGGTTGATCTCGACGATGTTCTGGTCGATATCGTGCGCCACGGCGGTTTGCTGCTCCACCGCGGCAGCGATCTGCTGGTTCTGGTCGACGATCATGCCAACGGCGCCGAGAATGTTGTCCAGCGCCTGCTGGACCTTTTCCGATTGCCCCACGGTGCCGCTGGCCATCTGATGGCTGGCGCCCATGGCCTTCACCGCAGCGCCGACACCACTGTGCAGCCGGCCGATCATCTGCTCGATTTCTCCGGTCGATTGCTGGGTGCGCTTGGCCAGGGTCCGGACCTCATCCGCCACCACCGCAAAACCCCGGCCTTGTTCACCGGCCCGGGCGGCTTCGATGGCGGCGTTGAGGGCCAGCAGATTGGTTTGCTCGGCGATGCTTTTGATCACTTCCAGTACACGGCTGATGGACTGGCTGTCGGTGGCCAGTTGATTGATCACACGCACCGACTGCTCGATCTCGTTGGCCAGTGCAGCGATGCTGCCCTGTTGGGACTCCACCAGCCCGCGACCGCTGACGGTCTCGTCGTTAACGCTGTGGGCGCTGCTGACCGCCGCAGCGGCACTGCGCGCCACCTCCAGAGAAGTCGCCGACATCTGGTTCATGGCCGTGGCGACCTGCTCGATCTGCGAACGCTGCCCGGCCACTGCCTGGCTACTCTGGGTGGAGACGTTTTCGACTTGCCCGGCCTGGCGCTCGACCTCGCCGACGGTCTGCCCCACCCGCTCGATCAAATCATGGATTTTCTTCACGGTGCCGTTGAACACCTCGCCCAACTCGCCCAATTCATCGCGACTGTTGGCATTGAAGGTCACCGTCATGTCGCCGGCCGCCACCTTGTCCATCATCGCACCAAGGCGTTTGAGCGTGGTGCGGGTCGACGCGTAAAAGCCGCCGTAAAGGTAAAAAATCAACACAAACACCACCGACAACGCCACGGCCTGCAACACCATGTGAGTGCGGTTCTGATCCAGCCGCTGCTGCAATTGGGTGCCCAGAAACGTCAGGGTGGCTTCGTTGAGTCGATAGGTCTGATCCATCAGGCCCGTGACCTGATCATAAAAGGCCTGCCAGGGCGCATCGAGGGTGTCGGCCATCACCACCTGCTCTTCGAACAGTTCGATGGCTTTTTTCAGCGACGCTTTACTGAGCTCAGCCTGACCGGCCAGGGTTTGCTGTGCCGCGCTGCTTGAATCCAGCGCATCTTGCAACTTCAGGCCGTATTCGGCGTGCAGCTTTTCGATCTGTGCCAGCAGCTCGTCGAAACGGGTGCTCGAGGATGAATTGAGAAAGCCCTGCCCCAGGGAGTAAGCACCCATGGCCCGTCCATCGCCCAGGGTCTGGGTGATGAGGGGTGTGACGTTGGTGATGAGTTCGCTCAACTGACGCATGTCACTTTGGTTGTCGCGGCTGAGCCCGGCCTGACTGGCGATGATCTGGCTGAAAATTTGTGCGTTGCCCAGAAGCTTGCCGATCAGCGCACTTTTGCTTTGCATGGAGGTTTCCGACTGCTGGGACTTGAACGCAGCAATCATTTCATCGCGCTTGGCGTCGAATACGATGATTTGCTCCGGATCGGTGGCCATCGCCACCAGTCCCTGCAAACGCGCGAGGACGCTTTGCTCCAAGGCATCGATTTTGCCTTCGACATTGCTGGCCTTGCCGGATTGACCCAAGGTGACGTAGATCTGCACCAGGTTGTTCAGGGTCTCCAGATCGCGCCGCAACGTCAGGCTGCTGCCCAGCAGGTCCAGGCTTTGCAGTTCGACCCGGGTGCCCTGGAATTCGCGATAGGAATCGCGTACCAGATAAAAGTTGGTCACCAGCATCGGCACGAGGAACAGCACGCTGATCAGACTGAACTTCATGCCGAAACTCAACCGGTTCATCAGCGCGACGGCGGGATAGAGCAAGCTCTTCACGGGTAGTCTCCCTTGGATTTCTTATTGTTATTCAGGCGCGGATCGAGAGCAGATTGCCACTATTCGGGCGCTGTCCCTGTATAACTTAAATCGGCGGGGGGTTTTGTAACTTAAGGTTAACGGCGGGGCTGTTCATCGAACAGGTGATGTCTTCGGACGACCGATACCTTTCGGGTGAGGGGGCTCGCCCCAATGACATTCAGTCCGGCTTACTGTAGGAGCGAGCTTGCTCCGGGCGGCGTTCCGACGATGGACTTTAGGGCGACGCGTTTATTCAGTAGAAACGCGTAATCGTTAACGACCATCGTCGGAACGCCACCCGGAGCAAGCTCGCTCCTACAACGCTACGGCAGCACGGTCCACAACGCAAAACCCGCATACCAGAGCACCGCCGCGCGCAGCAGCAGTTCCCAGATCCGGTCAAGGCTGTTGATGCCATCCGGTCCGACCACCGGCGCCGGAATTTCACCCGCCACCAGTCCGACCTTCTCGATCAATCGGGCGGCGCTGATGTTCCAGTTCAGCAGCTCGTGCAACATCACCCGGCCGACCGCGACAAAGTTGCCGACCAACGCAAAACTCGCCGCCAGCAACCGCACCGGCACCCAATCGAACGCATGACGCAGTTGTGCCGCGCGCTCGACCACGGCCGGGTTCTGCCCGTGCTCTTCGGCCAGCGCCAGCAGTCGATAGCTCAAGGCAGCGACCGGCCCGAGCAGGAAATACCAGAAAATCACCGCGAAGAAGCTCTGGTAGGCTTCCCACAACAGATGCCCCTGGACCCGCTCCAGCAGCTGGTCAGCGCTGTCGGCGCAGATTCCCAGGTCACGCTCCGCCACGTGGGCGGCGGCCTGCAGGTCTTCCCGGCGCCAGGCATCGCGAAACGGACCAAGGCCGGCCAGCAGATCGCCGCGCCCCAGACTGTAGATCACCACCAGCAGATGCACTGGCAACGCCAGCAGGCCGTAAGCCACGGGCTCCAGCACCAGCAACAGCAAGCCCAGCAGCGCCACGGGCAACAACACCAGCACCACCAGGATCAGCCATGGCCGATTGACCAGGCGCGGGCTGGCCTCAAGCTTGTGCAGCTCGCGTACCCAACCTTCATCACGCTGGACCCGATGGCGCAGGGCCGAGAATTTCTCGATCCAGACCGCCAACAGCAACACCAGAAAACTCATTGTCGTTCCTCTTTTTCCAGAGCGGCGCGATAGCGTGCCCAGTCGAATGCCGGCCCCGGATCGGTCTTGCGACCGGGAGCGATGTCGCTGTGCCCGCAGATACGCTGCGCGGTAATGGCCGTGAAGGTGCTTTGCAGCTGTCGGGTCAGGGCCGTCAACGCGTCATATTGCACGTCGGTGAACGGCAGATCATCCGTGCCTTCAAGCTCGATGCCCACGGAAAAATCGTTACAGGTTTCCCGACCTTCAAAACTCGAGACCCCGGCATGCCAGGCGCGCTCAAGACAAGAGACAAACTGAGTGACAATGCCGTCACGTTCGATCAGAAAATGCGCAGACACACGCAGGTCCGCAATCCCTTCAAAGTAGGGATGCTCCGTGACATCCAGACGATTCTGAAAAAACTCCTGCACCTTGCCGGTGGCAAATTGTGCCGGGGGCAGGCTGATGTTGTGGATCACCAGCAGGGAAATTTCGCCCAGGGGGCGCGCATTGAAGTTGGGCGATGGGCATAAACGCACACCCTGACACCAACCGCTCGCGGGGTCCAACTGCATACAGATTCCTTCAACGACGACTGTGTTGGCGCCCAGTATGCCGCGATAGACCCTCCGGGCGCGATCACTTGCCGCGATTGAGCCGTTGCAGCGTGCCGATCACTGACGCCAAGGCCCGGTCGATCCGGCGAATCGATCAAATGCGGCTTTCAAAACGATGGCAAAGACGCTGATGCCTTGGGTTGCTCCCCGCCATGGCCCTATAATCGAACCACTTTGTTTGTGGAGTCCGTTATGCCGAATCTACGTCTCGCCGATCTGACCGCCGAAATCGAAGCCAACGTGCGCCGTGCGTTGCGCGAAGACATCGGCAGCGGCGACATTACCGCACAGCTGATCCCGGCCGAACGCCTGGCCAAAGCCACCATCATTACTCGCGACGCCGCTGTCATTGCCGGCACCGCGTGGGTCGATGCGGTTTTCCTGCAACTGGACCCCCGGGTTGCCGTGCATTGGCAAGTGCGAGATGGCGAACGGGTGAAACCCAATCAGGTGCTGTTCCACCTCGAAGGCCCGGCACGCTCGCTGCTGACCGGCGAACGCAGCGCGTTGAACTTCCTGCAATTGCTTTCAGGGGTTGCCACCCGTGCGCAGGATCTGGCGGATTTCGTTGCCCAGACTCAGGTGAAACTCCTGGACACCCGCAAGACCCTGCCCGGACTGCGCCTGGCCCAGAAGTACGCCGTGACCTGCGGTGGGTGCCACAATCACCGCATCGGCTTGTATGACGCCTTCCTGATCAAGGAAAACCATATCGCTGCTTGCGGTGGCATTCCCGAGGCCATCAATGCCGCGCACAAGATTGCCCCGGGCAAACCGGTGGAGATCGAAGTGGAAAGCCTGAGTGAGCTCAAGGAAGCGCTGGCGGCCGGTGCCGACATCATCATGCTCGATGAGTTGAGCCTGGATGACATGCGCGAAGCGGTGCGCCTGAATGGCGGCAAGGCAAAACTGGAGGCCAGCGGCGGGATCAACGAAAGCACGCTGCTGCCGATTGCGCAGACCGGGGTGGATTACATTTCGATTGGTGCAATGACCAAGGATGTGAAGGCTGTGGACCTGTCGATGCGGCTCAGCCTCTGATCCGCGAAGCAAATCTGTAGGAGCCCGGCTTGCCGGCGATGGCGATCTCAAGGACGCTGCAAGGCTTGAGGCCGCCTTCGCTGGCAAGCCAGCTCCTACAGGGTCAGACCACCAGATTATTCATCTCGCAGTACTCTTCCCACTCGACGCCCAACACCTCGGCCGCCTCCTTGTGCAGCACCAGGCGCGCCGCCTCGAACTCTTCAGGGGTTGAGGTGTACTTGAGCGTCAGCTCCCACGGCTGCAGGCCCTGGGATTCCGCTTCATCCTCGAACGCCCACTGAATCTGGTCTTTCTGATCATCGGCTGGCAAGTCCTTGATCTCTTCAGCGAGCTGGGGGGAGTCCAGCAAGTATTTTTTCAGCGCTTCTTCGTGACGGGCTTCTTGAGTCAATTCTTTAACGGTCATGGCGTTCTCTCTGATCTTGGGGAATGGAAGATGGATCTGGATCATCAAGGATCTCTCTGACGCAAAAAACCGCGTAAACCCGGTTTATCTGGCCTTCAGAACCATTCGGGATCATCTGAAAACAAAGTGTCGCTGGTGCCCGAGACAGGAATCGAACCTGCGACCTTCGCGTTACGAGTGCGCTGCTCTACCGGCTGAGCTACACGGGCGGTGGGCTAAACCTAGCACTGACCATGGAGTCAGGCAACTGACTGCACCACAAAAAAATGCCCCACCGTTTTCACGGCGAGGCATTTTCCAGAACGTTGAATCGGTCAGGCGTGGGGGGTGATTAAACGCCCGAAGCCTTGGCCGCTGCTACGTCTTTGATGGACAGCTTGATACGGCCGCGGTTATCCACGTCCAGTACCAGTACTTCCACTTCTTGGCCTTCCTTGAGGATGTCGGTCACTTTCTCAACGCGAGCGTCGCTCAGCATCGAGATGTGAACCAGACCGTCCTTGCCAGGCAGGATGTTGACGAATGCGCCGAAGTCGACGATGCGCTCAACCTTGCCGACGTAGATCTTGCCGATCTCGGCTTCAGCGGTGATGCCCAGAACGCGCTGACGTGCTGCTTCAGCCGCTTCCTTGGTTTCGCCGAAGATCTTGATCGAACCGTCGTCTTCGATGTCGATCGAAGCCTTGGTTTCTTCACAGATCGCACGAATGGTCGCGCCGCCTTTACCGATGACATCACGGATTTTGTCGGTGTCGATTTTCATCGCGATCATGGTCGGAGCGTTTTCCGACAGCTCGGTACGCGACTGGCCAATGATCTGGTTCATCTGGCCGAGGATGTTCAGGCGCGCTTCCAGGGCTTGGCCCAGAGCGATCTCCATGATTTCTTCGGTGATGCCTTTGATCTTGATGTCCATCTGCAGCGCGGTCACGCCTTTGGCGGTACCCGCTACTTTGAAGTCCATGTCGCCCAGGTGGTCTTCGTCACCCAGGATGTCGGTCAGGACGGCGAATTTCTCGCCTTCTTTAACCAGACCCATGGCGATACCGGCAACCGGTGCCTTCATCGGAACGCCGGCATCCATCAAGGCCAGGGAAGCGCCGCAGACCGAAGCCATGGAGCTCGAACCGTTGGACTCGGTGATTTCCGACACCACACGGATGGTGTACGGGAACACGTCGGCAGCAGGCAGCATGGCTGCAATCGAACGACGGGCCAGACGGCCGTGACCGATTTCGCGACGACCGGCGCCACCCATGCGACCACACTCGCCTACCGAGAACGGAGGGAAGTTGTAGTGCAGCATGAACGGGTCTTTTTTCTCGCCTTCCAGGGTGTCCAGCAGCTGCGCGTCACGGGCAGTACCCAGCGTTGCAACGACCAGAGCCTGGGTTTCGCCACGGGTGAACAGTGCCGAACCGTGGGTCTTTGGCAGAACGCCGACTTCGATGTTCAAAGGACGTACGGTCTTGGTGTCGCGGCCGTCGATACGTGGCTTGCCGTTTACGATGTTTTCGCGAACGGTGCGGTATTCGATTTCGCCGAAAGCAGCTTTGACTTCGCTGGAAGAAGGTTGGCCTTCTTCACCGGACAGCTTGGCAACGACCTGGTCTTTCAGTTCGCCCAGGCGAGCGTAACGGTCGGCCTTGATGGTGATGGTGTAAGCCTGGGAGATCGCGTCGCCGAATTCGGCACGGATAGCGCCCAGCAGCGCGGTGGCTTCTGGCTGAGGAGCCCAGGTCCAGGTCGGCTTGGCAGCTTCAGCGGCCAGTTCTTTAACGGCGTTGATCACAACCTGGAACTCGTCGTGAGCAAACAGTACCGCGCCCAGCATCTGGTCTTCGGTCAGCTCTTTGGCTTCCGATTCAACCATCAGTACGGCTTCCGACGTACCGGCAACGACCATGTCCAGGCTCGAGGCTTTCTGTTGTTCGTAAGTCGGGTTCAGCAGGTAGCCGGTGCTTTCGTGGAAAGCAACGCGGGCAGCGCCGATCGGGCCATCAAACGGGATGCCGGAAATGGCCAGGGCAGCCGAGGTACCGATCATCGCAGCGATGTCCGGATCGGTCTTCTTGCTGGTGGAAACGACGGTGCAGACAACCTGCACTTCGTTCATGAAGCCTTCCGGGAACAGCGGACGGATCGGACGGTCGATCAGTCGGGAAGTCAGGGTTTCTTTTTCGGAAGGACGGCCTTCACGCTTGAAGAAACCGCCAGGGATCTTACCGGCGGCGTAAGTCTTTTCCTGGTAGTGAACGGACAGGGGGAAGAAGCCCTTGCCTGGATCGGCTTGCTTGGCACCGACGACAGTCACCAACACGCTGACGTCGTCGTCAACGGTGACCAATACTGCACCGGAGGCCTGACGGGCGATACGGCCAGTCTCGAGGGTAACGGTCGACTGACCGAACTGGAATTTTTTGATAACCGGGTTCACGGTGTCCTACCTTCTTTTGTGGCTCTTGGGGAACTTGTCTTCTTGCGAAATTCTTGGGCAACGCCGGGAATCGGCCCGACTTTCATTGTCCAGGTGCTGTCTGTCAGATAAAACAGGTGTCCAGATAAAACTAGAGGCTGGGAGCCTGCCATGCGCCTGCGGGAAACCCGCCGACACACGGCAAACAACCAACCTCATAGTGCAATCGCTGATTAGCGACGCAGACCCAGGCGACCGATCAGCGAGCTGTAACGGCTCACGTCTTTGCCTTTCAGGTAGTCCAGCAGCTTACGACGCTGGTTAACCATGCGGATCAGACCACGACGGGAGTGGTGATCTTTACCGTTGATCTTGAAGTGACCTTGCAGTTTGTTGATGTTGGCGGTCAGCAGTGCAACTTGCACTTCTGGCGAACCAGTGTCACCAACAGCTTGCTGGTAGTCAGCAACGATTTGAGCTTTTTCTTGAACGTCGAGAGCCATGAGGCAATCCTTTTATCAGGAAACTGTTTCAGAAAAACAGTTTCAACAGGCCAGGGACAAATCCCTGTATCTAAAAATGAGTAGTGACCGTGCCTGTTAACAGCCACCCTCGTCCGGTCATTCTGACCGAATCAGTCGACGTGGCGCGATGCGCCCGTCTTCGCTCACTTCACCGATACCGATGAAACGACCGTTGTGATCCTGTACCCGTACCATGCCGAACTTCGGTGCATCCGGGGCGCGTACCGGCTGGCCGTTAAGCCAGTAGAACGAGCTGTGCTCCGAGAACTGCAGCAGCGGCCAATCCAGCAGGCCGCTGTCCGATGGCATCAGGAAGCGATCGACCGCTTCGTTGCCGCCTTCGGCATGTACCGCTTCCAACTCTTCAAGCGTGACCGTCTGCGCCAGGGTGAAAGGCCCGGCCTGGGTACGTCGCAATTCAGCAACGTAAGCGCCACAACCGAGTTGCTCACCGATATCCTCCACCAGGGTGCGGATATAGGTGCCTTTGCTGCAATCCACCGCCAGCCGCGCAGTATCACCTTCAAAAGCCAGTAATTCCAAGCGCGCAATAGTAACAGAACGCGGTTCGCGCTCCACTACTTCGCCTGCACGGGCCAGCTTGTACAGAGGCTGGCCATCACGCTTGAGTGCCGAGTACATCGGCGGTATCTGACTGATTTGCCCACGAAAACCGGGCAGTACCGCTTCGACATCGGCGCGACCAACGGTCACCGGCCGCTCCAGCAAAACTTCACCTTCGGCATCGGCCGTGGTGGTGGTCTTGCCCAGTTGCGCCAGGGTTTCATAGGCTTTGTCGGAATCGAGCAGGTATTGCGAGAACTTGGTGGCCTCGCCGAAGCACAACGGCAATACTCCGGTGGCCAGCGGATCGAGACTGCCGGTGTGCCCGGCTTTCTCGGCGTTCAGCAGCCAGCGAACCTTCTGCAACGCGGCGTTGGAGGTAAACCCCAGCGGTTTGTCGAGCAGAATGATGCCACTGACGTTACGACGGATACGTTTGACCTGAGCCACCGATTACTCCTTGGTGTCTTCGGCTTCAGCCGCAACCGGGCGCTGACTGTCTTCAGCGACCGCGCGCTCGATCAAGGCCGATAGGTGCGCGCCACGCACGACGCTTTCGTCGTAGTGGAAGTGCAACTGCGGAACGCTGCGCAACTTCATTTCGCGGGCCAACTGCATGCGCAGGAAACCGGCGGCGGAGTTGAGCACCTTGATGCTTTGCGCGATGTCTTCGGCGTTGTCCTGACCCATCACGGTGATGAAGATCTTGGCGTGACCGACGTCACGGCTGACTTCAACAGCGGTAATGGTGACCAGGCCGACGCGCGGGTCTTTGACTTCACGACGGATCAGCTGTGCCAGCTCACGCTGCATCTGATCGCCGATACGTTGGGTACGGCTGTATTCTTTTGCCATGTCTTGTTACCTGTTACTGCCACACGGTGAAACCCGTGGGGTCTGAAAGCGGCAAACGCCCGGCCTGACAAAAGCCAGACCGGGCGTTGCGTTTAGAGTCCTGACGCTGTGCCGCGCATCTGCATGCGGCGGCTCACCGTGGCCCTTGAAGTGCGCGAGTCAGAGGCTGCGAGCAACCTGGACCTTCTCGTAGACTTCGATCTTGTCGCCAGCTTTGACGTCGTTGTAGCTCTTGACGCCAATACCGCATTCCATGCCGGCACGTACTTCGGAAGCGTCATCCTTGAAGCGGCGCAGGGATTCCAGCTCGCCTTCGAAGATAACGATGTCTTCACGCAGTACACGGATTGGACGGTTACGGTGAACAACACCTTCGATCACCATGCAACCGGCGATCGCGCCAAACTTCGGCGAACGGAACACGTCACGCACTTCGGCCACACCCAGGATGTTCTCGCGAACATCGCTGCCCAGCATACCGGTGAGGGCTTTCTTGACGTCTTCGATGATGTCGTAGATCACGTTGTAGTAACGCATATCCAGACCTTCCTGCTCGACGATCTTGCGAGCGCCGGCATCGGCACGCACGTTGAAGCCGAACAGTACAGCGTTGGAGGCCAGTGCCAGGTTGGCGTCGGACTCGGTGATACCACCGACACCGCCACCGACAACACGCACTTGCACTTCGTCGTTACCCAGGCCGTTCAAGGCGCCGTTCAACGCTTCCAACGAACCACGGACGTCAGATTTGAGGACGATGTTGAGCGTCTTCTTCTCTGCCTGACCCATGTTTTCGAAGATGTTTTCCAGCTTGCCGGCGTGAGCGCGAGCCAGTTTGACTTCGCGGAACTTGCCTTGACGGAACAGAGCCACTTCACGGGCTTTCTTCTCGTCCGACAGCACGCTCATCTCGTCGCCAGCGTCCGGGGTACCGTCCAGGCCGAGGATCTCGACAGGGATGGAAGGACCGGCTTCCTTGATTGGCTTGCCGTTCTCATCGAGCATGGCACGTACACGGCCATAGTTCGAACCGACCAGCACCATGTCGCCTTGGCGCAGGGTACCGTCTTGAACCAGAACGGTAGCAACCGGGCCACGACCTTTGTCGAGACGCGATTCAACCACGACGCCACGGCCTGGAGCCGAAGGCGTTGCTTTCAATTCCAGAACTTCAGCTTGCAGCAGAACAGCTTCGAGCAACTCGTCCACGCCAGTACCGACTTTCGCCGAAACCGATACGAACGGAGTGTCGCCGCCCCACTCTTCCGACGTCACGCCGTGAACCGACAGTTCGCTACGGATGCGATCGAGATCGGCGCCCGGCTTGTCGATTTTGTTCACTGCAACAACCAGTGGAACACCAGCGGCCTTGGCGTGCTGGACAGCTTCAATGGTCTGCGGCATCACGCCGTCGTCCGCTGCAACTACCAGGATCACGATGTCGGTCGCCTTGGCACCACGGGCACGCATTGCGGTAAACGCGGCGTGACCAGGGGTGTCGAGGAAGGTGACCATGCCGCGCTCGGTTTCAACGTGGTACGCACCGATGTGCTGGGTGATCCCGCCGGCTTCGCCAGCAGCTACCTTGGCACGACGGATGTAGTCGAGCAGCGAAGTCTTACCATGGTCAACGTGGCCCATTACGGTCACAACTGGCGCACGGGAGAACGTCTCACCTTCAAACTTCAAGGACTCGGCCAGGGAATCTTCCAGGGCGGTGTCGCTGACCAGGGTCACTTTGTGGCCCAGTTCTTCGGCTACCAGCTGAGCAGTTTCCTGATCAAGCACCTGGTTGATGGTCGCTGGAGTACCCAGTTTGAACATGAACTTGATGATTTCAGCAGCCTTGACCGACATCTGATTGGCGAGATCGCCAACAGTGATGGTCTCGCCGATCTGCACATCACGCACGACAGGGCCGGTTGGGCTCTGGAAACCGTGGGCGTTGCGCTTCTTCAGCTTGGCCTTGCCGCGACCACCACGACGGAAGCCATCGCTTTCTTCGTCGGTAGTACGTGGAGCAACGCGTGGAGCAGGCGCTTTTTCCTTGACCGAAGCACGATGCGGAGCGTTTTTGCGCTCGCCATCGCCACTGCCACGACGACTGTTATCGTCGGCACGTGGTTTGTCCGGACGGCGCTGTTCGTTCTGCTTGTTGCGAACGTCAGCAGACGGCGCTGGAGCAGCGGCGACAACCGGCGCGCTTTCGCGTACAGGTTCGGCAACTGCAGCAGGTGCTGCAACGGCGTTGCCAGTAGCGGTTTGCGCAGCAGCAGGCTGGCGACGCGCTTCTTCTTCGGCGCGACGCTTGGCTTCTTCTTCAGCCTTCTGGCGTGCAGCATTTTCTACTGCGCGACGTTCATCCAGTTCGCGTTTGCGCTCGGCTTCGATTTCTTCCGGGCTGCGCTGTACGAAGACTTTCTTCTTGCGTACTTCAACGCTGATGCTTTTGCTGCCAGCAACACGCAGGGTGCTGGTGGTTTTGCGCTGCAATGTAATCTTGCGCGGTTCTTCCACTTTCGCCTTGTGGCTGCTCTTCAAGTGAGTCAGCAAAGACTGCTTCTCACTATCGCTCACACCTTCATCGGCGGCGGTGTGCGGCAGACCTGCCTCACGCATCTGCTGCAACAGGCGCTCTACCGGTGTTTTGACCTCATCGGCCAGTTGTTTCACCGTGACTTGCGTCATGCACTTCTCTCCTCAGGCCGCGCCTAATTACTCGAACCAGTGGGCTCGGGCGGCCATGATCAACTTGCCGGCACGATCATCGTCAATGCCGTCGATGTCGAGCAGATCGTCAATAGACTGCTCGGCCAGGTCTTCGCGGGTAATTACGCCGCGCACCGCCAGTTCCATCGCCAAATCCTTGTCCATACCCTCAAGCGAGAGCAGGTCTTCGGCCGGATGGGCGTCTGCCAGCTTTTCCTCAGTAGCGATGGCTTTGGTCAACAAACGATCCTTGGCACGAGCGCGAAGCTCGTTGACGGTTTCTTCGTCAAAGCCGTCGATGTTGAGCATTTCTTCCAACGGTACGTAGGCAATCTCTTCCAGGCTGGTGAAACCTTCATCTACCAGCACCTGTGCGAGGTCTTCGTCGACTTCCAGCTCGTCGATGAAGTTGCGCAGGATGTCGCCGGTTTCTGCTTGCTGCTTAGCCTGGATGTCCGATTCGGTCATCACGTTCAGGGTCCAGCCAGTCAACTGGCTGGCCAGACGCACGTTCTGACCTCCGCGACCGATGGCCTGAGCCAGATTGTCTGCGCCAACGGCGATGTCCATGGCATGGGCATCTTCGTCAACGATAATAGCCGCCACTTCAGCCGGCGACATTGCATTGATCACGAACTGCGCCGGGTTATCGTCCCACAGGACGATGTCCACACGCTCGCCGCCCAACTCGCCCGACACTGCCTGGACGCGCGAACCGCGCATGCCGATGCAAGCGCCTTGCGGGTCGATGCGTTTGTCCTTGGAGCGGACCGCGATCTTGGCACGCGAACCCGGGTCACGGGAGGCGGCCATTACTTCGATCAGGCCTTCGGCAATTTCCGGCACTTCGATGCGGAACAACTCGATCAGCATTTCCGGCGCGGTACGCGACAGGATCAGCTGCGGGCCGCGGTTCTCGGTGCGGATCTCCTTGAGCAGCGCACGCAGGCGCACGCCAACCCGGAAGGTTTCGCGAGAAATGATGTCTTCGCGGGCCAGCAACGCTTCTGCGTTGTTACCCAGGTCGACGATCACGTTGTCGCGGGTCACTTTCTTCACGGTGCCGGAGATGATTTCTCCCAGGCGCTCGCGATAGGCATCAACGACTTGAGCACGTTCGGCTTCGCGAACTTTCTGCACGATGACTTGCTTGGCAGTCTGTGCGGCGATGCGGCCGAATTCGATGGATTCGATCTTTTCTTCGACTACGTCGCCAACCTTGGCGCCAGGATGCGTTTCTGCAACCTTGCTCGGCCAGGTTTCGATGGCCGGATCGTCCAGGTCTGCTTCTTCGACGACCGTCCAGCGACGGAAGGTCTCGTAAGCACCGGTGTGGCGATTGATTTCCACACGCAGATCGACTTCGTCCTCGAAACGTTTTTTGGTGGCAGTGGCCAGAGCCAGCTCCAGCGCTTCAAAAATTACGTTTGCCGGTACGCCCTTTTCATTGGATACCGACTCAACAACCAGCAGTACTTCTTTGCTCATCGTACGCCTCGCCTTTCGCAAGCCATTGGATCCGCGGGATCCGCGTCTCAGTCAAAACTGGGAATAATGTTGGCCTTGTCGATCATATCGATCGGCAACAGGAATTCATGGTCTTCAACCTGCACCACGACGTCCTGCTCTTCTACACCGCGCAGAAGGCCCTGAAAGTTGCGTCGCCCTTCAAAAGGCGAGCGCAGCTTGATCTTCACTTGTTCACCGGCAAATTTTGCAAACTGCTCAATAGTGAACAGCGGGCGTTCCATGCCAGGCGAGGAAACTTCAAGGGTGTATTCAACGGCGATCGGATCTTCAACATCCAGGACACCGCTGATCTGACGGCTGACGATGGCGCAATCGTCCACCAGCACACCGCCTTCTTTATCAATATAAACGCGCAACATTGAGTGGCGACCCTGAGCCGAAAACTCAATACCCCAGCATTCATAGCCCAGGGCCACGACCACCGGGGCCAACAAGGCCTGCAACTCTTCTAGCTTGCTCGACACCTGAACCCCCTCGTGCATGTATGTGCATGCTATGCAAAATAAAAAAATGGGCGAAACGCCCATCCTTGAAACGCCGTCGAACAGCGGCGTAGAAAGTGTCCAGCTAACAAAAAGCCCCTGAAAAGGGGCTCCTGAAACTGGTTGCGGGGGCCGGATTTGAACCGACGACCTTCGGGTTATGAGCCCGACGAGCTACCAGACTGCTCCACCCCGCGACAAAGCTGGGGCGGAAGTATACGACCGATCCCTCACAGGGTCAATGTAACCTTCCACCTACAAGAAAGCCCGCAACAGCGGGCTCTCCTGATAATTGGTACCGAGAAGGGGACTCGAACCCCTACACCCTATGGGCACAACCACCTCAAGGTTGCGTGTCTACCAATTCCACCACCTCGGCAATACTACGTTTGAAACCCTTCTTACTTCTGCTCTTGAGCTGGAGGCACGTCAGTCGCTGGAGTAGCCGACTTTTGCTCTTGAAGCACCGGGACATCATCAGAAGCCGGTTGCTGCTTTGGAACTTCCAACACTGCTGGATTTGGCAAACCTACTTGAGTCAGCTGGTGAGCTTTCTCTTTAGCAAAGTAACCTAACCCTAAGCTGGTTATGAAGAAACCTGCGGCAAGTATAGCAGTAAACTTACTAAGAAAGGTAGAGGAACCTTGGCTTCCGAACACAGTATTTGAAGCACCTGCTCCGAAAGACGCGCCAGCATCCGCACCTTTACCCTGCTGCAGCAAAACCAGAGCAACTACGCCCAATGCACCCAGCAGATGAAAAACGACTACGACTGTTTCCAGCATTTTTTCAGTTTCCCGCGGCGCGACAGATCGCACCGAACTCATCTGCATTCAGGGACGCTCCACCAATGAGCCCCCCATCGATATCCGGCATGCCGAACAGTTCGACCGCATTGGCCGCCTTCACGCTGCCGCCGTATAGAAGCCGCACACCTTGCGCGACTTCAGAATTCTTTTCCGCCAACTGGGCGCGAATGGCTGCATGCACATCCTGCGCCTGTTGCGGCGAAGCAGTCAGCCCGGTGCCAATGGCCCAGACCGGCTCGTAAGCGATGACTGCCTTGGCAAAGACACCGACACCCAGCTCCTCGATGATGCTGTCCAGCTGACGCCCGACAACCTCAAGCGTTTTCCCGGCTTCGCGCTGCTCAAGGGTTTCCCCTATGCACAACACCGGAATCAAGCCACATGCCTGTGCCGCTGCGAACTTGCGGATCAGCATATCGTCCTGCTCGCCCATGATCTGGCGGCGTTCGGAGTGCCCGACAAGTACCAGGGAACAACCTGCATCCACCAACTGACTCGGTGCAACTTCACCGGTCAATGCGCCTTGCATGGATTCCACCGCAGAGTTCTGCGCGCCGATCGAAATCGACTGACCTTTCAAGCTATCAATCACTTGATTGATATGCAGGCAAGGCGGGAATACCGCAACGTCAACATCGCTCGGCAAGTCCAGACGGCGGAGGCCGTCAATCAGCTCAGCGACGCTGGTGCGGGTACCGTGCATCTTCCAGTTACCAGCTACCATAGGGCGACGCATGCTGTACCTCGTCGGTCAAAGTGGGCGCAGATGTTACCCAACACAATCATGGCTGGCAAGCCGAATTCAGGCAGAAACTTCAGTAACCAGGTTTGCCAGCTCTTCGGCGTGGCCGCGAACCTGTGTTTCGTCCTCGCCTTCGACCATTACCCGCACCAACGGCTCCGTCCCGGACTTGCGCAACAGCACACGCCCGCGCCCGGCCATGGCCTGGGTAACGCGCTCGCTGGCCGCCTTGACCGCCGGATGATCGAGGGGGCTTGCACCGCCGCCGAAACGCACATTGATCAGCACCTGAGGGCACTTGCGCAACGCCTGACGCGATTGCGCCAGCCCTTCGGAGCGTCTCTTCAGCGCCATCAGTACCTGCAAGGCCGCAATGATCGCGTCACCGGTGGTGGTATGACTGAAGCAGACAATGTGCCCCGAGTTTTCACCACCCACCAGCCAATCGCGCTCCTGCAACTCGGAGATGACGTAACGGTCGCCGACATTGGCCCGCACAAAAGGAATGCCCAGGTCCGCCAGGGCCAGCTCCAGCCCCAGGTTACTCATCAACGTACCGACCACGCCGCCCTGCAGCTTGCCACGCTCCTGCAGATCGCGAGCAATGATGAACAGCAATTCGTCACCGTCGACGACAGCACCGGTGTGATCGACCATCTGCACCCGGTCGCCATCACCGTCAAAGGCGATGCCCAAATCGGCGTGCTCGGCCAATACGGCAGCCTGCAACGGCCCCATATGGGTCGAACCGCAGTTATCGTTGATATTCAGGCCATTGGGATGGGCAGAAAGCACAACGACATCGGCGCCCAGCTCACGGAACACACTCGGCGCCACCTTGTAGGTCGCACCGTGAGCGCAGTCGATCACAATCTTCAAGCCCGCGAAGCTGGTACCGGCCGGGACGCTGCCCTTGCAGAATTCGATGTAGCGGCCCGACGCATCGTTGATGCGCGAGACCTTGCCGATCTTGCTCGACTCGACCACGGTCATCGGGGTGTCGAGCAGTTCTTCGATCATATGCTCGACTTCATCCGGCAGCTTGGTGCCCTTGCCGGAGAAAAACTTGATGCCGTTATCGTCATGCGGATTGTGCGAGGCGCTGATCACGATGCCCGCTTCGGCATGGAAGGTGCGCGTCAGATAGGCGATGGCCGGTGTCGGCATCGGGCCCAGGAGCATGACATCGGCACCCGCCGACGTCAGTCCGGCCTCAAGCGCCGATTCGAACATGTAGCCGGAAATCCGGGTGTCCTTACCCACCAACACTTTGCAGGCGCCCATTTTGCGGAACGCCATACCCGCGGCCCAACCGAGCTTGAGCATGAAATCAGGCGTGATCGGGTATTCGCCGACGCGACCACGAATGCCGTCGGTACCAAAGTATTTTTTAGTCATAAGCGCTCCATCCTTCTTATTCGGCTGATTCCACTGCGGCGATCATCCGCAGCACATCGACTGTTTCGGCCACATCATGGACGCGCAATATACGCGCTCCCTTGAATGAGGCCAGCGCCGCGAGCGCGAGACCGCCATTCAGGCGTTCTCCGACCGGGCGATTCAAGGCCTGACCTATCATGCTTTTTCGCGAAACCCCGACCAGCAACGGCCGACCCAAGGCATGCAAGGCTTCCATATGCTTGAACAAGCTTAGATTGTGTTGCAGGGTTTTGGCGAAACCGAAGCCTGGATCCAGAATGATCCGCTCGGCGGGTATGCCTGCCGATACACATTTCGCCATGCGCCCGGCAAGAAACTCGCCCACTTCCCGGGTCACATCCTGATACTGCGGATTGTCCTGCATGTCGCCCGGCTCACCGAGCATATGCATCAGGCAGACGGGCAAGCCGGTGGCCGCAGCCGCATCCAGCGCACCATCGCGCTGCAGCGAGCGCACGTCATTGATCAACCCGGCGCCCAACCGTGCGGTTTCGCGCATGACCGACGGGGTAGAAGTATCCACCGAGATGATCACATCCAGTTCGCGATGAATGCGCTCGACGATGGGCGCTACACGCTCGAGCTCCTCCAGCGGGGAAACCGCCCTGGCTCCGGGCCGGGTCGATTCGCCACCGACATCGATCAGCGTCGCGCCGGCCGCCACCATGGCTTCGGCGTGGCGCATGGCCGCATCGAGCTGGCTGTATTGGCCACCGTCGGAAAAGGAATCTGGAGTGACATTGAGAATGCCCATGACATGCGTCAGGGCCAAATCAAGAACCCGGTTGCCGCAAGGCAACCGGGTCGAGGACTGAACAGAAGTCATTTCAAACCTTAAACGTCAGCAGCCGGACCGCCGATAGGTGTTTCCGGACGCTCGCCCTGCACTGCCGGAGGTGTTCCGGACGTACCGGTACCACCGGACCAGTCGCGAGGTTCGCGAGGCGTACGACCGGCCATGATGTCATCGATCTGATCGGCATCGATCGTTTCGTACTTCATCAAGGCATCGGCCATGGCGTCGAGCTTGTCACGGTTATCCGTGAGGATCTGCTTGGCGGTGCCGTAGCACTGGTCGATGATGCTGCGCACCTCGGAGTCGATCAGCTTCGCCGTCTCGCCGGAGAAACTGGCGCCTTGACCGCCGCCGCCGCGACCGAGGAACACTTCACCCTCTTCTTCGGCGTACATCAACGGACCGAGTTTTTCCGACAGGCCCCACTTGGTCACCATGTTCCGTGCAATCTGGCTGGCACGCATGATGTCGTTGGATGCACCGGTGGTGACACCATCGAAGCCAAGGGTCATTTCTTCAGCGATACGGCCGCCGTACAGCGAGCAGATCTGGCTGATCAACGCACGCTTGGACAGGCTGTAGCGGTCTTCTTCCGGCAGGAACATGGTCACACCCAGCGCGCGACCGCGGGGGATGATCGACACCTTGTAGACCGGGTCATGCTCAGGCACGACGCGACCGACAATGGCGTGGCCGGCTTCGTGATAAGCGGTGTTCTGCTTCTCTTTCTCGGACATGACCATGGATTTGCGCTCGGCACCCATCATGATCTTGTCTTTGGCCAGTTCGAACTCTTTCATTTCAACGATGCGCTTGCCGGCACGGGCGGCGAACAGCGACGCCTCGTTCACCAGGTTCGCCAGGTCGGCACCGGAGAAACCAGGGGTACCACGGGCGATCACGGCCGGAGCGACGTCGTCACCCATCGGCACTTTGCGCATGTGGACCTTGAGAATCTGCTCACGGCCGCGGATGTCCGGCAGACCGACCACGACCTGACGGTCGAAACGGCCTGGACGCAGCAGCGCCGGGTCCAGTACGTCCGGACGGTTGGTGGCGGCGATGACGATGATGCCGTCATTCATTTCGAAGCCGTCCATCTCTACCAGCAACTGGTTGAGCGTCTGTTCGCGCTCGTCGTGACCGCCACCCATGCCGGCACCACGATGGCGACCGACGGCGTCGATTTCATCGATGAAGATGATGCATGGCGCGTGCTTCTTTGCCTGCTCGAACATGTCGCGAACACGGCTGGCACCGACACCGACGAACATTTCGACGAAATCGGAACCGGAAATGGTGAAGAACGGCACTTTGGCTTCGCCGGCAATCGCCTTGGCGAGCAAGGTTTTACCGGTACCCGGAGGACCGACCATCAGTACGCCGCGAGGAATGCGACCGCCCAGGCGCTGGAACTTGCCCGGGTCACGCAGGAACTCGACCAGCTCGCCGACTTCTTCCTTGGCTTCGTCGCAACCGGCAACGTCACCCAGGGTGGTTTTCACCTGATCTTCGGAGAGCAGGCGCGCCTTGCTCTTGCCGAAGCTCATCGGTCCGCCCTTGCCACCGGCTCCGCCCTGCATCTGCCGCATGAAGAACATGAACACGGCGATGATCACCAGGATCGGGAAGCTTGCCACCAGGAGCTGAGTCCAGATGCTTTGCTGTTCAGGCTGTTTGCCTTCGACCACGACGTGGTTGTCCACGAGGTCGCCGATCAGACCATTATCCTGGATTGCCGGACGGATGGTCTTGAAGCTGTCGCCATCGTTGCGCTTGCCGGTAATCACATAGCCATCGACGGCTACGCGTTCGACCTTGCCATCCTTGACCTGCTGGATGAAGTCGGAATAGTTGAGGGTCTGCGGCTCGTTAGGGCTGGAGAAGTTGTTCATCACCGTCACCAGGACTGCCGCGATGATCAACCACAGGATCAGATTCTTTGCCATATCGTTCAATTAACTACCCTCTGAAGCAAGCGCCGCTGATGGCGCGCGCTTCGCATGATATTCACCGGCCTAACTTACTACATTACCGACGACTCTGGCAGGCGTCGTCTGTAACCCTTTGTGAAACACTTTCTACACAATATTCGCTAATGCTCACGGGGCGAAATACGAAAATCCTATCGACCCGCAAAAAAACCTCGATTTACTCACTACGGCCGCGGTAGCCCCAAGCCAGCATGTATTGCTCGCGGGAACTGCCACGGGAAGAGTCCGGCTTGATCATCTGGACCTTGTCGAATTTCTGACGAGCGTCCTTCACGTAAGCATCAAACCCTTCGCCCTGAAACACCTTGATCACGAAATTACCACCCGGCTTGAGTATCCGAGCCGCCAGATCAAGAGCCAGCTCACATAGAAACATGGCTTTCGGCATGTCCACCTCAGGCGTACCACTCATATTGGGGGCCATATCGGAAATCACAAGGTCCACCTGCGAATTACCCACGGCTTCAAGGATCTGAGCGAGCACTTCGTCCTGGGTGAAGTCACCCTGGATGAAAGTCACATCCGGAATGCTGTCCATTTCCAGGATGTCCGAGGCGATCAGACGCCCCTGACCACCGATCAGCCGACTAGTGACCTGCGACCAGCCGCCGGGCGCCGCACCCAGGTCGACAACGCTCATACCCGGACGGATCAGCTTGTATTTCTCCTGGACCTCCAGAAGCTTGTAACTCGCACGCGAGCGGTAACCATCCTTCTGCGCCTGCTTCACATAGGGATCATTGACATGTCTTTGCAGCCATTTAAGGCTTGTCTTGGAACGGGCCACGGGCCACCTCAAAAATAAAACGGGTCGTGATTAACTGGGCGGTCCCGGACTCGCTCGGGTAAACTGGCCGCCGCTTTTTACAAGATCAGACGCAGGGGTCAGATTATGCCGCTCACTCAAGAGCAGAAGAAACAGTACAAATCCATTGGCCACCATCTGAAACCGGTTTTGATTGTGGCTGACAACGGTTTGACTGAAGGTGTGTTAGCCGAACTTGAACGCGCTTTGGCGGATCACGAGCTGATCAAAATCAAGCTCAACATCCTCGATCGCGAGTCGCGCCTGGCGAACATTGCAGAACTGTGCAAGGTCGGCAAAGCGGACCTGGTTCAGGTCATAGGCAAGATGGCACTGATTTACCGCAAGAACTTCAGCGTCAACAAGCAGCTGTCGAACGTTCATCGCTTCAAGTGATGACAAGGGTCAAGGGTGTGCTTCGCGCACCCTGCCACTCCATCCCGGCACCGGCTGCAACACCAGCACCAGCCCGGAAAACCCCAGGACAAGAAAGCTGAACACGTGCCAGCGCACCGCATCCGGCCAACCGAAGCGCACCGCGTAGTACATCGCACACGCATACAGCGCCGTCATCAGCAGTTGCCCGCGAATATCGCGCCATAGACTGGCAAGGCCCTCGGCCTGAACCAGCACCAAAACCTGAAAAATCACACACACTGCGGCGAATCCCACCATCAGTGTATTCAGCACGTCTACGATTTCGTCGATCAGCAGCGGCGCCAGGCCGATATGACCCAGCACCGGCAGCAGACCGATATGCAACAGCCACAGGCCGCCCACCCACAACATCTGGGTCAGCTGCCAAAGCATGGCGCCCGCATGCAGCGGGCGCCTTCTCTCAGATGTGGCGAACTTCGACAATCTCGTACTCGATAACGCCGCCAGGCGTTTTCACGGCAACTACATCGCCCTCTTCCTTGGCAATCAAGGCGCGGGCCAATGGCGAACCCACCGAAATCTTGCCGAGTTTGAAGTCCGCCTCATCCTCACCCACGATGTGGTAAGTGACGCGGTCATCAGTCTCGACATTGGCGATTTCAACGGTGGTACCGAAAATCACTTTGCCGGTGTGTGGAATGCTCGTGACATCGATGATGACCTGGTTCTGAATCCGGCCTTCGATGTCACGAATCCGCGCCTCGACCATCCCCTGCTGCTCGCGGGCAGCGTGGTATTCGGCGTTTTCCTTCAAGTCACCCAGTTCGCGGGCCGTACCGATGTCCTGGCTGAGCTTCGGACGGACGACCTTGGTCAGGTGAGCGTGTTCTTCTTCCAGGGCTTTGGCGCCCTGGACGGTCATTGGGTATTTGATCATGCCTTCAATCCTGCGTGTAGATCCTGCAAGCGGCGCACGGTCTTCTCGGGACCGAACTTCAGCGCTTCGCAAATAGCTTCGCCAGCAGCAATGGTGGTGGTGCAGTAGATCTTGTGCTGCAAGGCATTACGACGAATGGAGTACGAATCGGCGATCGACTGACGGCCTTCGGTGGTGTTGATGATCAAGGTGACTTCGTCGTTCTTGATCATGTCGACCACGTGCGGGCGACCTTCGGTCACCTTGTTCACGCGACGCACTTTCAGGCCTGCAGCTTCGATCAGCCTGGCAGTGCCGGCAGTAGCGACCACGTCGAAGCCCAAGTTGATCAGATCACGGGCCACGCCTGCAACCAGTGGCTTGTCGTCGTCACGTACGCTGATGAACGCGGTACCGCCGGTCGGCAACACTTCGCTGGCGCCCATCTGGGCCTTGGCGAATGCTTCACCGAAGGTGTCGCCCACGCCCATCACTTCACCGGTGGACTTCATCTCAGGGCCCAGGATCGGGTCCACGCCAGGGAATTTGGCGAATGGGAACACCGCCTCTTTCACACTGTAGAAGTTCGGGATGATTTCCTTGGTGAAGCCGATTTCCTTCAGGGTTTTACCGGCCATCACGCGAGCGGCGATCATGGCCAGGGAAACACCGATGCACTTGGACACGAACGGTACGGTCCGGGAAGCGCGCGGGTTGACTTCGATGACGTAGATGTCTTCGCCTTGCAGCGCCAACTGCACGTTCATCAGGCCGACCACGCCCAGCTCCAGGGCCATTTTCTTGACCTGTTCGCGCATCTCGTCCTGGATGTGCGCAGGCAGCGAATACGGCGGCAGGGAGCACGCGGAGTCACCGGAGTGAACGCCGGCCTGCTCGATGTGCTGCATGATTGCGCCGATCACCACGTCGGTGCCGTCGCAGACCGCATCCACGTCCATTTCGATGGCGCAATTGAGGAAGTGGTCAAGCAGCACCGGGCTGTCGTTGGACACTTTCACTGCATCGCGCAGGTAGCGCTTGAGTTCTTCTTCTTCGTAGACGATTTCCATCGCACGACCGCCCAGTACGTAGGACGGACGCACCACCAGCGGGTAGCCGATCTTGCTGGCGGCACGAATCGCTTCGTCTTCGCTGCGCACGGTAGCGTTTGGCGGCTGACGCAGGTTCAGGCGCTCGACCATCTGCTGGAAGCGCTCACGGTCTTCGGCACGGTCGATGGCGTCAGGGCTGGTGCCGATGATCGGCACGCCGGCTTCTTCCAGGGCACGGGCCAGTTTCAGCGGAGTCTGGCCGCCGTACTGGACGATCACGCCTTTTGGCTTCTCGACGCGGCAGATTTCCAGCACGTCTTCCAGGGTCACTGGCTCGAAGTACAGGCGATCGGAGGTGTCGTAGTCGGTGGAAACGGTTTCCGGGTTGCAGTTGACCATGATGGTCTCGTAACCGTCTTCGCGCAGGGCCAATGCCGCATGGACGCAGCAGTAGTCGAACTCGATGCCCTGGCCGATACGGTTGGGACCGCCGCCGAGAATCATGATCTTGTCGCGGCCCGACGGCGCGGCTTCGCACTCTTCCTCGTAAGTCGAGTACATGTAAGCGGTGTCGGTGGCGAACTCGGCCGCGCAGGTGTCAACGCGCTTGTAGACCGGGTACACCTCGAGCTTGTGACGGTGGCGACGCAGTGCCTTCTCGGTCACGCCCAGCAACTTGGCCAGACGCATGTCGGAGAAACCTTTGCGCTTGAGCTTGAACATCAGGTCGCGGTCGATGCTGGCCAGACCCAGGGTCTTGACCTTCTCTTCTTCCTTGATCAGATCTTCGATCTGCACCAGGAACCACGGGTCGATCATGTTCATGCCGAAGATGTCTTCGACCGACAGGCCGGCGCGGAAGGCGTCAGCCACGTACCAGATGCGCTCGGCACCCGGCACGGTCAGTTCGCGCTTGAGGACGCTCATGCTTTCCGGGTTGCTCAGGTCGAGCTTCTCGTCCAGGCCGCAAACGCCTACTTCCAGGCCGCGCAGGGCTTTCTGCAGGGATTCCTGGAAGGTCCGGCCGATGGCCATGACTTCACCGACCGACTTCATTTGCGTGGTCAGGCGCGCGTCGGCTTTCGGGAATTTCTCGAAGGCGAAGCGTGGCAGCTTGGTGACGACGTAGTCGATCGACGGCTCGAAGGATGCAGGAGTAGCGCCGCCGGTGATTTCGTTTTGCAGCTCGTCCAGGGTGTAGCCGATCGCCAGCTTGGCAGCGATACGCGCAATCGGGAAACCAGTGGCTTTCGAGGCCAGTGCCGAAGAGCGGGATACACGCGGGTTCATCTCGATCACGACCATACGGCCAGTGTCCGGGCAGATGCCAAACTGAACGTTGGAGCCGCCGGTTTCCACGCCGATCTCACGCAGTACCGCCAACGAGGCGTTACGCATGATCTGGTATTCCTTGTCCGTCAGGGTTTGTGCCGGAGCAACGGTGATCGAGTCACCGGTGTGCACGCCCATCGGGTCAAAGTTTTCGATCGAGCAAACGATGATGCAGTTGTCCTTCTTATCGCGGACAACCTCCATCTCGTACTCTTTCCAGCCGATCAGCGATTCGTCGATCAGCAGCTCTTTGGTCGGCGACAAATCCAGGCCGCGGGCGCAGATTTCTTCGAACTCTTCACGGTTGTAAGCGATACCGCCACCCGTGCCGCCCATGGTGAAGGACGGACGAATGATGCACGGGAAGCCGAGCTTTTCGAGAACGGCGTTGGCCTCTTCCATGCTGTGGGCGATACCCGAACGCGGGCAGTCCAGGCCGATGGATTTCATCGCCTTGTCGAAGCGCGAACGGTCTTCAGCCTTGTCGATGGTGTCGGCATTGGCGCCGATCATCTCTACGCCGAACTTCTCCAGGACGCCTTCGCGCTCCAGATCCAGTGCGCAGTTCAGAGCAGTCTGGCCGCCCATTGTCGGCAGCAGCGCGTCCGGGCGCTCTTTCTCGATGATCTTGGCCACGGTCTGCCACTTGATCGGCTCGATGTACGTGGCGTCAGCCATGTCCGGGTCGGTCATGATGGTGGCCGGGTTGGAGTTCACCAGGATGACGCGGTAACCCTCCTCGCGCAGGGCTTTGCAGGCCTGGGCGCCGGAGTAGTCGAATTCGCAGGCCTGGCCGATCACGATCGGGCCAGCGCCGAGAATCAGGATGCTTTTAATGTCTGTACGTTTTGGCATGGGTTGTCACTCAAATCCGCAGGTCAGTCGGCAAGCCGTCTTGTTCAATCTTTGAAGGCCCGAGGGGGTCACCGGTGTCGGGACCGCCCTCAAGCCCTGCTCCATCAAGGCGAGCGATCAGCGTCGCTTGGCCATTTCGTTGATGAAGCGATCGAACAATGGCGCTACGTCGTTCGGGCCAGGGCTGGCTTCAGGGTGACCCTGGAAGCTGAAGGCGCTCTTGTCGGTCAGCTCGATGCCTTGCAGGGTGCCGTCGAACAGCGATTTGTGGATCGCGCGGACGTTGCCTGGCAGGGTGGTCTCATCTACCGCGAAGCCGTGGTTCTGGCTGGTGATCATCACCACACCGCTGTCCAGGTCCTGGACCGGGTGGTTGGCACCGTGGTGGCCGTGGCCCATTTTCAGGGTCTTGGCGCCGGCGGCCAGGGCCAGCAGTTGGTGACCGAGGCAGATGCCGAACACCGGGATGTCGGTTTGCAGCACGTCCTTGATCGCCTGGATCGCGTAATCACAAGGCTCGGGGTCACCAGGACCGTTCGACAGGAACACGCCATCAGGGTTGAGCGCCAAGGCTTCAGCGGCGGGCGTTTGCGCCGGCACCACGGTCACGCGGCAACCGCGCTCGACCAGCATGCGCAGGATGTTCAGCTTGACGCCGTAGTCGTAGGCAACCACGTGGTATGGCAGCTCGGAGGCTTCGATGGTCGCGTGGCTGTCGGTTTTCAGATCCCAGACAGTCGAGCGCCATTCGTATTGCTTCTTGGTGCTGACGACTTTCGCCAGGTCCATGCCTTTCAGGCCAGGGAACTCTCGCGCCGCGGCAATGGCCGCTTCTTCGGAAATGTTGTCACCGGCCATGATGCAGCCGTTCTGCGCGCCTTTCTCACGCAGGATGCGCGTCAGGCGGCGGGTGTCGATACCGGCGATTGCCACCACATTGTTGGCTTTCAGGTAGTCGGACAGCGACAGCTTGTTGCGCCAGTTGCTCGCGACCAGCGGCAGGTCACGGATGACCAGGCCAGCGGACCAGACACGATCGGACTCGGCATCTTCCGGTGTGGTGCCGGTATTGCCGATGTGCGGGTAAGTCAGGGTAACGATCTGTTGGGCGTAGGAAGGATCGGTAAGGATTTCCTGATAGCCGGTCATGGCGGTGTTGAACACCACCTCACCAACGGTCTGACCGTCGGTTCCAATGGCTTCGCCGCGAAAAATGCTGCCATCAGCAAGGGCGAGTATGGCTGGCTTAGTCAAGAAGACCTCCCGTAAATAAAGCCTGAAAGGGCGATCGCAGGTTGTAAAAAAGCGGAGTGACGTATGGACACGTCACCCCGCTTCTTCACCGAATAATTCTGCGCGCTTTTAGTGGACACACTAAAGCTGTAGCTTACAGAAAAAGGCATTTTTGGTCTACCGCCAATGAGCCCTAAAGGCCGGAGAATGCGACAGGACGTCGCTTGGCGGGATAAAACCGGGTCCAAACACTGGGTTCGAACCCGATTTCGGGCGCATCTTAGCGCAGATCGAGCACGTCTTGCATGTCATAAAGGCCTGGCTCACGCTTGTCCAGCCACAACGCCGCACGAACCGCGCCCTTGGCGAAGGTCATGCGACTGGAAGCCTTGTGCGTGATCTCGACACGCTCACCGTCGGCGGCGAAGAGCACGGTGTGATCCCCCACGATGTCACCGGCACGCACCGTGGCGAAGCCGATGGTGTCGCGAGCACGGGCGCCGGTCTGGCCTTCACGACCGTAAACCGCCACCTTCTTCAAATCACGACCCAGCGCATCGGCAATCACTTCACCCATTCGCACGGCAGTACCGGACGGCGCATCGACTTTATGCCGATGGTGGGCTTCAGTGATTTCGATATCGACGTCATCACCCAACACCCGGGCAGCGGTGTCGAGCAGCTTCAGGCACAGATTGACACCAACGCTGAAGTTGGCGGCGAAGACGATCGGAATATCCTTGCCCGCCTCGGCCAGCAGCTGTTTCTCTTCAACGCTGAAACCGGTGGTGCCGATGATCATCGCCTTGTGATGCTTGCGGCAGAACGCAAGATTCTTCAGGGTCACAGTCGGGTGCGTGAAGTCGATCAGCACGTCGAACTCGTCAGCCACCCGATCCAGATCACCGGACAATGGCACACCGATACGACCCAGCGCCGCCAACTCACCGGCATCCGCGCCGACCAGCGAACTGTCGGGGCGATCGATGGCAGCCGTCAGACCGGCGCCAGGCGTCTGCTGCACGGCTTCGATCAGGGTTTTGCCCATGCGCCCGGCGGCGCCCATCACTGCAATACGTCGCATGCCTGTCTCCTTACAAATCGCCGAAGAAGCGCTTTACGCCTTCGAACCAGCCGGTGGTTTTTGGCGAATGACTGTTATCGTCCGCCAGCGAGCTGCGGAATTCCTCCAGCAATTCGCGCTGGCGACGACCCAGATTGACCGGGGTTTCGACCGCCACACGACACATCAGGTCACCGGCACCGCCACCACGCACTGGCGCAACGCCTTTGCCGCGGACACGGAACTGCTTGCCGGTCTGGGTGCCTTCGGGAATCTTCAGTTTGACCCGGCCATCGAGGGTCGGAATCTCCAGCTCGCCACCCAGCGCCGCATCGACAAAGCTGATCGGCACTTCGCAGAACAGGTGCTTGCCGTCGCGCTGGAAGATCGCGTGCTCGCGCACATTGATCACCACGTACAGGTCGCCGGTCGGACCACCCTGGGCACCCGCCTCGCCTTCGCCGGACAGGCGAATGCGGTCACCGGTATCAACGCCGGCCGGCACTTTCACCGAGAGCGTCTTGTACTCTTCGACACGACCTTCGCCGCGGCAGGAATCGCACGGATCGGAAATGATCTTGCCCTGGCCATGGCAACGCGGGCAGGTCTGCTGCACCGAGAAGAAGCCCTGCTGCATGCGAACCTGGCCGATACCGCCGCAGGTCGGGCACGTGACAGGCGAAGAGCCCTTCTTGGCCCCCGAGCCGTCGCACGGCTTGCAGTTGACCAGTGTCGGAACGCGGATATTCACGGTGGTACCGCGCACCGCCTCTTCCAGGTTCAGCTCCAGGGTGTAGCGCAGGTCGCTGCCACGCTGGGCGCCGCCACGGGCACCGCCGCGACCGCCACCGAAGAAGTCACTGAACACATCACCAAAGATGTCGGAGAAGTTCTGGCCGCCAAACCCGGCACCGCCGCCACCCATGCTCGGATCGACACCGGCATGGCCGTACTGGTCGTACGCCGCGCGCTTGCTGGAGTCGGACAGCACTTCGTAGGCCTCGTTGGCCTCCTTGAACATCTCTTCCGACGATTTATCATCGGGATTACGGTCCGGGTGGTGCTTCATCGCCAGGCGACGGTAGGCCTTTTTCAGGTCCGCTTCGCTTGAGCCGCGCTCAACACCCAATACTTCGTAATAGTCACGCTTTGCCATAAGTCTTTGCACTCTTAAGGACGTTCGGCAAACCCCTCCTGAGCCTCGCCAAACTCGTTGAGCCCCAATACAGGCCCGGACCCAACTCACGTCAATTCAACGATCCTGGTCTTTGATTCAAATCGGTACTTTCGGCTCGAAAAGCAGGAGCATTTCCGGCCATACCCTCAGCATCCGAGCAGTTGTCGCATGCTGTAAAAATTCGCTAACTCCAGACACGCCAACGCGGGAGCAAGCTCCCGCGCGGCGACATCCTACCAGTCACCGCCTGAAGGCAGTCAACCGGGCGACCAACAACTTACTTGTGGTCTTTGACTTCTTCGAACTCAGCGTCCACGACGTCGTCGGCTTTTTGAGCTTTTTCGTCGTTTGGTGCAGCGCCTTCAGCAGGCTGAGCCTGTTCGGCGTACATTTTCTGAGCCACTGGCGCGGAGACTTTGGACAGCTCTTCAACCTTGGCGTCGATCGCCGCCTTGTCGTCGCCTTTGATGGCGGCTTCCAGGGCAACGACTGCAGCTTCGATTGCAGTCTTCTCTTCAGCGCTCACTTTGTCGCCGGCATCAGCGACCATTTTGCGCGTCGAGTGAACCAGGGCGTCGCCTTGGTTGCGGGCGCTGGCCAGCTCTTCGAACTTGCGGTCTTCTTCGGCGTTCACTTCAGCGTCACGAACCATCTGCTGAATTTCTTCCTCGGACAGACCGGAGTTGGCCTTGATCACGATCGACTGAGTCTTGCCGGTGGCTTTGTCTTTCGCGCCGACGTGCAGGATGCCGTTGGCGTCGATGTCGAAGGTCACTTCGATTTGTGGCACGCCACGTGGTGCTGGTGGAATCTCGGCCAGGTCGAACTTGCCCAGGGACTTGTTCTGTGCGGCTTGCTTGCGCTCGCCCTGCAGCACGTGAATGGTCACTGCGCCCTGGTTGTCATCGGCGGTCGAGAACACTTGCGATTTCTTGGTAGGAATCGTGGTGTTTTTCTCGATCAGCGCAGTCATCACGCCGCCCATGGTTTCGATACCCAGGGTCAGCGGGCTGACGTCGAGCAGCAGAACGTCTTTCACGTCACCGGCCAATACGGCGCCCTGGATGGCAGCACCCATGGCAACGGCTTCGTCAGGGTTGACGTCTTTACGGGCTTCTTTACCGAAGAAATCGGTGACCAGCTTCTGAACCAGTGGCATACGGGTCTGACCGCCGACCAGGATCACGTCGTTGATCGCGCCAACCTCGATACCGGCGTCTTTCATCGCGATGCGGCAAGGCTCGATGGTGCGTTGAACCAGGTCTTCAACCAGTGCTTCCAGCTTGGAGCGCGAGATCTTCACGTTCAAGTGCTTTGGACCGGTAGCGTCTGCAGTGATGTACGGCAGGTTCACGTCGGTCGACTGGCTCGAGGACAGTTCGATCTTGGCTTTTTCAGCCGCTTCTTTCAGACGCTGCATCGCCAGCGGGTCACCTTTGAGGTTCATCCCGCTTTCTTTCTTGAATTCGTCGACGAGGTAGTCGATCAGACGAATGTCGAAGTCTTCACCACCCAGGAAGGTGTCGCCGTTGGTGGCCAACACTTCGAACTGGTGCTCGCCATCGACTTCAGCGATTTCGATCACGGAAACGTCGAACGTACCGCCACCCAGGTCGTAAACGATTACGGTGTGATCGCCCTTGGCCTTGTCCATACCGTAAGCCAGCGCGGCTGCGGTCGGTTCGTTGATGATACGTTTAACGTCCAGGCCCGCGATGCGACCGGCGTCTTTAGTAGCTTGACGCTGGCTGTCGTTGAAGTAGGCCGGAACGGTGATCACCGCTTCGGTCACTGGCTCGCCGAGGTAGTCTTCGGCGGTCTTCTTCATTTTCTTCAGGATTTCAGCCGAGATTTGTGGCGGCGCCATTTTCTGGCCGTTCACTTCAACCCAGGCGTCGCTGTTGTCAGCCTTGACGATCTTGTAAGGGACCATCTGGATGTCTTTCTGCACGACTTCTTCGTCGAAACGACGACCGATCAAACGCTTCACCGCGTACAGGGTGTTGTGCGGATTGGTCACTGCCTGACGCTTGGCCGACTGGCCAACCAGGATTTCGCCATCGTTGGCATACGCCACGATCGAAGGGGTGGTACGCGCGCCTTCGGCGTTTTCGATGACTTTGGCTTTGCCGTTTTCAAGAATGGAGACGCAGGAGTTGGTAGTCCCCAGGTCGATACCGATAATTTTGCCCATGTTCACTCTCCCGAAATTTTGGATTTGGATGCCGCAGCAGTGGTGGCTAACTGCGGTAGCACTTAAACGCTTGACTTCTAAATGGGGGCCTTGCGGCTAATTTCAAGCCTGCTCGTCAATCGAAGGCGCAACTGGCGCACTGGCCTTGCTGACCACGACCATGGCCGGGCGCAGCAGACGACCGTTGAGCTGATAGCCCTTCTGGAACACCTTGAGCACGCTGTTCGGCTCGACATCGGCGCTTTCCTGCATGGCCATGGCCTGATGCTGGGATGCATTGAAGGGCTCGCCTTCAGGGTCGATCACTTCCAGCTGATAACGCTTCAGGGTGTCCTGGAACATTTTCAGGGTCAGTTCGATCCCTTCGCGCATCGGACGAATGTTTTCGTCGTCCGGGCTGGACAACTCCAGGCCACGCTCGAGGCTGTCGATGATCGGCAGCAGGTCGCCGGCGAACTTCTCCAGGGCGAACTTGTGAGCCTTCTCTACATCCTGCTCGGCGCGACGGCGGACGTTCTGCAGATCAGCCGCTACACGCAAAGCCTGATCATGGGCGCCAGCCAATTGCTCTTCGAGCACTTGCACACGAGCCGCCAGCTCATCACCCTCCTGGGCAGCTTGATCGGCGTCTAGATTTTGCGTATCCACTGTCTGTTCGTCAGCCATAGATTTCTCCTTTCAATATCGTCCGCGAGCTCAACTCGCGCTTCTGTCCCGGTATATGGGGCCGCAAAATCGAGCTTCAAGGGCCGCTTGTTGATTAACCCTACAAAAAACAGCTGCATTGTCATTCCCTGGCGCACTAAGGATTTCGTCGGATCAAGCAAATCGAGCTAAGAAGGGGCATTGTCAGCTCGATTAAAAACACTGTATAAATAACCAGACCTAAAGCCTGGGAGCGGCCTTTATGCTGGTGCACCTGTCCGTACACAACTACGCCATCGTTGAACATCTCGATCTCGAACTCGATCGCGGGATGAGCGTGATCACAGGGGAAACGGGCGCCGGCAAGTCGATCATGCTCGACGCGCTGGGCCTGACCCTGGGCGATCGCGCCGACAGCGGTGTGGTCCGCCCCGGTGCCGACAAGGCCGACATCCTGGCCACCTTCGACCTGGTCGACATCCCGGAAGCCAGCGCCTGGCTGGCCGAGCGCGACCTGGAGAGCGACGGCCCGTGCATCCTGCGTCGGGTGATCACTGCCGAAGGGCGCTCCCGCGGCTATATCAACGGCACGCCCTGCCCGCTTGGCGACCTCAAGGCCCTGGGCGAGTTGCTGATCGACATCCACAGCCAGCACGAACACCAATCCTTGCTCAAGACTGACACCCATCGCCGCCTGCTCGACGAGTACGCCGGCGCAACGGACCTGGCACGTCAGGTGCAACTGGCCGCCCAACGCTGGCGCCAGACCCGCCAGGAACTGGATCGCCTTTCCAACTCCGGCGACGAGCAACGCGCCCGCCATCAGCTGCTCAGCTATCAGCTCGAGGAGCTGGAAAATCTCGGCCTCGGTGAAAACGAGCTGGAGCAGCTTGAGCATGAGCACAAGAACCTGACCAATGCCGAAACCTTGCTGGGCATCTGCCGGCAAGTGGTCGAACAATGCAGCGAAAGTGATTCCGGTAATGTCCTGAATGCGCTCACCGCCAGCCTCAACCGCCTGTCGAGCGTGAACAATTCGATCGGCGCCCTGGGCGAAGCCAGCAGCCTGCTGACCAGTGCGCAGATCCAGGTCGAGGAAGCCGTGGGCGAACTGAATCGCTTCCTTGATAATTTCGACGCCGACCCGGCGCGCCTTCAATATCTGGAAGAACGTCTGGACGCGATTTACACCATGGCGCGCAAACATCGCATTCAACCGACCGAGGTCGCCGAGATGCAACAGCGCCTGCTGGATGAAATCGAGACCCTGAACGCCAACGACGAATCCATCGAACGACTGAGCGATGAACTGGCGTCCTACGCCCGTCATTATCAGGAGAAAGCCCGGGAACTGAGCGACCTGCGCCATCAAGCCTCAAGCAGCCTGGCGAGCGCCGTGGAGCAGGAAATCCAGCGACTGGGCATGCCGGGCGGGCGCTTCACCATCGAACTGCGCCCTAACAGCAGCGATGAGTTACTGCCCAATGGTCTCGAACAGGTAGAACTGCTGGTGAGTGCCAACCCGGGGCAGCCGCTCAAAGCCCTGGCGAAGGTGGCCTCCGGTGGCGAGCTGTCACGAATCAGCCTGGCGATTCAGGTCATCACCGCGCAAACCTCGCGCGTACCGACCCTGGTCTTCGACGAAGTGGACGTGGGGATTGGCGGCCCAACTGCCGAAATTGTCGGCCAGTTGCTACGTCGTCTCGGCGAACGCGGGCAGGTGCTGACAGTGACCCACTTGCCGCAGGTAGCGGCGCAAGGTCACCAGCATCTATTTGTGCACAAGGTGCGCGGCGAGGACGCAACCCGTACGGCCGTCTCCAAGCTGAACAAGAATGATCGTGTCGAAGAAGTGGCGCGAATGCTGGGCGGCATCGATCTGACCAAGGAATCCTTGGCTCACGCCAAGAAGATGGTGATTACCGCAAAAACCTGACAACGTCAGACAGCACGAAGGCGACCCTGGGGTCGCCTTCGTTCGTTTCGCGAACCTCAAGTTCGCGCGACATGCTTACTTTTTCTTGCGCACGTACAGTACAAGGTTGTGGTCAACCATCTCGAAGCCATACTTGTCGACGATTGCCTTCTGCAGTCGCTCAATTTCTTCATCGAAGAATTCGATCACTTCGCTGGTCTCGACATTGACCATATGGTCGTGATGCTTGCCGTCATCCAGCTCGAAGACCGCATGGCCTCCGTCGAAGTTGTGCCGCACCACAAGGCCAGCTGCCTCGAATTGGGTAAGGACACGGTAAACCGTGGCCAGACCGACGTCCTCACCAGCTTCCATCAGCGCCTTGTAGACGTCCTCGGCGCTCATGTGGCGTTGCGCGGCGGAGTCGAGCATTTGCAGAATCTTGACCCGTGGAAGGGTCACTTTGAGGCCGGCTTTGCGTAGTTCGCTATTTTCAACCATGGTCAGCTTTCTCGCGATGCTGCTTCGCAGCTTCTCTTAATGCGGGTATGATCGGCGTTTACGTTGTCCCAGCCAAGATAGTGGAAGTCGCCCACCGATGCAAAACACCAAGCTCTTGCTAACCAGTTTCACCTTTGTGGGACTGCTCGCACTCGCCGGTTGTTCATTCCCCGGGGTTTACAAAATCGACATCCAGCAGGGCAATGTCGTCACGCAGGACATGATAGACCAGTTACGCCCGGGAATGACCCGTCGGCAAGTACGGTTTATCATGGGCAACCCCCTGCTGACTGACACGTTCCATGCCGATCGCTGGGATTATCTCTACAGCCTGCAACCCGGTGGCGGTGAACGCCAACAGGAACGCATTAGCGTTATCTTCAACCCAAATGACCAACTTGTCAGCCTCTCTGGTGATTTCATGCCAGGCATGAGCCGGGACGAGGCCATTCTCGGCAAGGACAGCGGCACCAGCGTGACCGCACCGGCAGAAAACGTCGAGAAGCCGAAACCGGAAAAACCGGTCAAGCCAGGTTCGTTGCTGGATCAGATTCAGAAGGACGTCGACGGGGTAGAAACCGTTCCGGTCCCGAGCCCAGAACCTCTGGACACCTCGCCGCAGTAATAATGTGCGGCGCCATAAAAAACCCGGCATGTCCGGGTTTTTTATGGCCTGTCTTTTGTTCACATCACTGGTTTCGCGCCTTAGCCTCGACGGCCTTGGCGGCGCGCAGCCGGCGAACTTCTTTCGGATCGGCCAGCAGCGGCCGGTAAATCTCGATGCGATCTCCCGCCTGCACTGCCCGAGTGTCCGGATCGAGGATCTGCTTGGCGAAGATCCCCACAGGACAATCGGCCAGGTCCAGTTCCGGAAACGCCTGACCGATACCCGACTGCTGCACAGCTGCTCGCACTGTCGTCCCCGCAGGCACCGTCACAGTGAGAAGCACCTGACGATCGACGGTGGCATACACCACCTCGACCTCGATCATTGCCTCAACCATGTATCTGCCTGGCCCGCTGGCAGAACGCATCCACCAGCGTATTGGCCGCCTGATTGAACAACGGCCCCAAGGTGGCACGAATGATCGGCCCGGCGTAATCGAACGACAGGTCCAGGCTGATCTTGCACGCCTTCTCACCCAGCGGCTTGAACAACCACACGCCGTGCAGCTGAGTGAACGGACCTTTTTCAAGGTTCATTTCGATCGACTGTCCGGGCACCAGGGTATTGCGCGTCACGAAATGCTGACTCAGCCCGCCTTTGGCTACGCCCACACTGGCGCGCATGTGCTCGGGGGAGCTTTCAAGGACTTCCGCCGAGGAGCACCACGGCAGAAACTCCGGATAACTCGCTACGTCGTTGACCAGGTCATACAGCGCTTGCGCGGGGTACGGCAGCAGGGCCGAACGTTGAATGTGTGTCGTCATGTCAGCGTCACTTCCACAGCTGGGCGGCAAACACTACGAGAATGCCGATGGGCGCCACATAGCGCATCAAGAACAGGGACAGGGCGAACAAGATCGGGCTGCGGATCGACAATTCGTCGCGTACCGTTTCCCGACCCATCACCCATCCCGCAAACACCACGAAACATAAACCACCGAGTGGCAACATGATTCGCGAGGTGAAGAAATCGATCACACCGAAGAAGTCCAGGCCACCGGCCGCACCCCATTGATAGAGATGGAACATCCCGCCTTCGTTCACGAAAAACTTGGCTTGCTTCCATATATTGAAGGAAAAGACCGTACCCAGACCGACAAACCAGCAAGTGAATGCCAACCAGAACGTCACCCAGGCGCGACTGACCCTGGTGCGTTCAACCAGGTAAGCCACCATCGGTTCGAGCAGGGAAATCGCCGAGCTCCAGGCGGCAATCGCCACCAGTACGAAGAACACTACGCCCATCAACTGGCCGAACGCCACGTTGCCAAAGGCAAATGGCAGGCTGACGAACATCAGGCCCGGGCCCTCGCTTGGGTTCAGGCCCGCGGCAAACACAATCGGAAACAATGCCAGGCCCGCAACCAGGGAAACGAACGTATCCAGCAGCGCCACGCCGACGATGGTGCCGGAAATCGACGAATCCTTCGGCATATAGGCGCCGTAGATCATGATCGAACCAACGCCAACGCTCAGGGAAAAGAACGCGTGCCCCATGGCCGGCAGCAAGCCGTCCAGGACCTTTTCCGGGTGGAAGTCGAACATGAAATGCACGCCTCCCATGAAATGGCCGGTGGTCATGCTGTAGCCCAGCAACACCAGGATCATCACGAACAGCAGCGGCATCATGATCCGCAGGCTGCGCTCAAGGCCGGCCACCACGCCCTTGGCGATCACGATGGCGGACAGCAGCATGAAAATCGTGTGCCAAAGTGTCAGGCGCCAAGGATCGGCGATCACGTTGCCGAAATACGCGCCAACCTGGTCTGCCGTCACCCCCTGGAAGTCACCTCGCCCCATGTCGATGATGTAATCCAGCGACCAGCCGCCGACCACACTATAGAAAGACAGGATCAGCAGCGCCGTGATCATCCCGGCAAAAGCCCCCCAGGACCACTTCGCCGAATGCCCCGCCTCCAGCGCCAACACCTTCAAGGCGTTGGCTGGACTCTGCCGGGCGCGACGGCCGATCAGGGTTTCCGCCAGCATGACCGGCACCCCGATCAGCGCGATACAGGCCAGGAACATCAGCACGAAGGCGCCGCCGCCATAGACGCCGACCATGTACGGGAATTTCCAGATACTACCCAGACCCACGGCCGAACCGGTCGCGGCGAGTATGAAGACCCAGCGGCTAGCCCAACTGCCGTGGACAGAAACCTTGTCTGTCGACATCGTTATCACGCCCAAGCGTTCGAAAAAGAGGCCGCATTGTCCGGGATTCAATCAACCTGCTCAAGCACGTAGCGAGACCGTAGCCGACTAGCTTGTAACTCCCTATAATGCCGCCCCTATGGCTAAACAGAAGAAACACCCAACAGGGACCATCGCGCAAAATAAAAAGGCGCGACACGATTACTTCATCGAACATAAGTTCGAGGCTGGTCTGGTCCTGGCCGGCTGGGAAGTAAAAAGTCTGCGGGCAAGCAAGCTGCAACTGGTTGACAGTTATGTGCTGCTCAAGGATGGCGAAGCCTGGCTGCTCGGCAGCCACATTACGCCGCTGATGACCGCGAGCACCCACGTCATCGCCGATCCGACCCGCACCCGTAAATTGCTGCTCAACCGACGCGAGCTGGAAAAGCTGGCCGCTGCGGTGCAGCAAAAAGGCTACGCCTGCGTATGCCTGTCCTGGTACTGGAGCAAGCACATGGTCAAGTGCGAGATCGCTCTGGGCAAGGGCAAGAAGGAATACGACAAGCGCGATACCGAACGCGAACGCGACGCCGGTCGCGAGTTGCAGCGCGCGGTGCGGAACAAGGGCAAGGAAGATTAATTCTCTTTTTGCCTGAGACCGCCATCGCGAGCAAGCTCGCTCCCACAGGTTCCGTAGATGCCGACATTTTTACGGCAAACCTGGAACCTTGTGGGAGCGGGCTTGCCCGCGATGCGATCGCATAAACAATACAAAACCCACTGACTACATCCCCTTGCGCCGCTCCGCCCGAGCCACCCGCTGCACTTCCTGACGCACCTCCTCCAGCACTTCCTGCACATACAAAATATGTCGGCTGGAGACTTCCCGCGCCTGCTCCGCCCTGCCTTCGATAATCGCCAGGTACAACTCCCGGTGCTGTGAAATCAGCATGTCGCGGGTTTCGGTGCGTTGCTTGTACATCCCGCCGATGTTGGTCACCACATTGCGCTTGAGCAGATCGAACAGCCCGCGAATGGTGTGCAGCAACACCGCGTTGTGACTGGCTTCAGCGATCGCCAGGTGGAATTTCGCATCCGCTGCGCCCTCTTCCGCACGGCTCACCTCATCGTGGCGCGTGTAGCAGTCCTGCAATTCGTTGAAAGCGGTGGTCAGTCGTTCGCGATCGACATCCGTCGCACGCATTGCCGCGTAATAGGCACAAGACGCTTCCAGGGTGTGGCGAAACTCCAGCAGGTCGCGCTGGGCTTCAGGGTTGCTTTCCAGCAGATGCAGCAGCGGATCGCTGAACGTCGTTCCCAGCGACTCCACCACATAATTGCCGCCACCCTGACGACTGACCAGCAAGCCCTTGGCCGCCAGTTTCTGAATGGCCTCGCGCAACGAAGGGCGTGACACGCCAAACTGCTCGGCCAACGCACGTTCGGCCGGCAGACGCTCACCGGCCTTCAGGGTGCCCTCGAGAATCATTCCCTCGAGTCGCTGGACAATATCGTCAGACAAACGGCGCTGACGTATCTGATTAAACCCCATAACTCACTTCTCCACGGTCCCGACGGCTCGCCGGGCCTTCTATTCTGGCCGATCCGCGCCGCGCCAGCACCCGTATCAGCATGCGCGGGTTCGACCGCATCAGACCACCCACGCACCGCCTATTCGACAAAAGTTGCAGGGTGACAAATTGACACGCTGCCCATAAGGCTTTTACCCTAGCCAACAGCGATTGTAAATTGGTATTACCAATTAACCAAGCACGCTGACCAGTGCCTGACCAACAACAATTAGGGGCCACCCCATATGCAAACCTGGCAACAGCTCTATAGTCCGCTCGGCAGTCTCGGCCTTTCCGCGCTCGCGGCCGTCATTCCCATCGTGTTTTTCTTCCTGGCCTTGGCCGTGTTCCGCCTCAAGGGGCATGTGGCCGGCAGCATCACACTGGCCTTGTCCATCGCAGTGGCGATCTTCGCGTTCCAGATGCCTGTCGACATGGCGTTCGCTGCCGCCGGCTACGGGTTCGCCTATGGCCTGTGGCCGATTGCCTGGATCATCGTCGCGGCGGTGTTCCTCTACAAACTCACGGTCAAGAGCGGCCAGTTCGAAGTGATCCGCAGCTCGGTGCTGTCGATTACCGATGACCAGCGCCTGCAAGTGCTGTTGATCGGCTTTTGCTTCGGTGCGTTCCTGGAAGGTGCCGCCGGTTTCGGTGCGCCGGTCGCGATTACCGCCGCACTGCTGGTGGGACTGGGCTTCAACCCGCTGTACGCCGCAGGCCTGTGCCTGATCGCCAACACCGCACCGGTCGCCTTTGGTGCCCTGGGGATCCCGATCATCGTCGCCGGGCAAGTCACCGGCATCGACGCGTTCAAGATCGGCGCCATGACCGGCCGTCAATTGCCGCTGCTGTCGCTGTTCGTACCGTTCTGGCTGGTGTTCATGATGGACGGCCTGCGCGGCGTGCGGGAAACCTGGCCGGCAGCGCTGGTGGCGGGCCTGAGCTTTGCCATCACCCAGTACTTCACCTCCAACTTCATCGGCCCGGAACTGCCGGACATCACCTCGGCCCTGGCCAGCCTGATTTCCCTGACCCTGTTCCTGAAAGTCTGGCAGCCGAAACGTGCCGCAGGCCAACACATCGTCGGCGCCGTCTCGGCTTCGGTGGTGAGCGCCAGCGCCGGCGGTTTCGGCCTGCCGCGCAGCACCGTGGCGTCGCCCTACAGCTTCGGTGAAATCCTCAAGGCCTGGTCGCCGTTCCTGATCCTCACCGTGCTGGTCACCATCTGGACCCTGAAACCGTTCAAGGCAATGTTCGCCGCTGGCGGCTCGATGTACAGCTGGGTGTTTAACATCGCCATCCCGCACCTCGATCAATTGGTGATCAAGGTCGCACCGATCGTGACCGCCCCGACAGCCATCCCGGCGGTGTTCAAACTCGACCCGATTTCCGCGACCGGTACAGCGATCTTCTTCTCGGCGCTGATCTCGATGCTGGTGCTGAATATCAATGTCAGAACTGGTCTGACCACTTTGAAAGAGACCTTCTACGAGCTGCGCTGGCCGATTCTGTCCATCGGCATGGTGCTGGCATTTGCCTTCGTCACCAACTACTCGGGCATGTCCTCGACCATGGCCCTGGTGCTGGCCGGCACCGGCGCAGCGTTCCCGTTCTTCTCGCCGTTCCTCGGCTGGCTGGGCGTGTTCCTGACCGGTTCCGATACCTCGTCCAACGCATTGTTCAGCTCGCTGCAAGCGACCACCGCGCACCAGATCGGCGTCAGCGATGTGTTGCTGGTAGCGGCGAACACCAGTGGCGGCGTGACCGGCAAGATGATCTCGCCACAATCGATCGCCGTGGCCTGCGCCGCGACCGGTCTGGTGGGCAAGGAATCGGATCTGTTCCGCTTCACGCTCAAGCACAGCCTGTTCTTTGCAACGATTGTCGGCTTGATCACCTACGCCCAGGCCTACTGGTTCACCGGCATGCTGGTGCACTGAGAACGATAAGAAAAACCGACGCCGGACCACGACTCCGGCGTCAGCTATTCACCACCCGGTCTGCAAGGCTGCTGAAAGCTTTCCACTCTATATTCAGCAGCCTCAGCGGACGGATAACCGGGACCACCCGGAGACACGCCTGATGAGCGAGCTTTTTTACAACGCTGTGCCGAACGCGACCCGCGTCGCCCCGCCACTGCCCGAGCCCCGGCAATACCCCACCGAGAAACCGTCACGGGTCTACTTGTTCGGCACCTGCGTCGTGGATCTGTTCTACCCCGAAGCCGGGATGGACGCGATTCACCTGCTGGAACGCGAAGGCATCCGTGTCGACTATCCGCAAGGGCAAAGCTGCTGCGGGCAACCGGCCTACACCTCGGGTTATACCGAACAGGCCCGGACCGTGGCGCGCTCGCAACTGGCGCTGTTTGCCGGGGATTACCCGGTGGTGGTGCCGTCGGGTTCTTGCGCGGGCATGTTGCGCGAACATTACGCCGACTTGTTCAAGGACGAGCCGCAGACGTTGAAACAGGTTCAGGCCCTGGCCGCCCGGACCTATGAACTGGCCGAGTTCCTGCTGTTTGTCTGCAAGGTACAGCTCAAGGACAGCGGCGATCCGGTGAAAGTGGCGTTGCACACCTCGTGCTCGGCACGCCGCGAGATGAACACCCACCTGCACGGCCGCGAACTGTTGGCGCAACTGGGCAACGTGGAGCGAGTCGACCACAGCCACGAAAGCGAATGCTGTGGCTTCGGCGGGACTTTCAGCGTCCGTATGCCAGACATTTCCGGCGCAATGGTGGCTGACAAGACCCGATCGTTGAAGGAATCCGGCGCACACCAGGTACTCAGTGCCGACTGCGGTTGCCTGATGAACATCAACGGCTCGCTGGAGAAACAGCGGGAAGCGTTGCGCGGCCAACACCTGGCCAGCTTCCTCTGGCAGCGAACTGGAGGCGCCCGATGAACGCTTCCGCGATTATTCCTACGGTTGCCGTAGAAGAAGACTTCCGTGCCCGGGCTCACGAGGCGTTGGGTGACAAGCAACTGCGAAACAACTTTCGCACTGCGATGGATTCACTGATGACCAAACGGGCAGCGTCCTTCAGCGATGCCCATGAAAGAGAACATCTGCGAGTGCTGGGCAATGCTGTCCGCGCCCGTGCGTTATCCAAGTTGCCCGACCTGCTCGAGCAACTTGAACAGAACCTGACCCGCAACGGTGTGACAGTGCACTGGGCGGAAACGGTGGACGAGGCCAATGGCATCGTCCTGTCGATCATCCGCGCTCACGAGGGGCGGCAAGTGATCAAGGGCAAATCGATGGTCAGCGAAGAGATGGAGATGAACCACGTCCTCGCTGAACAGGGCATTGAATGCCTGGAATCGGACATGGGCGAGTACATCGTCCAGCTCGACCACGAGAAGCCTTCACACATTATTATGCCGGCGATCCACAAGAATGCCGGTCAGGTCGCGTCCTTGTTCCACGACAAACTTGGCGTGGAATACACCAAGGACGTTGACCAACTCATTCAGATCGGTCGCAAAGTCTTGCGACAGAAATTTTTCGAAGCGGACATCGGCGTCTCCGGCGTCAACTTCGCCGTGGCCGAAACCGGCACCCTGCTGCTGGTGGAAAACGAAGGCAACGGGCGCATGACCACTACAGTGCCGCCGGTGCACATCGCCGTCACCGGCATCGAAAAAGTCGTGGAAAACCTGCGCGACGTGGTGCCGCTTTTGTCGCTGCTGACTCGCTCTGCGCTGGGCCAGCCGATCACCACCTACGTCAACATGATCTCCGGCCCGCGCAAGGAACATGAACTCGACGGCCCGCAGGAAGTGCACCTGGTACTGCTCGACAATGGTCGCAGCCAGGCCTTCGCCGACAGTGAACTGCGCCAGACCCTGAACTGCATCCGTTGCGGCGCCTGCATGAATCATTGCCCGGTCTACACTCGAATCGGCGGTCACGCCTATGGCGAGGTTTACCCGGGGCCCATCGGAAAAATCATCACCCCGCACATGGTCGGCCTGGCGAAAGTCCCGGATCACCCGAGTGCTTCGTCACTGTGCGGTGCCTGTGGTGAAGTCTGCCCGGTAAAAATCCCGATTCCCGCCTTGCTGCGACGTCTGCGGGAAGAGAACGTCAAAGCGCCGGACAGCCCGCACCAAGTGATGCGCGGCCAGGGCAGCAAATATTCGCGCAAGGAACGCTTTATCTGGAACGCCTGGGCCAGGCTCAACAGTTCGCCGACGCTCTATCGCCTGTTCGGCTTTTTCGCCACCCGCTTGCGGGCCCTCGCGCCGAGCAATGTCGGGCCGTGGACACAAAATCACAGCGCACCGAAACCCGCTGCCCGCTCACTGCATGACATGGCCCGCGAGCATCTGGCCAAACAGGGAGACCGTTGATGAGCGCCAAGCAAAATATCCTCGCCAAGCTGCGCAAAAGTCTGACAGGCACTACACCAGTGCCTGACGAGTTCAACGTCGAACTGGTGACCCAGCCCTACACCTACACGCCCGAACAACGCATCCCGCAACTGCGCAAACTGATGGAAGCGGTGCACACGGAAATCCATCTGACGTCCGGCGCCAGTTGGCCCGAGTTGCTGGCCCAATTGCTGAGCGATCGTCAGCTGCCGAGCTTGCTGATTGCACCGACTACGCCACACGGTCAACGTGTCACTCAACACTGGGCGAAAAATCCCGGACTACCGGCACTCAAAACCTACGAGCGACCGGTTGAAGAATGGAAAGCCGAGCTGTTCAACGACACCCCGGCCAGTCTCACGACCACCCTCGGCGCCATCGCCGCGACAGGCAGCCTGATTCTCTGGCCAACGCGGGAAGAACCGCGCCTGATGAGCCTGGTGCCGCCGGTGCATTTTGCCCTGCTCAAGGCCAGTGAAATCCGCGACAACTTCTTTCAGGTGCAGCAGGAATTCGAATGGGCCCAAGGCATGCCGACCAATGCGTTGCTGGTGTCCGGCCCGTCGAAAACCGCCGACATCGAGCAGGTTCTGGCTTACGGGGCTCACGGTCCGAAAGACCTGGTGGTTCTGATCCTGGAGGACCAATGAGTCTACCGACGGCTTTCCTGCGAGATGCGCAGCAATTGATTCCCCAAGAGCGCCGTTTCGACGACCCGCTCTCGACCCTGGCCTTCGGCACTGACGCCAGTTTCTATCGACTGATTCCGCAACTGGTGATTCGTGTCGAGTCCGAAGATGAAGTGGTGGCGCTGCTCAAACTCGCGCAACGGGATCAGGTCCCGGTGACCTTCCGCGCGGCCGGCACCAGCCTTTCCGGACAGGCGATCAGCGATTCGGTACTGATCGTTCTGGGGGATAACTGGAACGGTCGCGAAATCCGTGATCAGGGCCTGCAAATCCGCCTGCAACCAGGCGTGATCGGCGCTCAGGCCAACGCCTGGCTGGCACCGTTCGGCCGCAAGATCGGCCCGGACCCGGCCTCGATCAACGCCTGCAAAATCGGCGGCATCGTCGCCAACAATGCCAGCGGCATGTGCTGCGGCACCGCGCAAAACACCTATCACACCCTGGCCGGCATTCGTCTGGTGCTGGCCGACGGCAGTCGTCTCGATACCGAAGATGCAGCCAGTGTTGCGGCGTTTCGCGACAGCCACGCTGCGCTACTTGAACGTTTGGGGGCCTTGGGCCGCGAGACCCGCGCCAATGCCGAACTGGCTGCGAGAATCCGCCACAAATACCGTCTGAAAAATACCACTGGCCTGTCACTCAACGCCCTGGTGGATTACGACGAGCCTGTGGATATTTTGAGCCACTTGCTGGTGGGCTCCGAAGGCACCCTCGGCTTCATCAGCGCGGTGACCTACGACACGGTGATCGATCACCCGAACAAAGCGTCGGCGCTGATTGTATTCCCGGACGTGGAGACCTGCTGCAACGCGGTCACGGTGCTGAAAAGCCAGCCGGTATCGGCCGTGGAATTGCTCGATCGTCGCAGCCTGCGCTCAGTGCAGGACAAACCCGGCATGCCGGCTTTCGTACAGCACCTGTCGAACAATGCCTGCGCCCTGCTGATCGAATCCCGCGCTGCATCGTCCACCTTGCTGCAGGAACAGCTGACGCAAATCATGGCGTCGCTGACCTCGTTCCCCGTAGAGAAACAAGTCGACTTCACCGAAGACCCGGTGGAAAACGCCCGGCTCTGGGCGATCCGCAAGGACACCTTCCCCGCCGTCGGCGCCGTGCGCAAAACCGGGACCACGGTGATCATCGAAGACGTGACCTTCCCGGTGGAACAACTGGCGGCCGGCGTAAACCGCTTGATCGAACTGTTCGACAAACATCATTACGACGAAGCGATCCTTTTCGGACACGCCCTGGAAGGCAATCTGCACTTCGTCTTCACCCAAGGCTTCAACAACCCGGAAGAAGTCGCACGCTATCAGGCGTTCATGGACGACGTCGCACAGTTGGTGGCAGTGGAATTCGGCGGTTCGCTGAAAGCCGAACACGGCACCGGCCGCAACATGGCGCCCTTCGTCGAACTGGAGTGGGGCAGCGACGCCTACCAATTGATGTGGCAGCTCAAACGCCTGCTCGACCCCAACGGCATTCTCAACCCGGACGTGGTGCTCAGCGAGGATCCGCAGATCCACCTCAAGCATTTGAAACCACTGCCGGCCGCCGACGAGATTGTGGACAAGTGCATCGAGTGCGGCTTCTGCGAGCCGGTCTGCCCGTCGAAAGGCCTGACCCTGAGCCCGCGCCAGCGCATCGTGATCTGGCGCGACATCCAGGCGAAGAAACGCGCCGGGGTGGACACCACAGAACTTGAAGCGGCTTACGAATACCAAGGCATCGACACCTGCGCCGCGACCGGCCTCTGCGCCCAACGTTGCCCTGTAGGAATCAATACCGGCGACCTGGTGAAAAAGCTGCGCAGCCGTAACGCGACCCATACGAAAACCGCCAACTGGCTGGAAGGCAATTTCGCCACCGCACTGCAAGGCGCCCGTTTCACCCTGCACGTGGCCAACGGCGCGCGGATGCTGTTGGGCGCGCCGCGACTGGCGAAACTCTCGGCCACCCTGACGCGATTATCCAAAGGCCAGGTCCCGCAATGGACCAACGCCATGCCGCAACCGGAAAAGGCCATTCGCTTCAGCCCGAGCGTGTCGGACCAGCGCCCCCGGGTGGTATACCTGGCGGCCTGCGTGTCACGAGCAATGGGGCCGGCGGCGGGTGATAAAGAGCAAATGTCGCTGTATGACAAAACCCGCGGGCTGCTGGAAAAGGCTGGTTACCAAGTGGTCTTCCCGGACAATCTGGACAGTCTCTGCTGCGGCCAGCCGTTCGCCTCCAAAGGCTACGCCGAGCAGGCCGAACACAAACGCCAGGAACTGATCGGCGCCTTGCTGCACGCCAGCCGTGGCGGGCTCGACCCGATCTACTGCGACACCAGCCCCTGCACCTTGCGCCTGGTTCAGGACCTGGGCGAAGTTCGGCTGGACCTGTACGACCCGGTGCGTTTCATCCGCACACATCTGATGGATCGCCTGGACTTCACCCCCCAGGAAGCGCCGATCGCGGTGCATGTCACATGCAGCACCCAGCACCTGGGCGAAAGCCAGGCACTGATCGACCTGGCGCGCAAATGCAGCAAGAACGTGGTCATTCCCGAAGGTATTCACTGCTGCGGATTTGCCGGTGACAAGGGCTTCAGCACACCGGAGTTGAACGCCCATGCCTTGCGTACGCTCAAGGATGCCGTGCAGCAATGCAGCGAAGGGATTTCCACCAGCCGCACTTGCGAAATCGGCCTGACCCAACACGGCGGAATCGACTACCACGGCCTGGTGTATCTGGTGGATCGGGTCACCCGGGCGAAGGCGATGTAAAAAAAAACAGAACCCTGACGAACCGCCGCAGTCCACTGATCAAGCCCCGCAAAACGCGGGGCTTCCCTACACTCGGCAGCCCGTCCTGATGGCCAGCGATGCCTGGACCCTCAGTTCAAGGAGATACACATGAAACGTTCTGTACTGTTAGGTCTGTTCGTTACTGCCTCGCTGATGGCGTCCGCCTCGTTTGCCGCTGAAGACCTCTGTGCGGTCAACTTGAAAACCATCGAAAATGCCAAGTCACAGATTTCTCCAGAGATGTCTGAGCAGGTGGCGGCCTCCGTCGAGAAAGCCAAAGCCGATCACGCATTGGGCACTAAAAAAGGCACTGAAGATTGCATCGCCGAGACTACGCAGACCATTCAGGCTATTCAGAAGTCCAGTGACGGTGGCAAGCAATAATAGCCCCAGCAAACGCCAACCTTCGGGTTGGCCTTAGGGGAATTGTTGGCGTATAGGCTCCACCCGATACGAAGCAAACCAAGACCCGCCACGTGCGGGTTTTGTTGCATCTGAGGGTTGGGTAATCCTCTATAATGCCAATGCTTCTATCAAACCGCTTTCTCATAGCATTTTTTGCAAAAAACGAATTCCTGCGCGGCATCGGAGTCTTTTATGTAGACCCCCATCAATCGTGGCCGGTTTTCCGACCTCGGCCGAGCCGCCCGCCCATACGGCAGCACCGAGACCATCAGTCCAAGGAGATACCCATGAAACGTACCGCACTCGCTGGTCTGTTCATTTCTGCTGCAATGTTGGCCTCTCCCGTATTTTCTGCGGACAACGACCTTTGTACGAGCAAGCTGCAAGAGCTCAAAAACAAAGTGACTTCACTGCCAGCGAGCTCCAACAGCACCACAATGGAGATCAAGCGACTGATGTCCAGCGCCGAAGCGTCCCAAGCCGCCGGGGATGACACAAAATGCGTCACCGAGGCCACCCAGGCATCGTCACTCGCCGACCAAGTGCGCAACCAACCCACCCCATAATCTGTGGCGGCCAACCTTCGGGTTGGCCTTCTCGCGCGTGTTGGCGTACACTACGCAGGCTTGTTGCTCACCATGATTCACAGAGCAACAGGCTCGGGGCCGTTTAGGATTCGACGCCGGTTGCGAAACTTTAGGTGCATGCCGAGTTGGTAACAGAACTCGTAAATCCACTGTTGCAACTTTCTATAGTTGCCAATGACGAAACCTACGGGGAATACGCTCTCGCTGCGTAAGCAGCCTTAGCCCTTCCCTCCTGGTACCTTCGGGTCCAGCAATCATCAGGGGATGTCTGTAAACCCAAAGTGATTGTCATATAGAACAGAATCGCCGTGCAGTACGTTGTGGACGAAGCGGCTAAAACTTACACAACTCGCCCAATGCACCCTGCCCGTCGGGTCGCTGAGGGTTAACTTAATAGACACGGCTACGCATGTAGTACCGACAGCGGAGTACTGGCGGACGGGGGTTCAAATCCCCCCGGCTCCACCACTTCATCATCTAAAGACGTCCACGGACGTCTTTTTTTGTACCTGAAATCCAGCAAAATCAAGGGTTTAAGGGCTTCCGGGTGCCAACGAGGCATTTGGAGTTCCAGACAGTTTGGTATCCCAGGTGGTATCCAGAGCTACCCGGTGCTATTTTTAGGATACCAAAACGGTGCCCGAGGTAGCTCCCATGCCTACTCAAGCAACCCGTCTCTCCGATCGCCAGCTCAAGGCGGTCAAGGCAACTGGTAAAGACTTCGTCCTTAGCGACGGCGACGGCCTACAGCTTCGAGTACGCGCCAGCGGCTCGATGATGTGGAATTTCAATTACCGCGAACCGTTGACCAGAAGCCGTATCAATATGGCACTCGGCCCATACCCCGACCTCTCGTTAGCCAACGCCCGGAAGAAAGCCGCAGAAGCGCGTGAGTTGCTCGCTCTGGGCATTGATCCCAAAGCTCAACGCGATGAGGTAAGGCAAGCCAAACTCGCTGAGACCGAGCACACCTTCGAGAAGGTGGCCACCGCCTGGTTCGAGCTAAAGAAGGACTCCGTGACGCCGGCATATGCCGAAGACATTTGGCGCTCGCTAACGCTGCATATTTTTCCCGACTTGAAAACAACGCCTCTCTCGCAGATCAGCGCCCCGATGGTCATCAAGCTCCTTCGCCCCATCGAAGCCAAAGGCAGTCTCGAGACAGTGAAGCGACTGAGCCAACGACTCAACGAGATCATGACCTACGGGGTAAACTCCGGGCTGATTTTCTCTAACCCCCTCAGTGGTATTCGAGCGGTATTCAAGAAGCCCAAAAAAGAGAACATGGCCGCGCTACGACCCGATGAGCTTTCCGAGCTCATGATCGAAATCGCGAATGCCAGCATCAAGCGGATCACCCGCTGCCTGATCGAATGGCAACTGCACACCATGACCCGTCCTGCCGAAGCGGCTACCACCCGATGGGCAGATATCGACTTCGACAAACGCATCTGGATCATCCCGCCGGAGCGCATGAAAAAGCGTCGTCCGCACACCATCCCACTGACCGAACAGGCACTCGCGTTACTGGAGGCGCTCAAGCCCCACAGTGGTCACAGGGAATACGTGTTCCCGGCAGATAGAAATCCGCGCACCCACGCCAATAGCCAGACCGCCAACATGGCGTTGAAACGCATGGGCTTCCAGGACCGCTTGGTCAGCCACGGCATGCGCTCCATGGCTAGCACCATCCTGAACGAGCATGGGTGGGATCCGGAGCTGATCGAAGTCGCGCTGGCGCATGTCGACAAGGACGAAGTTCGAAGCGCTTACAACCGAGCGGACTACATCGAGCGCCGGCGTCCGATGATGGCTTGGTGGAGTGAGCACATCCAAAAAGCGGCCACTGGCAACCTGTCGGCATCTGCGATCAATCAAACCAGGGACCACAACGTCGTGCCAATACGGTGAGAGCTCACCGGTCGCCGCCGGTAACCGAAAATGACGCCTCAGATGGAGTGATGGTTGATTTGGCGACAGCAGCGACACCGGCGACAACCCGCGCAATACCTGGCCTGCAGCATGGCGACAGAAGTGGCGACTGTCGCCATTGCAAACCTCATTCTTGAGGCTTTCTCGGCCAAGCCCACGCGAGGGGGAAGGCTCCGCATTCCCACTCGCATGGGCTCCACGTAATTGAATCTCACTTGACCACCTAATTGGATTGCCACTGACCAGTTGTTTGCATTCGCGCTGACCAGCCGTTTGCAGTTGATGGGTGTCAGCGGGTGCCACTCAGCGCGAGTGTGTCAGCCAAGCACTGAAGAACTGCAACCGACCGATTGTGTTGAAAAAGTCGGCCGTGTTTTCGAAAGCAGAAAAGTACGCGTCGGAGATTGAAATCCTGAATGTCCGCAGAGCCTTCTAGGTGTTGCCGCTGACCGAAAACTGACCCAGTAAAGGCTGTTCTGCCGAAGAAAACCCAGTGCGAGTGGTCGACGTTTCGTAGATGAACTCGCGGGTGCACTTGGGTTTGTAGGTGTTGATCCTGCTGCAACGGGGTGTCCGGCCTAACCTTCCCGCAATCTTGTTGAAGATCTATATCTACGGCTATCTCAATCGGATTCATTCCAGTCGCAGGCTTGAACGTGAGGCCGAGTGCAACGTCGAGTTGATGTGGCTGACGGGGCATTTGGCTCCTGATTTCAAAAGCATCGCCGACTTTCGCAAAGACAACGGCAAATCCATTCGCAGCGTCGCCGTCAGTTCAGGCAACTCTTCTACAATCCTGACGTGCCTAAAATCATCGAGCCAGAGGGCATGCGCTTGTATAATAATTGTGCCCACCGGTTCGCCGTGAATGCCACGGTATCAGCCATTTCTAATGGCGAACCGTCTGCCGCCGGGACGGATCTATCTAAAGAGCTACATCACTAGCAATATGACCTTTTCGGTTGTTAAATAGCGCCGAAAGGTAGCCATAAGCAAACATCCCCAGAATCAGTAGCTGGAGCCAAATCCCTGAACCCGGCTCGCCATTGGTTAGTAGATGAAAATTCACTGTCGTCATGAGCGTAAAACCAGCGATGCCGATAAGAGCAAGCAGTGGGCATACGGTAGTTTTGAAGCTAAAAGCTCTACGCTTGATAAAAAAGTAAAGAACCGCGCCGCTAGTCAAACTCATAAGAATAAGCATTGCATATGTACCAACACCACCAACTTGGGCGTACAGGACAGAGGGGTCGGCTTTGATAAAAATCGTGGTAGCAATCGCCCAGCCCACTGTGCATGTTAAACTAGCTACGTGAGGTGACATGTGCTTAGGATGGACTTGGCTAAATTTACGGTGGATCGCACCGTTTCGACTTAACGAATAGATGTAGCGGGCTAACGCATTGTGCAGCGAAAGCAAACAGGCTATCGCAGAAAGGATAAGTACACCTCGTGTGATGTCGACGCTAGTTTTGCCCATATAGGTAGCCATGGCATTCAGAAATAGGCTTGATGCATCTTTAGATGCGGCAGACATAACCTCCTCTGTCCCATACGCCGCAATCGTCATCCAAGCGCTAAAAGCGTAGAAAATACCGATAAATAGTACCGCAGCATAAGTAACGAAGGGAATCGTCTTTTTGGCGTTATGTACTTCATCTCGGTAGACAGCTGTCGATTCAAAGCCAATAAAAATGATAATTGAAAATAGGAAGGCCACAGTAAAGTCCCCATCAAATAGGTGGGTAGGCGAAAGCGGCGCCAAAGAAATATTGGTTACTCCTTGTGTGATAGGGACAATCAAATTAAACGCAAGGACCAATGCAATCTCTACGAACATGGTAATAGTTAGCACCTTTGCGGATAGGTCAATCCGGAGGTAGGATAATACACCGCTGGATGCAAAGGCGAGTACGCTGCCTATATACCAAGGTATACCTGTAATGCCAAATACGTCAGAAAGAAAACTCGAAAGCACTGGGCCAATTAGGGCAATGGTACAGAAACCTAGCGCAAAATAAGCAAATATGGCGACGAACGCCGTACCTTGTCCTATATTGACCCCGCATGCATGGGTCACATAAGCATAGAAAGCTCCAGGCCTATAAACATATCCAGACATCGCTACAAAACCAATACTAAACATCAGCATTAAGACTGTAGCGGCAAGAATGAGAGCGGGGGCGCCGGTTCCGCCGCCTTGGATTACAAATGGAATCAAGCTGGTTACCGAAGTTACCGGTGCGGCAAATGCCAGAACTGAGCAAAGCAGCTCCCAGCTCGACATCTTTCCTTTTAGCTGCTTAGTCTCAGGTGCGTATTGTTCACGCTCTGCCATTGCATTTATGGGCAGTCTGGTCCCGTCTGAAGTTGTCATTAGCATCACCATCGATTATGCACGAAAACTGGCAGCGTTGGTATGTGGAGTAAACCGCTTTAGAAGAATAGTTGTATAAGCGAACCATCATGCCGTCAGATGACTATCCGTGATTTTGCTCTACGCCACATCAACCTTAGGGATGAGATGACTTACAAGATGACCTATCCAGCTAGCGCTGCCCATTTTCTATTGCCTACAGCCGTACAGGCATTCAACTTCATTGCACACCGCTTAACAGTGCAATTGCCTTAGCTCTACTTTCAACTTGAAGTTTTTGAAATATGTGCAATACATGCGTTTTTGCCGTTGGCAACTCCATATCAAGCCGGGAAGCTATAGCTTTATTCGGCTCGCCCGCAACCATCAACTCGGCTACCGCCCTCTCTTTAGGTGTAAGCTTATATCGTAACTCCAGCTCACTATTTAAATTTAAGAGCCGGACTGCTGGCAGAATGGAAAAGGTATACTGTAGATAATTGTAGACCTCTCTAAGATATGGGGGATTCAATCTGTGCCCATCCTCTTGTTGAAGCAACGCAGCGGAAGCAACGGCTGTTCCGCCGGCCCAGAAAATTAAATCCATTTCCTCATGGATGTTATATTTATGAAGAAATGGCTGATATTCTTCTAGAAGATATTGATCGTGGGTTGTTTTGGCATTGGAAAGCGTTTCAAAACAGCTGGAGCTCTGAATTAATAATTCTGCACGGAGAGGATCTGCGCCGTGGTAGCGATCATAATACTCGGTGATCATGCGTTCGTCAGCACCAGCTTGCACATGTGGGGGCTTGGTTTTGTGATTTTCATACCAAGTAAAGACGACGGCGGTGCAGCCACTTGTGTTCTTTAGGAAAGAGACAGTTTTCTGAGCAAAATCATGACATCTTGTACCGAACTCTGCCTTCTGCATTCTAACACCTCAATATATTGCACGGTTTTGGGGCGCAGCGTAAGCGCTTGCCTTATTATGGAGCTTAAACGCTGCGTTATGTATTGCAGTCTTTAGCTTATGAAGGTAAGCACAACCCGTGCCATTCGACGAGTATTAATATTGCCTCCTCATCCTTTAGGTTGATGTATCACGCAACATGTTCACATAGGCTTAACAACAGCTTATGTGAAAATTCAAATATACGTCATTTTTAGAACTTCGGAGAAGTTATGCCTCTTATCCACCTCCCTGCAAACTGCTCCATTGATGAAGTAATAAACTGTTTAGATTCGGATGGGTATTGCATTATCGACAATGCCGTAAGCGATGAAATCGTAGATACAGTTAATGATCAAATCCAGCCGTATCTAGAACGCACACCCGAGGGAGAGAATAATGCTGTAGGCAAACTCACGCGTCGCTGCGGTGCCGTTCCTGGAAGATCAACAGCATCTCACGCGATGGTCATGCACCCCACCGTACTCGGCGCAACTAGGAAATTTTTGTGCAGAAACTCGTCTAACATCCAACTCAATCTCACACAGGTCATTTGCATAGATCCTGGACAGAAAGCGCAGTTTTTGCACCGAGATGAGGGCGCGTGGGACTGGTATGATCATTTTCCTGTGAACTTCCATATTGAAGTAAGTACAATCTGGGCGATGGACGATTTCACTGAGGAAAATGGCGCCACCCGGGTTATACCAGGTAGCCACAAGCATAATTTGCTTCCACTTAGTTTCACACAAGCCGACTCGCTTGCTGCCGAGATGAAGAAAGGCTCTGTATTGGTTTATACCGGTAAAACTATTCACGGGGGCGGAGAAAACAAATCCAAGGCAAGCCGCCGAGCGCTGAACATTGATTACTGCGTCGGCTGGGTTCGTCAAGAGGAGAACCAATATCTTTCAATCCCAATAGAGGTTGCTAAGACCTTTCCCGATGACCTTCAGCGATTAATTGGCTACGAAATGGGTGCGGCAAGTATGGGCTACGTTAGGGAGTTTGAGGATCCGCGTGTAGCGCTTTATCCTGAAGAACCGTTTGATCAGAAATTTTTTATTGAACTTCTGGAAAAAAGCTCACATTTTTCTAACATTGCGAAAAGCGTATATAATTACGTTAAAAAATAAGCAGTCGTTAGTGACGGTAGCGCCGGTTAAATGTGGCATGGCAATAAGCTCGGGGGTATAAGTCCCCCATTTTAGCTCGACGGTAGCGAGCGCTCGCAGATCCCCTGGAGATGGTTTCAATTCGGGGTATTGATGTGCTGAATTACACTTGGTTTTGGCGAAGAAATCTCGCGTTTCCGACCTCAATTCACCGAGCTAATGCGCGGGCCATCGGCCTCGACGTGCATGACATGGATGTCGGTGCTTGGTGCAATGTTGTAGCGTTGGATATTGACCTCTTCATTTTGATGCCACTTGGAAGCGGGTCGGAAGATCATTGTTGAACGGCTGGACGAAGCCGCACTTCCTCTACCGCTTTTCATTGGCTGCATCCTTACGCAGCCTTCCCATCGTGTACAAGGCACGGCGGTGTTTCTTACGGCCAGGGCCGAAGCCGTTCCGCATGCGCTGCTGCACAACCGGCTTCATAACCAGGTTTTGCAGGAGCAAGTGGTGTCGCTCACTCTGATGTCTGAAGACAGCCCTCGTGTCAGTGCTCACCGTCGGTTTGAGGTTGAAACGTATGGCGAAGGGTTCTTACGGGTCAGTCTGCACTTTGGCGTTATCGAGGAGTCCGATGTCCCCTTGGCGTTGAGTCTCTGCCCCTTGGCTGAACTGGACTTCGGTCCGATGCGCACGACCTACTTCCCTCAGTCGAGAAGCGGTGATCCCGACCAAGCGCGTCGGTATGGCCCGCTGGCGAGAAAGCCTGTTCGCCTTTTTACTCAAGAACGCCAACAGCGACCTGAAGTACTTCAATTTGCCGTTGAATCAGGTGATAGAACTGGGCACACAGGTCGAAATGTAAGGAACTGACAAGGCCGCACTGGTGGTCTTGTTTGTACGCAGAGCAAGAGGCATGAAGACCACTGTGATCAGCATCTGTTTCATCAGTTGATCCCGGCCATTATGAATGTCAACTCCTGGCCCGTTCTCCGCCGGTCGTCACTACGGCGTGTGCTGGTCAGGTCGAATGTAATTCGACTGGTCAGTGACAATGCAAATGGTCAAGTCCATGCAACTACGCAGGCTCACATTAAAAACCGACGAACGACCACCTGACCATGGAAAGCCACCGGATTCCAAGGTCTTCTAGCACTACCGATTGGCGCAAGAGTCGCCCCTAAAATACTGTTGACCGCGAGCAGAACGAGCGCTAAACCAGAACTGTACAAGCGCTGTCCTCGACAGCACCCAGGTAGCCAGAACCTTTGAGGCTACGCCACATTGTGGTGGTTCACCCCAAGTGCGATTAGCGTTCGGCGGCTCGCACGGTCACAGCCATGTGATGGATGCCACTTCTTCCAGAATGCCCACTGCGGCAACTCATGTCCCCTCCTGGCTGCTCTGCAGCAACTTATCGACTTGGCCATTTCTTGCGCCAACCTTTTGCCCGTCTCTTTGCCCCCTAAAGAGACGGGCGCTCGTACGGTTGCTGCAGCCCAACTCGTACAAGGCTTTGCGGCATTCCCCCTCGTGACAATCGGCGTGACAAACACCGAAGTCACCAGCAACAGCGATGCCGATGACGGTGCCGCAGCCCAAGGAATGGACTGCACCTGACTGACAGTCAGGCATGCCCCGGTCATCGCCTCACTGCCTTCACCCGACTCAGGATCTCGCCGCACCGGTCTCGTCAGCCAGTGCAGCCTCCACCCGCCCACTTCTTCGGAAGTGCTTAGGAGGCCAGATCATGAGATGCCCAAGCTCTCGGTCGTAAGGAGCCGTCAGTCCCGCGCTAGCGGACAACCCTCACAGGTCGCAGGGGCCTTGATCCCTGATAACACTCAACAACCGTGGCGGGATGAGTGAGGACGAAGTCGATAATCTCAGGAGAATAGCGATGCAACTGTGCGAAGCGTTCGAGCCACCACAACCCTTGCTGGAGTACCAGCAGGCACCACTGCCCTACCCGGTCGAAGCACTCGGGGATCTGTTGGGTCTTGCGGTCGAACGACTGGCCGAGGTGATCGGCGTGCCCTGCGCCATGGCTGCACAATCGGTGCTGGCCAGCGCTGCCCTGGTAAGCCAGGGTCATGCCAATGTTCAACTCGACGGTCGAACCTATCCGCTGTCCCTCTACCTACTGACGGTGGCGTCCTCGGGTGATCGCAAAAGTGCAGTGGATCAGCTCGCACTGAAAGCGGCGCGCGACTGGGAACGACAGCAGTGGGCCCTGTATGCGGAAAAGCTCAAAGCTTATCGCGCAGCCAGCAGCATCATGGCCAAACCCACAACCGCAAAGAGACACGCGGCGGCGGAAGGCAGCGAACTATCCGAGCCGGTACCGCCAAGGCTGATCATTGCCGAGCCCACCATTGAGGCCCTAATCAAAAGTCTGTGCCATGGCTTGCCCAGCATGGGCTTGTTCAATGATGAAGGCGGCCAGTTCTTGGGCAGTAGCACCATGGGCAAAGAGAATCTGCTCAAGGCAATCACCACCTTGTCGCTGCTGTGGGACGGCAGCCCGATCGACCGGGCCCGCTCCATGGCCGGCGAAAGCCTACGGGCCTATGATCGCCGCCTCAGCCTGCATCTGATGCTGCAGCCCTACCTGGCCAACCAGCTGCTCAAAGACCCGGTGATCAATGGTCAAGGCATTCTGGGCCGTTGCCTGATCAGTTGGCCCGAGCGCCTGGCCGGCCAGCGACTCTACAAGGCGATCGACCTGACCCGGGATGCCCGAGTCCAGCGCTACCAACAAAGGATCACGGCCTTGCTGCAAAAGCCCTGGTCGCTTCACCAGGATGGCTCACTCAATCCAGCAACACTGGAGCTGACTGCCCGGGCCCGTCGTGCCTGGATTGATATTCACGACACCATCGAGTGCCAGTCCGGCGAGTTCGGCGAACTGGCCGGCGTCCAGCCGGTCGCGAGCAAGGCCGCGGCGAATGTACTGCGTATCGCGGGCGTGCTGGCCATGGTTGAAGAGGCCAGTGCGTTGGACGAAGCACACATCCAGCGCGCCTCCACGTTGATGGATTACTACCTGGCCGAGATACAGCGCTTGACCGAACAAGCGCCGGTCAATAGCCGACGCGAGGAAGCGGATCGGCTGCTGCGCTGGTTGGTGCAGAAAGGCTGGACCCACTTCACCGTCCGCGACGTCAATCGCAATGGTCCTCGTTTTGCCCGCAAGAGCGCTGACCATACCGCCTCTTTATTGGTCGAGCTGATCACGCATCGCTGGCTGAACAGCCGCGACGGAAAAACGTTCGAGGTCCGCCATGTTTCGCCTCAATGACGCGGTGCGCCGCTACCAGGCACAACATCAATTACAGCCAGAATCGCGGCGTGTCGCCACCGCTGTCGCCACCCTGTCGCCCCGCGCCAGGCCAGAAACGACGCGGGTTGTCGCCACTGTCGCCGCTGTCGCCACATCACCCCTGGACCCTACCCACATCGCCCGACTGATCGAGCAATTGCGTGGGGAAGGAGCACTGCTGCAACACCATGAGAACACCCTCCTGGTCCGCCCGACACATTGGCAGCAGGTGGACAGGCTCAGCCCCCACTGGAAAGCCCTGCTGCTCTTTCTACAAACAAACGAAAACGGTGATGAAGATGGCTCTGATCGGTCGGCGTGAGGGTCGCAACTTTGGTTACGGCCGCCAGCTAAGCTACGCCGGCCCACAAGCGCTCAAGGATCTGTTTGCCGGCGGCCACTTCGCCACGGTCAAAGCGCATAGCGATCGCTGGCAAGCATTCGTGCGTTGGTGTCGGTCAGAGGACGGTCCGGGTTACAACGATGCACGCCAGATCGATCGACACACGCTGCACGACTACGCCGCGTATCTGCGCCAGCAGATCCAACAAGGTGAACTGGGCATCGCCACCGCGCAGAACCGCCTGAGCAGCGTCAACCGCACCCTCGCTGCGCTGCGCGGTGATCAGGACGTGAGGATCGCCAGTCCGAGCCAGGCGTTAGGACAGCAGCGCTCGAGCGTACGCACCCGCGCACCGGATGGCCAAGACCACCAACAGGTGCGGCGAGTACTCGAGGCGCTTGGCGAACAGCAACACGAGCGGGTGGCCGCGATTGTCCTGTTGGCCCGAACAACCGGTATGCGCTTGCGCGAAGCAATCCTGGCTGACCTGCCACGCTTGCACCGCGAAGCCGAACACTTAGGCCGCATCAACATCCAGGACGGCACCAAAGGCGGCCGTTCAGGGGCATCGGCGCCGCGATGGGTTGTGGCCAATGAAGCGGTGAAAGCGGCCCTGCAGTTGGCTCGTCAGGCGTCGCCGCCCCATAGCCGCAACTTGCTGGCCCGCGACGAAAGCTATGCCGCGTTCCTGCAACAGACCGTGCTCCCTGCCCGCGAAACGCTGCATGAACACGGGCTGAAGGGCTTTCATGAACTGCGCGCGGCCTACGCCTGCGAGCGTTATGAGCAGCTCACTGGCCACGCCGCACCGGTCAATGGGGGTCACTGCTATCGCATTGACCGCGACCTGGATCAACAGGCGCGGCAACAGATCAGCCTTGAGCTCGGTCATAACCGGATTGATGTGGTTTCGGCCTACATTGGAGGTCGAGCGTGACCAAGCCCTTCGATATGACGCTGTTCCTGAGCGGCGTACTGACCGGCTCAAAGGTCACGCAGCAACGCCACCTACGCCAAGCCCGAGTCATGCAAGCGGCCATTCAACAACGATGGCAGCGAGACAATCCCTGGACCTGGCAGCTCAAGCATGTGCGCTGGTTTTTCACCCAGCACCTGAAGGACCATTCCGACGCCACCCGGTATTACTATCGGCTCACCGCCCTATTGGTCTGGAAGCGATTAGGGAATGACCGAGAAATGCTGATCGGCGCTCGAATCGTGGGTAGACAGCCTTCCAGGCTCACTAATCGGCCTTTATCTATCTCTGCGAGGAGAAAGGCGGCGACGCTGCTTAACCACGCAAGGTGTGTTGGGCGGATGCTTCCACTTAACACCCTGCCCTAGACCCTATACGCTTTCCAGCTCCCAACTCAACTTACAGAGCCCTCATGTCCCTGGACTCTCTCGTCGACGAACTCTACGCCGACCCCAACGTGCAGCGCATGCTCGCGCTGTCCACTCACAGCGAACCACTCCAGATCTGTTACCCCAAGGAAGTCAACGTATCTCGCTTCCTGGCTTGGCTGCTAGACCCCAGCCAAGGTCACGGGCTGGGTGACCAGGCAATAAAATCTCTGCTGACCCGTGCGGGCGTTTCCGCGCACCAAGCCAATCTAACGCTCAATGACCGGCGTTTTCTCGCGGCGGCGAATATCCACACCCTGGCGTTTTCGTCGATCATTGTCGTCACAGAAGCAGAGTTGGGACTGCCCGGCGAAGCCCGATACATCGATGTGCTGGCGGTCGACCCTGCTGCGAAACTTTACGTAGCCATCGAAAACAAGTTTGGCTACCGCGAAGGCAAAGACCAGACTAAGACCTACTTCAATGCGCTGCGCAAATTGTTCCCGACTTATCGTGGTATCCACCTGTACCTGGATAGCAACGATAGTGAGCCGGAGGACGATCACTGGATTTCGATTAACTACACCTGGCTCACGGAATTTCTCGGCCACACCGAACAACTGAGCTGGGTTGCTCCACATGTCAAAGCCACCATGGCTCAGTTCCGCCAAGCCGTTCAGGAGGAAGACGACGTGGCCGAGGGCAGCGTCCTAGGCAAGCTGGTGACCCATGTGGCAAGCCAGCATGGGAGCTCGCTGGACGCACTGCACAAAATTCTGACGCCCAACGCGCCCCGGTCCAGGGCCAAAGACCTAGCCGAGCTTGTCAAAGGTATGGCCTCAGGCAACGAGGCCAAGGCGAATATTCGCTTGTTTCAGCTGTACTGCCGTCGACCAAACATCTGGGACCGTTGCCTGAAGGAACGCAAATTCGCCAGGTTTTACCGCGTGCTGGGTGAGCAGTTCAGCCACCTAGTAGCCGACCCCCGCCGAGTAGTCACCTACTTCAGCCTGAAAGAATTTGAGCGGCTGCTGGATCCGGAGCTGGGCACTGCCTGGGCCGCAGCCATTCGCATACGCCAAGATGGCGAGCATTTCTGTGTCACGACATACGTGTCTCTGAGCTGTGTGAAGACTCAACTTCGCACTCAGCTGCTACACATCGTTAACGCGGAGCGCACTCGAAACGCCATCCGCCAGGCCCAGCAAGACGACGGCAATCTCACCATACGTCGCGGCATCAGCCTGCCTCCTGTCAAGGCCGCCGAGGACGCCGCAGAACAGCTCAAAGCCCTTCGCACTCTGCTCAAGGGCCTCGGCTAAGCGAGGACGGCACCAAAGGCGGCGCTGCAGTTGGCTCGTCATGCGTCGCCGACTGGCAGCCGCAACTTGCTGGCCCGAGACGAAGCTACGCCGCGTTCCTGCAACAGACCGTGCTTCCCACCCGCGAAACGCTGCATGAACACGGGCTGAAGGGCTTTCATGAACTGCGAGCGGCCTACGCCTGCGAGCGTTACGAACAGCTCACTGGCCACGCCGCACCAGTCAATGGTGGCCACTGCGATCGCCTTGAACTCGGGCATAACCGAATCGATGTGGTGTCGGCCTACATTGGAGGCAGAGCGTGACTAAGCGCCTTCGATATGGCGCTGTTCCTGAGCGGAGTACTGACTGGCTCGAAGGTCATGCAGCAACGACACCTACGCCAAGCCCGAATCATGCAAGCAGCCATTCAACAGCGATGGCAGCGAGACAATCCCTGGACCTGGCAGCTCAAGCATGTGCGCTGGTTTCTCACTCAGCACCTAAAAGACCACTCCGACGCCACCCGGTATTACTATCGACTCACCGCTCTATTGGTCTGGAAGCGATTAGGGAATGACCGAGAAATGCTGATCTAACGCTCGAGTTGCGGATAGGCAACCCTCTAGACTCGCTTGCCCGCCTTCATCTATCTCAGCGTGGATATTCTCTTGCGGATGAACCTGCTCGAAAAATACCGCCGCAATGGCGCAAAACAACCCAAAGCGGTTAGTCGTGACGGGCCGATAACGGCCGATTGTGTTGAAAAAGTCGGCGTCGGTTTCCACCGCAGAAAAGTACGCGCCTGAGATTGAAATCTGTAATTTACGCAGAGGGTTCAGGGCCCATATTTAGCGTAGCAGCGTGCAAAAAAGGCATTTTCACCGCTCAATGTATGGGTGGCCAGGCGGCTCGACTTTTTCAACACAGTCGGCCAGAAGGACTGTCGGAATAAGCAGCCGTCGACCTGCATCTGCATGGGCCTCACTTGTGAGATTTATCAGTCAGCAAGATGGCTGCACAGCGCTGCCATATGTTTAGCTCACAGCCATCCGATGGCAAACGAGGTGCGTTGGCAGAGGCCCACGATGCGGCAGCATGAAGGAAAGCAGTAATGGAGCCTTTATCCCACCGCGCCCCCCCCTGACCGTAGGGAAATGGAGGAGATTTTTTCCAATGCACGTTCATTAGCGAAATCCCGAGCTAGGGCTTCAACGAGCCATCACGACTTGGGATGGCCAGCCAGCTCAGAACGGCGCAGCAATTGTCGTGTGCGGTGACAAAGCCTTGCACAGTCAATTGATTGAGGATCTACGTTACGCACAGTGAAGCTGCGACCCATTCTGCGAAGGTCACAAGTGACAGTCGACCGTTGCAAAGTTGCGCGCTTCCCTGCAAATTCCGGTAAAGGCATGTTTCAGATAACAATGAGCCAAGATCCAACTAACCAGTGACCAATCCCAGCCCGGGCGCTGGATACAGCATGATGTGATGGGACCGGCGTGCCCTCAACCTTAATGGTTCATCGGGTTCATGTGCCGAAACAAGGGAAATCGTACAGACATCAACCAGCAAATTAAGAGATCAGTACGCGCGCCACTATTTCATCGCTGCACTTTTCAATCACAATCACGCATCAAAACCCTGGAGAGCGGTATGACGTTTAAACCTGGCGATGTTGTACAACTGAAATCCGGCGGCCCGCACATGACCGTAGAGCAGATTGGCGAGGCTGCAATGACAGGTGAAAGCACCGTTTGGTGTGTATGGTTTGAGAGAGTTGGAGGCCGCCAAACACGACACGAAGCGACCTTTCGACCGACCTCGCTTGAAAATACGTCAATGTCTTTCGAAATCACCAGTATTTAAAGGGTAGCACTATGATGCGTGCCGCGTTCCTAGGGATTGATAGGTATCACGATCCGTTAGTGGGTGATCTGACAGGGGCGGCGCGAGATGCGACGGCACTGTGGGCCGTCATGTCGGATTCAATAGAAGGCTTGGATGCCCAATTGATTACCAACGAAGATGCCACTGTAGATGCGATGAGGGCGGCGATAGAGGCCACCTTGAGTGCAGCCAACGAGGATGATGTCGTCATGTTTGGCTTCGCGGGGCATGGGACACCGGACCATCGGCTCGTACTGCACGACACAGAAGTCGATAATTTACCTGGAACAACACTTGGGATGGACGAACTCGCGCGATGGTTTCGCGACTCGAAAGCGCGGGCCGTCATTCTTCTTTTGGATTGCTGCTTCAGCGGCGGAGCGTCCGCGCGGGTTCTCAACATAGGGTTGATACCACGCAATGCTGTTGCTTTCCCATTAGTCGAAGTGGCTGGCCAGGGTCGCATTTTGTTTGCCGCCTCATCCGCAGATCAGGAAGCAATGGAAGATCCACAGTCACGCCACGGCCTGTTCACAAAGGCGATTATTGACACTCTATTGACTGCGGACGCCCCCCTTGGGATGCTAGAGTTGGTGGATAAAGTCACGCGGCTTGTCAGTGTCAACGCGCAGCGCTATGGGTATGTACAGTCGCCCACCATGTTTGGTCAAACACAAGGAGAGGTCCTAATACCACCGGGTCGCGTAGGCGACCGTTATCGTGCCGCTTTCCCAGAATATGGAAATTTTCAAACGAACGGCGAGATTCTCGAACTCACGAAGGCAGGCATTCCTAACGAAGCGGCGGATGCTTGGAATGAGCGTTTCCCAGCTGGCCTTAATACCTTGCAGATTGATGCGATCAACGACAAGGGCGTGCTGAGTGGCCAATCCCTTATGGTCGTAGCTCCAACCAGCGCAGGAAAGACTTTCATAGGCGAACTGGCCGCAATTAAAGCCATCGCAGCGGGGAAAAAAGCCGTTTTTCTGCTGCCTTACAAGGCGTTAGTAAACGAAAAATTTGAGGATTTTTCGGCACTTTATGGTGATCGGTTAGGTCTGCGGATCGCCCGGTGTAGCGGCGACTGGCAGGACCAAGTAAGCACCGTTCTGCGGGGCAAGTACGACATTGCCTTCTTTACCTATGAGAAATTTTTAAGCCTGTCAGTTTCTTCATCCCATATGCTCAATCAGATAGGGTTAGTGGTCTTGGACGAGGCTCAATTCATCACCGAGCCTGGACGAGGCATGGTGGTAGAGTTATTGCTTACCAGCATAATCAGCGCTCGGCGCCGGGGCGTGTGCCCTCAGCTCATCACGCTAAGCGCCGTCATAGGCCACGCCAACAGCATGGACAGCTGGCTCGGTTGCGGATTGCTTCAAACGAATTATCGCCCCGTGCCTTTGATCGAAGGTGTGATGGATCGAAGCGGCGCTTTTACTCGGCTTGGACCGAATGGGCCGGAAACAGTGCAGTTAATCGCCGGTCACGAAATCCGGCAGCGCCGCCAAAAATCATCCTCACAAGACATGATCGTGCCCCTCGTACGCAACCTCATAGAAGCAGGGGAAAAAGTTATAATTTTTCGTAACGCGCGTGGACCGGCGAGTGGTTGCGCCGAATATCTCGCAAGTGAACTTGGGCTGGAGGCGGCACAAGACGTAATTGACGCACTGCCCGAAGGCGATCCCTCCGCAATGTCCCAAAGTCTGCGTCGTGCTCTAGCTGGCGGCGTGGCATTTCACAATGGCGACTTGACACGCGACGAGCGAGTGGCGGTTGAACGCGGCTTTCGAGAGCCCAATGGACTAATCAAAGCCCTTGTGGCGACGAGTACCGTAGCAGCTGGAGTAAACACACCTGCATCAACCGTCATCATTGCCGAAACAGACTTCCCCGGCCGAACCCGCACCCCCTACACAGTCGCGCAGTACAAAAATATGGCCGGACGTGCTGGTCGCCTTGGCTATGAAGCCGAAGGACGATCAGTCCTTCTCGCCGAAACACCCATGGAGCGAAACCAGCTCTTTCGAACGTATGTGCAAGGAACGCCCGAAGCGATTACCTCATCTTTTGATTCAGCTCAGCCCGGCACCTGGACTATTCGTCTTCTAGCACAAGTCCGAGAGATTCCGCGTGATGCGGTCATTGACCTAATCGCAAACACCTACGGAGGTTTCCTTGCCGCGCTGCACTATCCCAATTGGCGGGATCGTATGGCCAGCTCGCTGGAACAGCTCCTTAACCGAATGATTGATCAAGGTCTGATTGACCAAGAAGGCGAAAACCTCCGCCTGACCATGCTTGGACGTGCATGTGGCGAATCACCTTTGGCTCTGGAATCTGCTCTACGATTGGTAGAGCTAGTACGTCGTCTCACCCCTGCCGATGCAACACTGGAGAATCTGCTCGTTCTCGTAGAGGTCCTTCAAGAGCGTGATGAAGATTACACGCCACAGAGCGGCCGAAACGGAGAACCACGATGGCAGCAAGAAGCTATTGTTCGGTTTGGCCCCATTATTGGCCATGGATTGGCTCACAGAGCAGAAAGCGATTCAGCGTTTTATGCTCGGTGCAAACGCGCACTCATTGTGAATGACTGGATCGCAGGCGAACCGATAACCGATATCGAAGCCCATTACTCGGCCAATGCTTACTCTCGCGTGGGACACGGTGATATCCGAGGGTATGCTGATGGCTCACGTTTCATCTTAGAGTCAGCATTACGCATTGCTGCCATTCTGCTAGGTCGGGCCGAGGATGAAGAAGCCACGGCGCTGCTATTCACCCGGCTCGACCATGGCTTACCTGCCGAAGCCCTACCATTGTTAGCAGGCCCCTTCACTTTAACGCGTGGGGAGGCTCTGGCTCTCTACCGTGCTGGACACAGAAGCTTTGATGCGATCTCAACGCTGGGGGAGCAGGCGCTAACGGCAATTGTCGGGCGCCGTGGTAGTAAATTGCTCGCGTTACTCAATCCGTAGGATTTTAAACATGGAAACCGAGCAATGGATGATCTGAGCATCTGCGGGACCACCGAAGCCCCGTAGATTGCTCAATACTGTTTTTATAGGCGGGAAATGAAGCCAGCTAAAGCTAGCCCCCTCAACCCTTTTTCGAAGGGTGTGGCGGAGGCGGATCACGCCGTGGTAACGGAACATCACCTCTAACGTTACGCATAGGAGGGGGCGGTGGTGGTGGCGGCTTCTGATCGGACATTACATGTTTCCTAAGTCAGCGATGATGTGTAGGTCGGTACGAACGCAATAATGGACGCTACGACCGCATAAATCACATATTTCGAGCACTGGTCGAGCTGGCTGCTACGCCTGTCATTATTCTTAGCATTTCGCGTTGCGCCCATAATGTAGTAATCCATCATGATCTGCATGAACCAGCCATTGGCTTCAACAATGTCACCATCATAGTAGGTAATCAGGAACCTGCGGTGAGATTCAAGATCCTCGGCCGTGGGTATCGCTAGATCATCAAGGCGTACCCGCCATCCTTGTGAGAAATGCGCCATTGCCACCAGTACGAAGACGACAGCCATTAAGTATGAAATCCAAAAATACACTCCGGCGGTAACCGCTACCGGAGGTGCCTTCGACAGTAGATAAGACAAAAAGCTGAGGACCGCTACAATCATTGCAAGGGGTAGGTTAAGACGCCCCATCAACTTCTCTTTCCTATCCGCCTCCGCGAGATAGATTTTTTCGTAAAGCTTGTACTCTTCGTCATCTGACTTCATGTATGAATGGCCACCTCAGGGCTGACATTCTCGTTGAACACACTTTTAATGAAATTCTCAAATCGCGCTTGAGTGCTCCGCTCCATCTGCTTGGCGACTTCTGCACTCAATAGCTGAATCCCTTCAAATCCTGCTGTGAGTAAACCACCGCCTGGCAACAGCCCGATACCTGCTTTCGTCGCAATCGTTATTAGCTTGGACAATGGGTGTTCTTGATCATCGGTCATCTGAATCATCTTCCGTCATATGTCTGGTGCGATCATCATCCAAGTCGTCACCAGTTTCTACCGACTCTGGCAATCTTATTACAACCATGATCCCTAACGGAGGCCGGGGACATGAGGAGTCTTGTCGCACGGCTGGACTCGCTCATTCATTTCGGTCCGTACCACAGCGCACTGTATCGCTTCGTCAAGATGCGCGCGCCTGCTTCGGCGGCCTCACCCGGTCTGTGACCTCACGTCTCTACCTCACCCAAAGACACCATGGGTGACCCTAGGATGTGAGTCCGCCAAGTTGGCGAACAATTCGACATCCTTCTATACAGTGGCCAAGCTCTGAAACGCCGCGGTACAGGAGAAAGTCGGTCGGAGACCGGCTATTAGCTCGGCACTCAGTTGGTCGTTCCGTCTGTGCAGACTGGCCGCTTTGGGCAGTTCACTGCCAATCATGGTTACGAAGCGTGCTGGTGAGATCGAATGCAAGCGGGAGGTCAAGTGGAGTGCAGTATTCCAATTGGTATTCCAACTAAAAACTAAAATAGTTATTAATGTTATAAATCAATAATTTACCAAACCGATTCAAATTACCCCGGCCCGCCAGATTTGACGGTGGGGTCATCGCTGGATCGCACGGGTGGTTTGGGAGTGAGGCTTTTCAAGCACACCGTGACCCTGGATGAACTACTGCAGATCTAGTGTCGGGATGCTTGGCGCTACCCCCTCTATGCTGCTTTCTCATCTGCATGGACAACGTCACCGAACAGAAGCATTGAGGAAGATGTACATGATTGCCCGTATTTCAGCCGCCTTCGCCGTTATGGTTTCTTTGGTTGCCAATGCCAACGCAGGGGTCGCACCTCGTGTCGAAATCGCCTTCAATAACGGCGCCGAAACCGTGACGGCTAACCATTCCATCAAAGAACCGCTCGCAGCGCAGCACCTGTCATCGAGACTTGTCGATGATGCCAAGAACAGCATCCAGCCGTTCGACCAAACGCTCGAATTGCAGGGCATTCGTTTTCATGTGACGACGGCGTTGATCGATGGAAATCCCGTGCTCTACATCACACCCCAAGGGCTGGAAATCGATAACTCGAAGGTGACTCACCCACTTACCGGCAACATCGTTCGCGCGGAGGTCGCAGATCTTGATCGCGATGGCTCACCCGAGGTTTACGTCTTTATCAGATCATCGGGGCGCGGGATGGCGGGTGAGCTCGTTGCCTACTCCGCTAACCGCAAGAAATCGCTCAGCGAGATTTATCTACCACCTGTCAGTGACAACCCGAAAACTGCAGAGGGTTACCAAGGCGAGGATGAGTTTGCTGTGACGGAAAATGCGTTGGTGCAGCGGTTTCCGGTTTACGACGGAGCTGACGCTGGTTCGGGCCGGACGGAAAAAATGCGGCAGGTTCAGTACAGGTTGATCCCAGGGGAAGCCGGATGGGTGTTGAGGGTTTCTAAGGTGACGGAAGACTGAGGTATTTTTTTAGCTCCACAGAAATGACCACCCCTGATCCGTTAACTGCTAGGCAAGCGCGTAGTAACAGTCCTAGGAAATTTCCTGCAAGTTGTAGCGCCTTCCATGAACTGGCGGACGCATCCACTGACCGATAATTTTCTCTCTTCGCTGTAACCCAGCGAACGGTTTTGACAGGCCGAAAAAGCGTGGGGTCCCGAAACTATTGGAGTCTTCCATGAAAAACAACATCCCAAATTCGCTTGAAAAAGCGAGCCTTGCAGAATCAGAAACCCTCGACCTGGCCGAACTCTCCAAAATCACCGAACGACGCGTCAGTGCCCGCCTCCGCAATCCCAATCACCTTGACCCCGTCAGCCACGTATTCACCATCCTCCCCGACATCGACACCCCGTCCCTGCTCGCTCACGCCTGCGAAACCCTGGCCTCGCTCAACGTCATGAGCACGGACCTTGCCTGCGATCTGGAAAGCTCTCGCCGTAACGTAGCGCTGGCGATCCAGCAACTGGCGGTGGTGGCCGAACTGTTGGTAAACCGGGCGCTGGACAACCTGGACCCACCCGATGGATTGCCAGAGATCCCGTCCACCAACCACCCCTGAGTGACGGCGTGCCTTTGTTACCGACTGGAGGTTTTTGTCATGGATCGATACATGCCGGTCACCCGCATCAATTGCAGCATTGCGGCGCTGTTGATCGACACCGAAGCGCCGCTGGACGTAATGCACGAAACCGCAGCCTACCGCATCCGCACGGCAACCCAATTGTTGGAGAGCTTCGCCGTAAACGAAAATGTTCACAGTGAACTGGCGCGGTGCTGGTCACTTCACTGCGTGACGACTGCGATTTGTTGGACGTCGTCGGGCGGCGATTGCAGGCGCAGGTATTGATGTAGAAAGAAAATGGGCGACCGCTGAGGTCGCCAATTTTTAGACTGTTATAAATCAATAACTTAATGAACAAATTCAAATTACCCCGGCCCACCACTTCATCATCTAAAGACGTCCACGGACGTCTTTTTTGCGCCTGAAATCCAGCAAAATCAAAGTTTCCCAACGCTCCTGCCGCCCACCATGGCTTCTTCAGTGTTATCTACTCATCCACCAAGCGCGATAATCGCGGTGATGAGAACCGCGCCAGTGACTGCCAATGCAATTGCGCCTTGCCACGGTTTTGCACCCGCGTATCGTGCAAGCATCCAACCGGCGATGAACAGCACGGCGAGTCCGACCAAGTTGGAGACGCGTACGGCAAGCGCTGTCTGGTCGAGTAACAGAAACGGTACTACCAGTGGGAATGTCGAGACCACTACCAACAGGAAAACGCCTGCGGCCCCCTTGAAGTCATCCCAGCCGAGGCGTGGCGGCAAGGGCGTGGATGAATACTCGATCACGCGGCGACGCAGCGACTCCAGCTCATCCGTACCGACCACTGCCGCAATACGCGGTGGTAGCGCATCGGCAATCAGCGCTTGTCCGGTGGCTGCGTCAGTCGCGCCGCACAGGTTTGCGCGGAGCGTGCGGTTGCGGGTGTGCTCGATCAGGGTTCGCAGTAAATACATTATTGCATCGGCGAGTCCCCAGGCGAGGTTGCAACCCAGCGCAGCGATCATCATCGTACGTTCCTCTTCCTGGCCCGACGTCGCTACGCTGATGGTGCCAGTGAAGGTCATTGCCATGAGCAGGCCAAAGATCACTTCCGTAATACGCTCGACCGGATCCAGCACGCGTGCCCGCTTTCGCTCCTCTGTGCCTTGCATGCTGTCATCCTCGCCACGGCTGAGTCAGCCTGTTGTCCTTTGACCCGGTCCACGGTTTCATTGCGGTATCGAGCGAGAGGGTGAATTGCTCACGCTGAGGTGCCTGAGGGGACGGTTTTTCCTCGACGGCGGCATAACCAGCTCCGGTGAACAGAGCCAGCGCGAGCGCCGCAACGGCCCGGATGATCAGCGCTGAGCGTGCAGGAAAAAGCTTAGTTCAGACTTGACCTGTTACAACGCAATACATCGACAACGACGACGCTTTTTCTATTTAAAGGCTGCATCGGCAATTGACCCGCGAAGGCGAGACTTTTTCTACGTTTTCTTCCTCTCGCGACAGACGGGAAGCGACTGCCTTGTAGGACTGCCAATGTCGTTCTATCGTTAAATCCCACACTTCGAGTAACGTTTCAGGTTTTCGCGGGACAACAGCCCCAGTTGACCGCGTGCGGTAAATAGGTAGGGGCTAGAAGTGATCGAATACTCTGCAAGGAGAATGATCATGATCCGCAGGTATTATCTGACCGCCCTGACCACTCTGGCCATTGCAGCTGGCGGCTACTGGGTGCCGACGCAGGCTTATGCCACCAATCAGGCTGACCAGCGACAAGAGTCGCGCGATACCAAGCAGGAGGGGCGCGACGCTTCCCGGGAAACCAAGGAAGAATGCAAGGAAGGCGACGAAAAGAGCCGCGCCGAATGCCGCCAGGACAAGCGCGACACCAAACAGGACACGCGTGACACCGCTCGTGACATCAAATACTAATAACGTACATCTCACCCCCGCACTTCGCTGTGGGGCCAGGAAGGTTGATCCTTTCGGCAATCGGTTGTAGCTGCGCGGCGTCTTGACACCAGGGGCGTGCACTGCAACTGCAGAGAACGATCAAGGGGCGCGGCCCGATTCCGCCAATCCCGACAAAGGCAGTGCATATGAAAGCGGCACTCGCGTACTTCGCCAAACGGGTAGTTGCAGGTTTACTCGTTATCGTCCCCATCTACCTCGCCATCCTGGTGTTGCTCAAGGGCATGAAGTCACTGGGACAACTGGTGCGACCCTTTTCCAAACTGTTGCCGGAATGGCTGCCTGCCGAGCAATTCTTATCGTTGATTCTGGTTTTGCTGATCTGCTTTTTCATTGGCGCCGCTTTGCGTACACGTTTGGGCGAACGCACCCGCACGCGGGTGGAAAGGGGGGTGTTTGAAAAAATCCCCGGCTACGGCCTGTTTCGTAGTCTGACCCAGCAAGTGGCGGGAGATAGCCGGCAAAATGTATGGAAGCCCGCCTTGGTCGAAATCGAAGATGCTCTCGTGCCGGCTTTCATCATTGAGGTGTTCGAGGATGGCCGCTACACCATCTTCGTCCCTTCAGTGCCCACGCCATTGGCCGGCGCCATCTACGTGCTGGAAGCGAGCCGCGTGCATCCTCTGGATGTCTCCTTCACTGATGCCTTTAAAGTCATCACCAAATGGGGCTTGGGTGCCAAGGATCTGGTGGCGGCCATGGAAGCCGGGACCAACCGGAGAGAGGTCCCGATGCTGGTAAGCAAGGCTGATGGCGCGCCTTAATTAAAACGGCCTGTTCAAGTAGCTCACCAAGATGCCGGTAGAGCGGGCCCTTCAAACCGAAATGACCGAACACCTGGACATAAAATGGGCGACCTTACTGAGGTCGCCCGTTTTTAAGCTGTCATCCAAGGCTTCATGCACAACGACTCAACAAAAGGTTTCACTTTATGTAACTTTCTGTTGAGTCGGCTTCCTCACATCGCGCGCAGATGAATTTTTCTTCACCCCACCGCCCCTCTCCAACCGGTACATTGCACTCGCTCTTCAAGAAACTACGGTTTGCCCGCCCTCCCGCGGGCTTTTTTTTTGCCTTTTGAACGGTCAGCTTCATTCAGTCATCCAATAACCGCCCTCATCTGTCGCAATTCCCTCCCGATAGCCTTATTCGGTGTACCATCGAAAACTGTCAATCAGATATCAGTTAGCCATGTCCACGCTAAGCGAAGAGAGCCGTCAGATCGTAGCTTCTCTGACGCACCGCGTTGGCCCCAACGCTGACATTGCAACCATCGCACAAGCGATCGCTTCAATATTGCAGGATATGGACGCCGCCCTCACGCCCATCCTGGGCCAGCAAGGGGTAGCCGCGCTTTATCGCCGCAGCCTGCATCTATGCGCTGCCAACCATCCGCGCCTGGCCGGCACCTATGACAGTGTGCAGGCCTCCCTGGACCTCACAGCCCTCAAGTCCGTACTCGTTGAGCAAAGCGCAGCCGATGCCCTGTTTTTCGGTGAAGTGTTGCTAAGCACTTTCTACCAGCTGCTGACCACGCTGATCGGGCCCTCGCTCACCGCACGTTTGCTTCGTGGCGTGTGGGAACCTTCTTTGAGCGACACCCCTTCGCAGGAAACTTCGCCATGAGCACCAAAGTGACTATCAACCGCCTGGCCACCGGCGTGCCAGGACTGGACGAGGTACTGGGCGGAGGTTTACCGGAGTTTTCGTTCAACTTGATCGCAGGCCCTCCCGGCTGCGGCAAGACCACCCTCGCTCACCAGATGATGTTTGCCCTGGCAACGCCTGAGCGCCCGGCACTGTTCTTTACCGTGCTTGGCGAGCCTCCGCTGAAGATGCTGCGTTATCAGCAACAATTCGATTTTTTCGACAGCGAAGCGATCAATCAGTCGATCCGCTACATCAACCTGGCCGACGACACGCTCGCTGGCAATCTGGACGAAGTATTGCGGCGCATTGTCAGCGAGGTGGAGGCGCATTCACCGGCGCTGGTGTTCGTCGACTCGTTCCGCTCGGTAGTACTGGCCAGCCAGACCCAGGACAACCCGAACAACAACCTGCCGCAGTTCATTCAACAACTGGGCATGTTGATGACCACCTGGCAGGCGACGACCTTCCTGATTGGCGAGTACTTCACCGAAACCGACACCAACCCGATTTTCACCGTCGCCGACGGCCTGATCTGGCTGCGCCAGAGCGTCCAGCGCAATTCCATGGTGCGCAAGATGGAAATCATGAAGATGCGCGGTCAGCCGACACTTCCGGGGCTGCACACCTTCCGCATCGCGACGTCGGGCATCAAGGTCTTTGCGCCCGCAGCACTCAACCCGGTTGAAGCGCCGCAGGAATTCCCCGTCAAACGCCTGAAGATGGGCGTCGCGCAACTCGACGAGATGCTCGGCGGCGGTCTGCCCCGTGGGTATTCCTTGCTGGTGGCCGGGCCGTCGGGCTCGGGCAAAAGTATTCTGGCCGCGACTTTCCTCGCTGAAGGCGCACGCAATGGCGAAACCGGGGTAATCGCGGTGTTCGAGCAGCGGCCCAATCACTCCCAGAACGCGACCCTCGCCCGCCTGATCCAGAGTGGTCAGGTCGGTCTGGTGGACAGCCGCGCTCCGGACCTGTCCATCGACGAAATCGTGCAGTTGCTGCTGAGCGAGATCACCCGGCTGAAAGCCACCCGCGTCGTGATCGATTCGCTGTCGGGTTTCGAACTGGCGCTGGCGCCCACTTTCCGCGAAGACTTCCGTGAGTCGCTGTCGCGCATGGTCACTGCCCTGACCAGCGCCGGCGTCAGCGTATTAATGACCTCCGAGCTGGAAGACCGTTACACCGATCTGCGTTTCAGCCCTTACGGCACGGCGTTCCTCACCGACGCCATCATCGTTCAGCGCTACATTGAAGTGCAGAGCCGCCTGCTGCGCATCATGGCCGTGGTCAAGGTCCGGGCCAGCGCCCATTCCGATGAATTGCGCCTGTACCGCATCGACGATCAAGGTTTACAGATCGGCGAGATGTTACCGGAGCAGGAAGGATTGCTGGGTGGTCGGCCAACCCGGCAGCACGCTGACAAAGACCAGGGATGAACGAACCATCATGAATGAGGCTAACAGCAAGAACGAACAAGCAATGGCCACCGCCGCTCGCGAATTGTTCCTGCTCGGCCAGAAAACCGTCGAGGCGCGTGCCGTACTGGCGGCGCTGCAAAAGGAGCTGAGCGAGGCCAACACCCAGCTCGTCGATAGCCAACAGGTCGAGCAACTGATCGAGGCCAATCAGCAATTGGTCCTGGCGATTCTGCTGGCGCAGTCGGATGCGGAAAAACCCCAACGCTCAGCCGAAGAACACCAGCGTTACCTGGAGATGCGCGACACCAACGAACAATTGGTGCGTGCCGTGCTCAGTGCGCAACATCTGCAAGCCTCGGCCGAGCACAGCCTGACCCAGCAACAAAATATCCTCACGCTGGTGGCTCACGAGCTGCGCAATCCTTTGACCCCCATCAGCATGATCGCCGGCCGACTGGTGCGGGTGCCGAAAGAAGAGCTGCCCCGAATGCAGGCACTGATCGAAGGCCAGGTGCAGCACATGTCACGACTGGTGGATGACCTGCTCGACGTCTCCCGCGCCAGCACCGGCAAGTTGCGCCTGGATCGTCGAATCGTCGATATGGTGCAAATCATTCAGGACGCCATCACCGTATGCAGCCCGGTCATGGCTGCTCGTCATTTGCACTTCACCGCAGAGTTGCCTGAAGAGGCGCTCGCGGTGAACGGCGATCCGGTACGGCTCACGCAAATCCTCGGCAACCTGCTGGGCAACGCGGCCAAGTACACCCAGGCGAGCGGCACGGTTACGCTGTCGGTGACCGGCGAAGACAATCTGCTGCAGATGAGCATTGCCGACAATGGCATCGGTATTTCTGCCAAGGCGCTGCCTTTTATCTTCGAGCCCTTCGTGCAGGATCTTCATGCCGTGGATTTCAACCGTGCAGGCCTGGGCATTGGCCTGACCGTGGTTCGTGAACTGGTCGAGGCCCATGGCGGCACGGTTATCGGCATGAGTGACGGCGACGGCAAGGGCAGTACCTTTATTGTGACCTTGCCGTTGGCGGTTTGAGTTTTTCACTAACCGCCATGCAACACGACACGCCCTGGTCACGGCGCGTGTGACACGTCCTACAAGCGAATAAAACCAGAAGAAAAATCCCACAGGTCTTTAAGGTTGTCGGTCGGAAGTCCGCTCAATAACCTTTGGCAGTCGCTGAAAACTCAGTGATCGGGTGTGAGATCCCGGCAAAAAGTATGCATCTAGCGCCAGTGTCTTCATAATTGGCGCCAGCTTATCCGCTGCCATGGAATGCGTTATGGCGGCTGTGTGCGGGCAGACTTCGGTCTGGCCGGGTGCCTACTACCGGTGATCTCACACTGCACATAGCTGCCACCTCTTTGCCGCTTGAGATCCGGCAAGTGATGGCTCCCATTTCAGTAGGAGTTTTCACATGGATAAATTAACCCCCGATCCCCCCTTCGAAACCGCCAGACCCTATCGCCCCCACAGCCTCTTCATGGTCGTCCCGGACATGGACACCGAAAGCCTTCTGGCCCATGCCTGCGAGTCATTGGCTTCAGCCAACGTCATGGCCAATGATTTCGCCACCTACCTGAACGGTCCGCAGCGCAACACCGCGTTGGCCATTGCGCAGATCATCATGCTGGCGGAATTGGCCGTGAACCGGGCATTGGATAACGTCGATCCGCAGGGGTAGGCAGGCGTTCATTCAGGTGTACGGCGTTATCGCTCATCGCGAGCAAGCTCGCTCCCACAGGGGCATCGTCGTCCACGGATTCGGTGTACGCCATCGATCACTGTGGGAGCGAGCTTGCTCGCGATGACGCCCGACCTGTCGATGGAGAGGTCGTCTGCCCCACCGCTTTCGCGAGCAGGTTCGCTCCCACATTTGATCTGCGACAACAAAAACCCACCTCAATTGACGGGCTGCGGCTGAGCCGCCAACGCGGGTTCTTCATGCTTTTGCAAAACCGGCAACTCCAGCCGCGCTCGCCCATAGAACGCCAGCGCCGTCAGCAAACACGCCAGCCACACGAAGATCCCGGCCCAGAAAGTGTGGGACATGTAGTGCCAGCCTTGCAGGACCCGCGTCGTGCCGTAGACGAAACCGAGCGCCAGCGAGCCGTACATCACCGCTTTGGAATGACGCCAGCGGTAGCGGCGCGCGACGAAGTACAACGCCAGCAGGGTAAAACCACCCGAAGCATGACCGCCCGGCCAGCAGCGCCCATCCCCGGCAACGCTCAGCAGATCGAAATTCTGGTACCACTCCTTGTGTTCGACCTTCCCCCCGTACTGGGTCGTTTCGATCGGGCAATACACACTGGTATGACCCTTGAGGTAGTGGATGACGCCCGTGCTGATGGAAAACGCGAACACCACATACAGGAAGTCACGGCGGTGCCTGCTGGCAAACCGTATCACTGGCGCGACCTTGATCTTTTCCAGGAACGCGATGATTTTCGAATGTTTTTCAGCCTTCAGACGTGGCCAGAGAAACGACAGCAAGGCGCCGACGATGGCTATCTCGCCGGTCCAGTTCGGGATGATCCGCGCCCATTTGTGAGTGATCTTTTCGAATAGATGGACATGATCCAGCGGGAACACTTTCGCGACCGGATCATAAAAAAGATCGTTGAAGGCGATGTCGATTCTGGTCAGGTCGAACAGCAGGAAAACCACGACGGCACAGGCCAGCGGGATACCGAAGTTCACCCAGTAAAAACGCGAGTGGGAGGAGGTCATCATTGAGCGCCCGGATCGAAAAAGTGAAGTCATTCGCCGGTCACCGAGCGCCAGTCCGAGGCTTCGATGAAGCCGAGCATGCGCGGTGCCTGTAACGATTCGGCAGAAATGAACAAGGAAGCGCCGTAACCCAGGGTCGAGCCTGGCAACTCGAGGTCGGTCATGAGTTGCGACATGCATTCGCTGTGGGTGACCAGGATCAGATTGCGTCCGGCCACTTTGTGCGCCAAGGCGTCACGCAACATGGTGCCCTTGCAGTTGATCAACCAGTCTTCATCGAAACTGATCTTGTTGAACATATAGCCGGCGGTCTGCGCGGTCCGCATGACCGGGCTGTTGTAGATGTCGGCCTTATTCAAGCCCAGTTGCTTGAACTGCGCACCCACCGCCACTGCCACGCTACGGGAACGATCGGTGATGCCGTCATTGCCGCTCAGGCAGGCTGCCGAGGAGTGATCGCAACGCTCGACGTGGCGCACCAGCACGATCATGTCACCTTTGGCCCAGCCGGCTGCCAACGCACGGGCGCCGGCCACATTGCCGTCGGCCAGGTCCGGCACGGCGGCAGGGCGCAACAGCCATAACGTCAACGGGATCACCAGCAGCGCCGAGGCCAGCACCACAGCCCCGTTGCGATAGCGGGCCAGACGGTTCAGGTCGAGGGCGCGTTTATTCCCGAACAGTCTGAGTCTCAATTCCACATCAAGCCGCCCCGCCGGCATGCATCACTTTCATTCGATGCCGCGAGGGTAGAGAGGCGCGCGTTGACTGGAAGTGAAACGGTTGTGAAAAAAAGCTTAAGAACAACGGCAAAGATAGCAGCCTGCGGCAGCGCCTACATCGGAACGCGCCCCCCCTTTAGGAGCTGGCGATCTCTTGATCTCCCTACAGTTCCCAGCCTCGCTGCCGATACACACCTGCTTCCCACCTTGCTGGCTCCCAAAAACAACAATCTTCCAGCCACCGACGATCAAGAAACACAACGTTCCTGGAGGAATTTGATGAATAGCTGGTTCGGCAACATCAGCGTGAACCTGAAACTGGGCCTGGGGTTTGGCCTGGTCCTGGCACTGACCTGCATCCTCGCCCTGACCGGCTGGACGAGCCTGGGCGGTTTGATTGACCGCAGCAACTGGATGAGCGATATCACCCAGCTCAATGCCGGCCTGACCAAACTGCGCGTGGTGCGCCTGCAATACATGCTGACCAACGGCGACGAAACCGCCGCGCAAAACGTACAGACCACCCTGGACGCGTTCTCCGCCCAGCAACAAGCGCTGCTGGCGAAATTCAAGAGCCCGGATAACCTCAAGCTGCTCAGGGAACAAGGCGCCGTCATCGAGGCCTACAAGTCGTCCTTGAATAAAATGCGCAGCGCCTACCGCACCGGTAACAGCGCCCGGGATGTCATGGGCAGTAACGCCGATACCGCCAGCAAACTGATCGATACCCTCTACAGCGGCGTGCAGCAAATGCCCTCGAGTGATCAGCGCTTCGAACAATTCCAGGCCATCACCGCCGCCAAGGAAGCTTTCTTGCTGGCTCGCTACGAAGTGCGCGGCTACACCGCCACCACCAATGCCGAGACCGAGCAAAAAGCCGTCGGCCAGCTGGACATGGCGATTGCCGGCCTGAAGTCCCTGGGCGTGCACTTTACCGAGACTCAGCCAGACGCCCTGCGTCAACTGGAAACCGCGCTGAGCAACTACCGCAGTGCCTTGCAGGCTTATAAAAACGCCAGCAACGACGCGGTGCAGGCGCGCAAGGAAATGACCGAACAGGGCGCTGCCATCGTGTCCCTGAGCGATCAGCTGTATCAGATCCAGCTCGACCGCCGTGACGTCGAAAGCGCCCAAGCTCGTACGCTGCAACTGATCAGCACCCTGCTGGCATTGTTGGTGGGCATCATTGCTGCCGTCATCATCACCCGCCAGATTACCGGCCCGTTGCGCGACACCCTGGCCGTGGTCGAGCGCATTGCCGGTGGCGACCTGTCCCACGATGTCAAGGTGACTCGCCGCGATGAACTCGGCGTATTGCAGCAAGGCATTGCGCGCATGGGCGTTACCCTGCGCGATTTGATCAGCGGCATTCGCGATGGCGTCGCCCAGATTGCCAGCGCCGCCGAAGAGTTGTCGGCCGTGACCGAACAAACCAGTGCCGGGGTCAACAGCCAGAAAATCGAGACCGATCAGGTGGCCACGGCCATGCACGAGATGACAGCCACGGTGCAGGAAGTCGCGCGCAATGCAGAGCAAGCGTCCCAGGCCGCGGCTGCCGCTGACGGTGAAGCTCGTGAAGGCGACAAGGTGGTCAACGAAGCCATCGCCCAGATCGAACGCCTGGCCAGCGAAGTGGCACGTTCAACCGAAGCCATGAATGTGCTGCAGCAGGAAAGTGACAAGATCGGCAGCGTCATGGACGTGATCAAGGCGGTCGCCGATCAGACCAACCTGCTGGCGCTCAACGCCGCCATCGAAGCGGCCCGTGCCGGTGAAGCCGGTCGTGGGTTTGCCGTGGTGGCCGACGAAGTGCGTGGCCTGGCCCAACGTACGCAGAAATCCACCGAAGAAATCGAAGGCCTGGTCGCCGGTCTGCAGAACGGCACCCAACAGGTGTCGGCGGTGATGAACAACAGCCGGACCCTGACCGACAGCAGCGTGGCGCTGACCCGCAAGGCCGGCTTGTCACTGGAAAACATCACCCGCACGGTGTCCAACATCCAGTCGATGAACCAGCAGATCGCGGCCGCCGCCGAGCAGCAAAGCGCCGTGGCCGAGGAGATCAGCCGCAGCATCATCAACGTGCGCGACGTGTCTGAACAGACGGCTGCCGCCAGCGATGAAACGGCTGCGTCGAGTGTGGAGCTGGCGCGGTTGGGTAATCAGTTGCAGATGATGGTGAGTCACTTTCGAGTGTAGACGGCAACGTCTATTGAATCCCGCTGAAGGTGTCTGTGGAAACACACACCAGCCATTAACTTACTTGCAGCAAACGTTAAACACGACAAACCCCGCAATTAGCCCAATGCTGTTCAGTTAAGGCTTAACTGAATAACATTGCGCAATTAGCGGGGTTTGTTGGTTTTCGGGCGCAATGGCAATGGAGCACATCGATATACAAGCACTCTAGGGCTGTTCAAGGGCAGCCAACACATGCCCAGGGTCATTGTGTATGGCGCGCAACAATGCTCTAGCAGGACCTTCAGGCTCCCGCCGACCTTGCTCCCAGTTCTGGAGCGTTCCCAGCGCAACATCAATCGCTTTGGCAAATCGCGCCTGTGGGAGCGGCGGTGCGGCGATCCGACTTGTCCGCGATGGCCATATGACAAACAACCTACATACCCGCTCTATCGAGCAGGCAAATCCAACTCAACTCCTCCCTCGGCTCTGAACCGACTGCTGATTCGAGTCCCCAGACCTCCTGCACAATCGTTCTGCTGGAACGCCTGCATCAGTATCAAGCGAGCTTCGTCCTCCATCGAACGACCATTGCGGTCTGCTGAGATGTGCAGTAGCTCAAAGAGCTCTGGGTCAAGATTGCCAACGGTAATACTCGACATAGGCAACTCCTGTGCTCGTAGAATTGATCCGATGAACCTATCACGAGATTCTGGATTTCTCTGAACAAACAACGCCGTTGTGCCTCGTGCGAACGGTAACAGACAAGGAATATCAATGAAGTTTGCTATCAGTGCAGGTTTGCTGCTGACTTTAAGCGGCTGTGTAACGATGTCGGGTGAGTATCAGGTCAGTGGCCAGGATGCTTCGGGAGCGCCACTGAAGATGGGCACCGTGACCACTCAAGGGCGCGGCATCTACACCGTGCGTAATGCCCTGTGCCAGGCGTCACCCGGTGCGACCGTGATCATTCGTGACAACGCGACAGGCAAGGAACTGAGCGGCGAGAGCCCTTATCAGTGCCGCTGAAGCGATCGGCTTTTCGTCTGGAGCAAGGGATCTTTCCATGAGAACACTACTGGTTGCGGCTATTGGGTTGACGTTGAGCGGCTGCGGTAACCTGGCCAACGTGCGTTCCTATTCCACACCCTACGCGGAGCCGACGTCCGGCGACACGGCGCGCATGCGAGTGATCACCAACGGCATGGCGCGCGGAGTGCCGGCGCGGGACTGCGTCGACTGGAACAGTCCCGGTGCCGGGGTCATGGCAGTGGCGCAGTCGGGGTTCGCCAGTCGCAACGGACAAAACCTGGGCATGCCGGTCAGTCAGACCCGGGTGCAAGCCGCGGATCTGGTGCGCACGGAACTCAAGGTCCCGGCCAATCAGCCGTTCACGGTGAACTTCCAGAGCCAGGGAAGCGTGTCCAACGGGTATTCCTACAGCTGCCAGCAAAGCTTGCGTTTCACCCCGCAGGCCGGCAAGGACTATGAGCTGATCATGCTCGAAAGCGGCCAGTGCCTGATGTCGCTGCAACGTCTGGACACCACCGGTAACCCATCGCCAGTGGCGGTGGAACCGGCCCGATTGTGCAACGCCTCAGACGCCCTGTAGCCGTGCGGATCAAGCGAGTTCGCCCCCTGCCCGCTTGAGCATTTGCTTGCAGCGCTCGGACAGGTGAAACACGTGCAGATGTTTGCCAGCCTTGGCGTAGCGCTCACGCAGGGTTTTCAGCGCGGCGATCGCCGAGTAATCGACGAATCTCAGGTGACGACAGTCCAGGGTCACGTGCGCAGGGTCGTTGGCAGGGTCGAACTGATTGAGAAAAGGTGCAGTCGAGGCGAAGAACAGCGTGCCATGCAGGTGATACAGCTTGCTGCCGTCGGCTTCGATATGAGCGTCGGCGTAGAGCTCGCGAGCCTGTTGCCAGGCGAAGTTGAGCGCGGCAATGATGATCCCGCAGAGCACGGCGGTGGCCAGATCGGTGAACACCGTAATCACCGTGACGGCGATGATCACCAACACGTCGTTCAGCGGGACTTTGTTCACCACCCGCAACGAAGCCCAGGCAAACGTCTGCTGCGACACCACGAACATCACCCCGACCAGTGCCGCCAGCGGGATGCGCTCGATCAGCGGCGACAAAAACAGGATGAACAACAGAATCAGCACACCGGCCACCACCCCGGACAGTCGGCCACGACCACCGGAGCTGAGGTTGATCACTGTCTGGCCGATCATCGCGCAACCGCCCATGCCGCCGAACACACCGGAGACGATGTTGGCCGCTCCCAGCGCCACGCATTCGCGATCCGGATAGCCACGGCTTTCGGTGATCTCGTCGGTGAGGTTCAGGGTCAGCAGGGTTTCCAGCAGGCCGACCAGCGCCATCAAGATCGCGTAAGGCGCGATGATGTGCAGGGTGTGCAGATTCCAGGGGATGTCCGGTAGCGCAAACGTCGGCAAGCCGCCGGCGATGTGGGCCATGTCGCCCAGGGTGCGGGTTGGCAGGCCGAGCAGATAAACCGCGAGGCCAACGCCCAGGATCGCCACCAGCGCCGGCGGCACGGCACGGGTCAGGCGCGGTAGCAGGTAAACGATGGCCATCGTCAGGGCCACCAGCCCCGTCATCAGGTACAGCGGCGCGCCGCTCAGCCAGGCGTCACCGTTCTTGAAGTGCTCCAGCTGGGCCAGGGCAATGATGATCGCCAGGCCGTTGACGAAGCCCAGCATCACAGGGTGCGGCACCATGCGCACCAGTTTGCCCAGCTTCAGCAGCCCGAACGCCAGCATGATCAGCCCACCCAGCAGCACAGTGGCCAACAGGTACTGCACACCGTGCTGCACCACCAGCGCGACGATCACCACCGCCATCGATCCGGCTGCACCGGACACCATGCCGGGCCGCCCGCCGAAGAGCGCGGTCAGGGTGCAGATGATGAACGCGCCGTATAGGCCCATCAATGGATTGAGGTGGGCCACCAGGGCGAAGGCGATGCATTCGGGGAGCAAGGCGAAAGAGGTGGTGAGCCCGGCCAGGACATCGGCGCGCAGAGGTTTTGGTTTCATGACTTACCCAAAAATTTTGGCCGCAGGGAATGGCCAGCAAAGAGGGTGCGGATGTTACGGAATTGGGGGCAGCCCGGCCAGTTATGGGGTTGCTGAAAACGCTTTCGCGAGCAAGCTCGCTCCCACAGGGTTATGTGCCGTTCGCCGATTTCGTGAACGACACATTACCTGTGGGAGCGAGCTTGCTCGCGAAGGCAGCGACGCGGTCTAGAGCGAACTCACACCATCTCGTCCCGAATCCACTCAACCACCGAAGTCCGCTTCGGCGCCCAGCCCAGCAGTTCACGCGCATGCTTGCCGCGAACCCGGCTGTTGGAGCCCAGGCCATAGTTGGCCATTTCATAACCCCACTCGGCTTCGGCCTCTTTCAGCGGCCAGTCCTGTGGCGCTCCCAGCTTCAGCGCCTGGGCAATCGCAGTGGTCATCTCGATGAACGATGCCTCGCCGCTTTCGACAAAGTAGAAGGTGCCTGGAATGTTTTTGGTCAGCGCCAGCAGGTACAGGGACACCACGTCTTCGATGTGCACGTTGGACCAGATGTTATGGCCCGGGCCGACATGCCGGACCACACCACTTTTGCGTGCCTGTTTGAGCAAGCGCGGCAACTGCACGCTGTCGCGATTGACACCCAGGCTGTGACCGTAGATCAGCGTATTGCAGATGACGGCCGAGTTCACGCCGTCTTTGGCGGCGGCGAGGATCAGGTTATCGATGGCCACGCGCGCAGCCTTGTCGACCGTCGGCTCCGGCAGGCTGTCTTCGTAGTAGACGACGTCGCTGGATTTACCGCCCGACGCATCGCCGACGATGCTCGACCCGCTGGTATGCAGGAACACTTTGTTGGAACCGCGCAGCGCATTGAGCAAGGCGTCCACTGCGCCGCGGTGGTCGCTGCTGGCGGCATTGATGACGGCATCGGCAGCCCGGGCCTGTTCGGCCAGCAGTGCGCTGTCGTCCAGCGTGCCGATGACCGGGGTGATGCCCAGTGCGCTCAGTTCATTGGCTTGTTCGGCGCTGCGCACCAGGCCGCTAACCTTGTGACCTGCCCGGACCAGACCGGTGGCGATGGAGCCGCCAATAAAGCCGGCAGCGCCGGTAATGAATACGTTCATGGAGAAACTCCCTGCGTCAGTAAGTGATGCAACCAGTATCGAGCAGCGATGCCTGGGGAAACAGGCGGCGCAGCCCAATTCACTCTTGCGCAGGGATCACGAATCAGCCCGAGAAGTCCGCTATCGCGTAATCCGCCAATTTACCCTGGATGAAGTCCAGGAAGCACTGGATGCGCAGGGCCAGCTGCGAGTTACGGTAGTACACCGCGTTGATCGGCTGACGATAGCCGCTGTTGAACTCCGCCAGCAGCACCTGCAGACGCCCGGCGCGGATGTCCTCGATCGTCATGTAATGGGACAGGCTGGCGATGCCCTGGCCTGCCAGTGCCAGGTGCCGGATGGTCTCGCCGCTCGAGGCGCTGATCGACGCCTCGATCGGCCAGCGATCACCATGCACATAACGCAGCGGCCATTGATTCAAGCCTTCGTTCTGGGTAAAGCCCAGCAGCGTGTGCCCGGATAAATCCGCCACCTCAACCGGTACGCCGTGTTTTTCCAGGTACGCCGGGCTGGCGACGATGTGCAGCGGGCTGCAGCCCAGGGAGCGGGCGTGCAAGGTCGAGTCGGCCAGCGTGCCGATACGGATGGCGATGTCGGTGCTTTGCTCGAGCAGGTCGATGATCAGGTCGTTGCTGTTGAGTTCCAGCTGGATGTCCGGATAGAGACGGCGGAACTCATCGATATACGGCACGATGGCGTGCAGCATGAACGGCGAGGCCGCGTTGATCCGCAGGCGCCCGGACGGGGTTTGCTGGCGTGAGGTCAGGCGCTCTTCCAGTTCGTCCATCTGATCGAGAATCAGCTTGGCGTGCTCGAAGAAGTACTTGCCCTCCTCGGTCAGGTCCATGCGCCGCGTGGTGCGGTTGATCAGGGTGGTATCGAGCTTGGCCTCCAGCCGCGACAGCGTACGACTGACCGCCGATGGCGTTTGCCCCACCTGCTCGGCCGCAGCGGAAATCGACCCGCACTCAATCACGCAGACGAAAATCTGCAATTCATCGGATCTGGCTTTCACGTGTGTCCTCTTTGACGAATGGGCGTGACATGAATCGCCAAGATCGCAGCCTTCGGCAGCGCCTACAAGAATTGCGCCTCCCCGAATCCTGGGTGTACGCCATCTGTAGGAGCTACCGCAGGCCGCGATCTTTCCCGCCGTTGCGACGGATACTAGCCGGAAAAATTCAGGCAGGCAGACCAAACACCTCAGCCAAATGCTGCTCGTAACGCGCTACGTCGGCTTCGACATTCGGGCGCTTCATCACATCAACGCACAGGAACGTCGGCAAGCCGGTCATGCCGAGGAAGGTATTGGCCTTGTGGAACGGAAAGTACACCGCGTCCACACCCTTGGCTTCGAAGAAGTCGGTCGGGTCATCGAACGCTTGCTGCGGCGCGTTCCAGGTCAGCGACAGCATGTACTGCTTACCCTGCAGCAGACCGCCGCTGCCGTACTTCTGCGAGGCGTCGGAACGAGTGCGGCCGTCGCTGGCGTAGAGGCTGCCATGGCCTTCGGTGAAGACTTCGTCGATATACTTTTTCACGGTCCAGGGTGCGCCCATCCACCAGCCGGGCATCTGGTAAATGATCACGTCGGCCCAGAGGAATTTGGCGACTTCTTCGGCGACGTCGTAGCCCTCGTCGATGAAGGTGGCTTTCACATCCACGCCGCCGCGATCCAGCACACTCAGCGCGGCGTCATGCAGGGTGGCGTTGTAGCGGCCATCGGAGTGGGCAAATTTTTTGCCGCCATTGAGCAACAGAACTTTTTTCATGGAAGGTCTCGGAAGGTTGGAATTCGATGGCGGCAGCGTATCGATCTGCCTCACGCGGAATAAGCACTGAATTCGCAAATATCATTTGACCAACGCGCACGAATCAACAGGGGATTGTTGCCATAAACTACTGCGAATTCTTAACTTGAAGACATTTCTGATGAGTGAAATCCAAGGCTTCATCCTGCATGCCAAAACCCGCCCGGGAAAATCCGCTGCCTTCGAAGCGCTTTTCAGCGGCTATGTGCAAGCGAGTCGCGCCGAGCCCGGCTGCATCGAATACCACATGCTGCGCGACAAACAGGACCCGACGCTGTTTATCTTCTACGAGATCTGGCAGTCCCAGGCCCACCTGGACGTGCACTCGAACCTGCCACACATGAAGCAGTTTCTCGAGCAACGCATGGAGTACCTGGAGCGGGATTTCGATATCCGCGCCATCGACATGCTCAGCCCGTCGTCCGCTACCCGCTGATCAGCAAGTGGCCGCCGAGCACGCCAAGGCCAATGAAGAACACGCGCTTGAACAGCACGGCGCTGATTCGCTGGCGCAGCCATTGCCCAAGCAACATCCCGAGCATCGCCGGGATCAGCGCCAGCAACGACGCACTCAACTCGCCACCGCCGAGGGCGCCGCGCCATGCCAGGCCCGCGGCCAGTGCCAGGGTCGAGACGGTGAATGACAGGCCCAGGGCCTGCACCAGTTCATCCTTGCTCAAGCCCAGCGCTTGCAGATACGGTACCGCCGGAATCACGAAGACCCCGGTGGCCGAGGTGATAACCCCCGTCACCAGGCCGCAAAGCGGAGCGAGCCAGCGTTCGCTGCTACCGCTGACGCGCAAGGACGGCAGAAACAGACCGCTCAACGCGTAGAGCAACAACGCCGCTCCCAATCCCCGCACGACCCAGTGACCATTCGCCATGCCGATCCACACCGTACCGGCAGCGGTGCCGATGAAGATCGCCAGCAGCATTGGCCACAGCCTTTTGACCAACCCCGGTAAATGCCCGCCGAAGGCCAATTGCCAGAAGTTGGTGAGGGTCGCGGGGATGATCAACAATGCGGCAGCCTGCGACGGCGCCATAGCCAGACCGAGCAGGCCCATGGCGATGGTGGGCAGGCCGAGGCCGATGACGCCCTTGATCATGCCGGCCAGCAGGAAGGTGGCGATGACCAGCAGGGAAAGGGTCAGGCCGAGGTTCTGGTAGAAGGTTGCGAGTGTATTCATGGGCTTATCCTGAGCCTGGATTGGGCGCCTGAAAATCTGTCATATACTGAGGGTGCCTCTTGATGTGGTAGAGGCTGAAGGTTTCGCTGGGGCTACTGACGTTTTCGCGGGCAAGCCTCGCTCCTACAGGGATTGTGATGTTCATCCGGGTGACCGCGTACCTGTAGGAGCGAGGCTTGCCCGCGATGGCGCCCGCCCAGACAACAACATCCAAAGGCCGTACCCATGCACTTCGACTTCACCGACCTGCGCCTCTACCTGAACATCCTCGACAGCGGCAACATCACCGCCGGCGCTGCCCGCAGTCATCTGTCCCTCGCCGCAGCCAGCGCGCGCATCCGCGCCATGGAATCCTCACTCGGCATCGATTTCCTGGAACGCGGTCGTCGCGGCGTCACCCCCACTCCCGTCGGCAAGGCCTTGGCGCAACATGCTCGCGTCCTGCTGCAACAAGCCGAACGCATGCAGCAGGACCTGGCCGACTACGCCAAAGGCGTCAAGGGCCAGGTTCGGCTGTTGTGCAACACCACGGCGATCACCGAGTACCTGCCAGAGCTGCTCGCAGACTTTCTGCGCGGCAACCCAAACCTCGACATCGACCTGCAAGAACTGCCCAGCACCCGCATCACCCACGCCTTGCGCCAGGGTGCGGCAGACCTCGGTATCGTGTCCGACGCCGTGGACACCGAACACTTGCAGACCCGCCCGTTTCGCGACGATCCGCTGGTGCTGATCATGCCGCGCGATCACCCCTTGGCGGACGCCGGATCCGTGAGCTTCACCAACACATTGCACCACGACTACGTCGGCCTGAATGCCAACAGCGCCTTGGCGGTATACCTTGAAGAACAGGCACTGCACGCAGGCTCACGGCTGCTGATCCGGATTCGCGCCGACGGCTTCGACGGGGTGATGCGCATGGTCGCCCGTGGCGCGGGGTTGGCCATCGTGCCCCTGGCGGCGGTCGAACGCTGGCCCGGCGAAACCTCCTTCAAGAGCCTGGCCCTGCAAGAACCCTGGGCCCAGCGCAAACTCCTGCTATGCGCCCGGGACTTCACAACGTTGCCCGCTTATGCCAAGGCCTTGCTGCACGCCTTGACTCTCCCCTGAGGGGCAGACTTTACCCTTGGCATTTGCGCTTCCAGGACAGAGACGATGGGCAAGCGAATTCTGGTGATTCTCGGTCATCCGTCGAGCAACAGCTTCTGTGCTGCGCTCGCCGAGCGTTACACACAAGCGGCGTTGCACGCCGGGCACGAGGTGCGTCAATTATTTCTGGGCCGCATGGACTTTGATCCGGTGCTGCGTGAAGGCTATCAGCAGGTTCAGCCACTGGAAGCCGACTTGCTTCGCGCCCAGGCGGACATCCTGTGGTCCGAACATCTGGCGTTGATTTATCCGATCTGGTGGGGTGGAGTGCCGGCCTTGCTCAAAGGCTTTTTCGATCGAGTGTTCCTGCCCGGTTTCGCCTTCAAGTATCGCGAAGGCAAAGCCTTTCCCGAGAAGTTACTGCACGGTCGCAGTGCGCATCTGCTGGTGACCATGGACACACCACCCTGGTACTACCGCTGGGTCTATCGCATGCCCGGATTGCACCAGATACGTAAAACCACCCTCGCCTTCTGCGGCATCGAGCCACAACGCACGCTCACGTTCGGCCCGATTCTCGGCGCAAGCCAACGACAGCGTGAAGCCTGGCTGTTGCAAGCCCAGGCTATCGCCAGCCGCTGAGTCTGCCGATAATGCGCCGGGCTGTACCACGGCAAAAAGGGACTTTTCATGTACATCGGCCAAGCCGCGCAACGCTCCGGAACCACGATCAAGAGCATCCGCCATTACGAATCGATCGGCTTGCTGCCGGTTGCCCGGCGACTGGGAAAATACCGCCTCTATGATCAGCAAAGCGTCGATCTGCTGATCTTCATCAAGTGCGCTCAGCAGCTGGGGTTCCGGCTCAAGGAGTTGCAGGCGATCTTTGCCGGGCATCAAGGCCAGGCCATGCCCTGGGCACTGGCGCAGCAGGCCATCGAGGCCAAGAAGCGCGAAATAAGCGAGCGGATGGCCACGCTCGCGCACCAGCACGCGCAATTGGTCGAGTTCGAGGGCAGTCTCCTGCAAGCCCGGATCAATTGCCCGCTGGAGAGTCTTTGAGGGTATGGCGCGTTTCTGGGCAGTTCGATGTCGACCCCAGACAACTGACCGGCGAGCCGACGCTATAGGGTGCGTCTTCAGTTCTCGAACGCTACTTCAATAGCTCAAGGCCCGGAGTCCACATGACCGCACCTATTACCGTTCTTCGCGACACTCACCCGCTGCCGGTACTCGACGCCTGCAAATGGGAAAAACTCGAAGGCGACCCGCACACCGTCAACCTCAACGCCTACACCAGCGAAGACGGCAGCAAGATCATGGGCACCTGGATCTGCACGCCGGGCAAGTGGTATGTGGAATACGTGAAGTGGGAATACTGCGATTTCCGCGAGGGGTACTGCATCATCACCCCAGAGGGCAAGGAGCCGATCCATCTGCGCGCCGGTGATATTTTCGTCATCGAGCCGGGCATGAAAGGCACGTGGGAAGTGGTTGAGACCGTGCGCAAGTATTTCGTGTTTGCCTGATGTAAAAAACCGGGAGATCACCCGACGTGATTTCCCGGTAAATGTCCTTGGGTACATACAATCCCAGTGGGAGCGAGCTTGCTCGCGATGGCGGTGGATCAGTCACATCAGTGTGAATGTTCCGGCCCCATCGCGAGCAAGCTCGCTCCCACAGGGTTTACACAGGTTTTACAGTGGTTTGCGATAGCTGTTGATGATCGCCGAGAAGTCCTTCCCTCCTTCCCCACGTTGACTCATCGCCTGATACAACTGCTGCGCCACCGCGCCCAGCACCACCGGTTGGTGGGCCTGACGCGCCGCTTCCGTGGCCAGCCCCAGATCCTTGAGCATCAACTCGGCACCGAAACCGCCGGTATAGCCGCGCGAGGCCGGCGCCGTTTCGACAATGCCCGGCCACGGGTTGTACATCTCCGAACTCCAGCAACGTCCGGTGGAACTGTTGATGACGCCCGCCAGCACGGTGCTGTCGATCCCTAGGGCTTCGCCCAGGGCCATGGCTTCGCTGACGCCGACCATGGAAATCCCCAGCAGCAGGTTGTTGCAGATCTTGGCGATTTGCCCGGTGCCGACTTCGCCGCAACGGACGATGTTGCGGCCCATCTGCGCCAGCACCGGTTGCAGGGTGGCGAACAGTTCCGGGGTGGCACCCACCATGAAGGTCAGGGTCCCCGCCGCTGCACCGCCGGTACCGCCGGAAACCGGCGCATCGGCCATGGCCACGCCTTGTTTGGCGGCGGCCGCGGCCACATCACGGACAGTCTGCGGATCGATGGTGCTGCAATCCACGGCCGGCACGCCCTTGCCGATACCCGCCAGCACGCCGTCTTCACCCAGCCAGACGCTGCGCACATGCACCGCGGCAGGCAGCATGGTGATCACCAGTTCGGCGTCTTGAGCCGCTTCACGGGCCGAAGCGCTGATGCTGCCGCCCAGTTGCTCCAGCTCCGCCAGTACGGTTTTGTTCAGGTCGACCAAGCGCAGCGAATGGCCAGCCTTGATCAGGTTGCGCGCCATTGGCGCACCCATGTTGCCGAGACCGATAAAAGCGATTTTCATGTCCGGCTCCTTAACGCAAGTTGATGGTGGTGTTCACACCGTCATTGACGCTGTTGTCATCGAACCAGCGACTGGTGACAGTCTTGGTTTGAGTGTAGAACTGCACCACTTGCTTGCCATACGGGCCGAGGTCGCCGAGTTTGGAACCACGGGAACCGGTGAAGCTGAAGAACGGCACCGGCACCGGAATCGGGATGTTGATGCCGACCTGGCCGACGTCGATTTCGCTCTGGAATTTACGCGCCGCCGCACCGCTCTGGGTGAACAACCCCGTGCCGTTGCCGAACGGGTTGGCGTTGACCAGCGCGATGGCCTCGTCGAGGGTATCGACTTCCAGTACCACCAGTACCGGGCCGAAGATTTCCTGGGTGTAGATCTGCATCTCGGGCGTCACGCCGGAGAACAGGGTCGGGCCGACAAAGTTGCCTTTCTCGAAGCCGGGAACTGTAATCTCACGACCGTCCAGTTCCAGCTTGGCGCCTTCCTTGATGCCGCTCTCGATCAAATCCAGAATCCGCGCCTTGGCCTTTTTGGAAATCACTGGACCAACATCAGTGCCCGGCTCACTGCCCGCATTCACTTTGAGTTTCTGCGCCAGCGCCTTCAGGTCTGGCAGCCATTGCTTGGCCGCGCCCACCAGCACCACGACGGATGTGGCCATGCAGCGTTGCCCGGCCGCACCGAAACCGGCACCGACCAGTGCATTGAGCGCTTGTTCGCGGTTGGCATCCGGCAGCACAACAGCGTGGTTCTTCGCGCCCATCATCGATTGCACGCGCTTGCCGTGTTTGCCGGCCAGGTCGTAGACGTGAGTACCGACGGCAGTCGAACCAACGAAGGACACTGCCTTGATGTCTTTATGGGTGCAGAGCGCATCCACCACGTCTTTACCGCCATGAACGACGTTGAGCACGCCCGCCGGCACGCCGGCTTCGATCGCCAGCTCCACCAGCAGCATGGTCGACATCGGGTCCTGTTCGGACGGCTTGAGAACGAAGGTGTTGCCGCAGGCGATGGCCATCGGGAACATCCACAACGGAATCATCGCCGGGAAGTTGAACGGGGTGATGCCGGCGCACACGCCGATCGGCTGGCGCAGGGTGTAGGTATCGACGCCGCCGGCGACGTTCTCGGCGAATTCGCCCATTTGCAGGCTGCCGATGGAGCAGGCGTGCTCGACCACTTCCAGGCCACGGAAGATATCGCCTTCAGCGTCGGCGATGGTTTTGCCCTGTTCGTTGCTGAGCACCACGGCGATGCGCTTGGAGTGCTCGCGAATCAGGGCCTGGAGCTTGAGCATGATGCGCATCCGCGCGCCGATCGGCGTCAGCTTCCAGGTCTGGAAGGCGCGGTGGGCGGCGCTGATCGCGGCGTCCACTTCCTGCGCGGTGGCGAACGGAACCTTGGCCAGCACTTGCTGGGTGGCCGGGTTGATGATGTCGTGCCATTCGGTGGTCTGGGACTCGACCCACTCGCCGTCGATCAACAGCTTGACCTTTTGAACGGTAGTGTCGTTTGGCGTGAGCGATGCGTTCATGCTGGTCTCCTGGACGTTGTTGTTATCTAGAGAAGTATCGGGGGAGCCAAGGCGAAAAAACCGCCTTGCGATAAGACATGTGTCGCGAATTGGTTGTCGGACTGTTTTTGGAGTATAGATGTGCAAACTTCTAATAAGAACGCACATAAAAGCCGGTCCATCATGCAAAAAAACATCACGTCCTTAGGTTCGCTGAACTGGGATGACCTCAAGTTTTTTCTCGAAGTCGCCCGCACGCGCAAGGCCAGCACTGCGGCCAAGCGCCTGGCGGTGGACTACACCACCGTGTCGCGGCGCATCAGTTCGCTGGAAGCGGCGCTGGGCACACTGCTGTTCGAAAAATCCCGGACCAGCGGCTTCGTCCTGACCGCCGAAGGTCAGCGCCTGCTCGGGTATGCCGAGTCGATCGAAAGCACCCTGCACATGGCCTGCGAGCAGGTCTCCGGGTCTGGCGTAGCGTTATCCGGCCATGTGCGCATGGGCTGCACCGAAGGTTTCGGCAGCTTTTTCATCACCCCGCAGCTTAGCCATTTCGTCGACGCCTACCCGGCGATCTCGGTCGACATCCTGCCGCTGCCGCACTTCATCAGCCTGTCCAAGCGCGAGGCCGACATCGTTATCGCCCTGGAGCGACCGGAGCACGGTCCGTATGTCTGCTGCAAGCTCTGCGACTACCGATTGCAGCTCTATGCGACCCAGGACTATCTGGACAAGCACCCGCCGATCCGCCGCCCGGCAGACCTGGGTAAACATTCGTTCATCAGTTATGTCGACGATCTGGCGTTCAGCTCGGAGCTGTTGTACCTGGCCAACGTGCTGCCGGGCGCCAGCGCCAACCTGCGCAGCACCAGCGTGATCGCGCAATTCGTCGCGGCACAGCAAGGACGGTCGCTGGCGATTCTGCCGTGCTTCCTGGCCGCCCAGGATTCGCGCTTGCTGGCGGTGTTGCCGCAAGAGATCACCATTACCCGACAGTTCTGGATGTACTGCCGCGAGGACCTGCGCAAGCTCAAGCGGATTACCCTGTTGTGGGATTACATCCGCGCGGTGACTGAGCAGAATCAGGGCCTGTTGATGGGAGAGAGCCGGGACATGTTGTTTGCCGATTAGTCGGCGTTCGCACCGTGTCCCCGCTCCCTTTCAATCACCCGCCAAGGGCGGCTCTTCCAGCTCCAGCATCAACCCGCTCAAGCGCTTGACCTTGCGCCGCACCGCTTCTTCGAATACCCCGGCGCGCGGTTCGATCAAGGTGAACCAGTGCTTGGCCCGGGTAATGCCGGTATAGATCAGCTCTTTAGTGAGGACCGGGTTGAGGGCGTCCGGCAGGATCAACGCCGTATGGGCAAACTCAGAACCCTGGGACTTGTGCACGGTCATGGCGTACACGGTTTCGACATCATTGAGCCGGCTCGGCAAAACAAAGCGCACGCCGCCCTGTCCGTCATTGCGCGGGAACGCCACACGCAGCACGTGCTTCCCGGCGTCGGGACCATCACGTTCCGGCAACTTGAGCGCGATGCCGATATCGCCGTTCATCAGGCCCAGGCCATAGTCGTTACGGGTCATGAGCACCGGGCGGCCTTCGTACCATTGGTGGTCACTGTCAATCAGCCGCGCCTTGAGCAGTGCGGCGGTGACCCGTTGATTCAAGCCCTCCACGCCCCAGGGTCCCTTGCGCACGGCGCACAACAACTGGAACGCGTCGAAGGCTTGCAGCACGCCACGCGCCCAGTCGACCCAGGATTGATCATGCAGCGGTCGGTCGAGCGCTGGCCGCTGGCTGCGCAGCAAGGTCAGGTAATGCCGATACCCTTGCGGCCCGTCGCCATGCCCCTCGAGCAGCAGGCGTTCCAGCGCTCGATCCTGCTCCCCCTTGAGCGACAGGCTAAACACGTCGTCGTGACTGCGCATTGCAAGGAGCTTGCGCGCTTGCTCAGGGTGCTGCTGGTTGACCCAACGCGCCAGTTGTCCAATGCCGCTGCCCTCACCGAACCGCCGTGAGTGGCGCAGCATCACCACTTGCTGGGCGAGTGGATGAGTTCCTTCGATGTCTTCGTGCAAACCGCTGGCGTCCAGACGTTCGCCACTGACCGACTCCAGCCACTGCCGGGTCTGCGGGCTGTACCAACCGGCCTCGGCATCGCGGCACAGATCACCGAGCACGGCACCGGCCTCCACCGACGCCAGCTGGTCCTTGTCCCCCAGCAGCACCAGTCGGGCATGGGCCGGCATCGCGTCGAGCAGGTTGGCCATCATTTCCAGGTCGATCATCGAGGCTTCGTCCACCACCAGCACATCCAGCGGCAGGCGATTGCCCGCGTGATGCCGGAAATGGCGGGTACCGGGACGGCTGCCGAGCAGGCGGTGCACGGTGGTGACGTCCGAGGGAATTTTGTCCCGTATCGTTTCGGCGACTTCCAGGGTGCGAACCTGGGCACTGATGGACTCGGTCAGCCGCGCGGCGGCTTTGCCGGTGGGGGCGGCGAGACGGATGCGCAAGGGTTTGCCTGCCTCCACCGCCGGCGCCTGCAGCAGGGCCAGCAAGCGCACGACGGTCGTGGTTTTGCCGGTGCCCGGGCCACCGGTGACAATGCTGAAGGCACTGCGGGTCGCCAGGGCGCAGGCGAGTTTCTGCCAGTCGATCACTTCGCCGGGCCGGGCGGGGCCGAACAGGCCGGTCAGGCGTTGGGACAAGTCTTCCGGGGTGGTTTCGTGTTCCGCCAGGCGTTGTCGCAGCGAGTGATCGATACGCCGTTCGTAAGCCCAGTAGCGACGCAAGTACAGGCGTTTGCCCGATAGCACCAATGGCCGCTGCTGCGCTGCTTCACGACAGTCGACTGCCAACGCGACCAGATTGGAGGCGGCCAGCACCTTGCACCAGTGAGCGCCGTCCAGCGCCTGGAGCAATTGCGACGGCAACACCATCGCGTCACTGTGCAGATCCCCTTCGGGCGGCAACGACAGGGCGAAGTCCGGCTCTTTGAGGGTCTCGAACAGATCCAGGCAGACATGCCCGTGGCCCAGCTGGTGGCTGGTCAGTGCCGCGGCCAGCAGCACCAGGGGATCATCATCGGGCGCGAGTTCATGCAGAAAGGCGACGAAGGCCTTGTCCAGCGCCCGCAACCAGCCGCGCTCGACCCAGCGCGTGAGCAACAGCAACAGGTCATCGGCGCGACTCAAGGGGGCAAGGTCCGCCAGGCTGTCGGCGGCCAATGGCGTGGGCAGCAAATCGGCGAAGGTGCGACTCATAGCAATTCTCCCTGTACCCAGGCCGCTTCTGCCTTGGGCTCTGGCTTGCCCTGGAACATCCGGTCCAGGCGCTCGATCAGTTCTTTTGGCGGACGGGTGAAGTACACGCCCTGGCTGGGTGCGCGCGTTCCCCGCAGGAACAGGTACAGCGCACCGCCGACATGCCGGTCGTAATCGTAATCGGCAAGCCGCGCCTTGAGCTGACGGTGCAGGGCCAGCAGGTACAGCACGTATTGCAGGTCGTAACGGTTGTCGAGGATCGACTGCTCCATGGCCTGCCCGGTGTAGGCCGTGTCATCGACACCCAGCCAGTTGGATTTGTAGTCGGCGACGTAGTAACGGCCGTCGTGCTCGAATGTCAGGTCGATGAAGCCCTTGAACATGCCGTTGAGCATTACCGGTTCGGCCGCCACCCGCGCCGCGCCGTTGTGGGTGTATTGGCGCACGAGTTCATCGAGCTTGAGCACATCGACCTTGTGGCTGGCGAACCAGAATTCCATCTCGACGCGGTATTGGCTCAGTTGGCCGAGAACCACCGGCGACTGTCCGGCACCGACAGGCAGCGGCGATTTGAGCAGATGCTGCAGCCAGTCACTCAGGGCAGTGATCCAGCCTTCCCAGCCGCGCCGGTTACAGCGCCGGGCAATGGCGTCTTCCACCGCTTGCGGCGTGGCGGCAAAACTTTCGTCGCCGGCCCACTCCAGCAAGCCATGCAGAAACGTACCGGGGCCTGGGCCACGGGGGAATCGATGGATGTCCGCGCCGCCGGCCACCACGTCTCGCGGTGCATGCGGATCGAGGCGTTCGTCGTCGAAGAGTTTTTGCGCTTGAGGACTTTCGGGAGCTTCGTCACTGCCCTCGCTCAGTCTCTCGCCAATGCGCAAGGCACTGTAAGAAGCGATCCACCAGTTTTCACTGGCCTTGCGCCGGGGGATCCGCGCAGCGAGCAGTGCCGCTTCGTTGTGTGGCGGATGGTAATGCTCGGCGCTCGCTTCAGGCATGTCACCGAAGCTCAATGCCGGGCAATCCTGCTGCAGGTCTTGCAGCCAACGCTTCAACCCGGCCGACTCAGCCAATGGCGCCCCGCCCCCCAGCAGATAACCCAAGGCCGACAGGTGCAGCACCGAGCTGTGGTTATTGCCGCGCTTGAGGTCGGTCACCCCGAGCCAGCAAGCATGTTGCGCCCGGGTCAGGGCCACATAGAGCAGCCGCAGATCCTCGGCCAGGCGCTCGTCATCGGCCAGGGCAATCAACTCGGCCGTCGGCTTCAAGGTCACTTGGGCCTTGCCGCTGGCGTCGTGGTAATGCAATGGCAGACGGCTGCCATCCACCGGCTTCGCCGAACAAATGAACGGCAGGAACACCAAGGGGTACTCAAGTCCCTTGGACTTGTGAATGGTCACCACCTTGACCAATTGCTCATCGCTCTCCAGGCGCAAAATCTGCTCTTCGCCCGCCTGCCCGGACAACGCCAGGTGCTCGGACAGATGCCGGATCAGCGCCTGCTCGCCATCAAGTTCGGCAGCGGCCTGTTGCAGCAACTCGGACAGGTGCAGCAGGTTGGTCAACACGCGCTCGCCATCGCTGCGCGCGATCAGTGCCTGGGGCAAGCGGAAGTCATGCAGCAAGCGCCGCAGCATGGGCAATACGCCCTGCTTGCGCCACAGCTCGCGATAACCGCGGAACTGCATGACCCGGGCTTCCCAGGCCAGTTCGTCCTGATTCAACCGCTCAAGTTCAGCCAGCGACAGGTTCAGCGTGATGCACGCCAGCGCCGCCCGCAGTGGACGCTCGACATCCGGCTCGGCGCACGCCTTGAGCCAGGTCAATACATCGTGGGCTTCCTGGGCGGCGAACACCGAATCCTTGTCCGACAGGTAAACGCTGCGCACGCCCCGGGCCGAGAGTTCGGCGCGCACGGCCTGGGCTTCCTTGCCGTCGCGCACCAGGATCGCGATATCCGCCGGCAACAGGCCCCGAAAGTCTTTGCCGTCCTGGATGAAGCCGGCGCGCCCTTGTTGCCCGCCGTTGAGCAACGCCGTGATTTCACTGGCGCACGCGGCGGCCAGTTGTTGCCGGTACACCACGCCGGAGAGGGGCTGTTCGGCAGACAGGTGCCAGACATTCAGAGCGGGGACAGCCCGGCCTTCAATGTGCAGCACTTCTTTGCGGCCCTGGGAGGCGACGGGCAGGAACGGCACCGGGTTCTCGCCGTTCTGTTCACGAAACAGGAAAGCGCCCCGCCCGGCCTCGCGCGACTCGGCACGCTCGAACACATGGTTCACCGCACTGACCATGCCATGGCTGGAGCGGAAGTTGGTGCCCAGGGTATGCAGGCGGCCAGCGGTGGCCTGGCGGGCGCGCAAGTAGGTATAGATGTCGGCACCACGGAAGGCATAGATCGCCTGCTTCGGGTCGCCGATCAGGAACAGGCCGCTTTCGGGGTTGTTGTCTTCAATGCGATAGATGCTTTCGAAGATCCGGTATTGCACCGGGTCGGTGTCCTGGAATTCGTCGATCAGCGCCACCGGAAACTGCTCGCGGATCAAGGTGGCCAGGCGCTCGCCGCCCTCGGCTTGCAAGGCGGCATCGAGGCGCAGCAGCATGTCATCGAAGCCCATCTCCGCGCGCCGGCGTTTCTCTTCTTCGAACCGCGCACCCACCCATTGGGCCGCATGTTGCAGGACCGCCGCATCGGGCGTCGGCAATCCATCGAGGCTGAGCTTGAGGCCGGGCATCGCCTCCAGGCCGGGATGACGGGGCGCCTCACCCTTCCAGGCTTCAGCCATGCCATCGGGCGTCAGGCGCATGAAGCCGGTGCCGATATCCAGTTGTTCGAGGGATTCGTCTTCGGCCCAGGCTTTTATTTTTTCGAACCAGGGTTCGAAGTAACGCGCCTGCATCTTGCGCCCGTCGACGCTCTTGCTCGCAACACCTTGGTGACACAGAGCAAGCAGCTCATCCGCCCACTGGCGCCAGGGCATCTTGAGTTCGAGCAAGGCGGCCCGTCGTTCCACCAGGCATTGCGCGATCAGCTCGGCGGGCGCTTTACCCGCGACATTGTCGCGCTCGCTGGCAAACAGCCCACGTACTCGCGGCAACAAGGCCGCCGGGCCGCCCCAGTTGCTGCGAACCCAATTCAGCGCATCGCCTTGCATCGGGTAGCAGAACATTCGCCAGTAATCGCGCAGGACCTCACCGAGCAAATCGCTGTGATCGGTTTCCAGGGTCTGGGTGAACAGGCTGCCACTGTCGAACGCGTGTTCGCGCAACATGCGCTGGCACCAACTGTGGATGGTCGAAACGGCGGCTTCGTCCATCCACTGGGCGGCGATATCCAGGCGGTTTGCGCAGCCGGACCACTGCTCGGGCAGGTACTGATCGCGCAGCTCGGCAATCAGCGCGTCCGGTGCCGGGGTTTCCTCGCGGAAGAACCTCGCAGCCTCGGCCAGACGCGTGCGAATACGTTCGCGCAATTCTTTGGTGGCCGCATCGGTGAAGGTCACGACGAGGATTTGCGGGGGTAACAGCTCTCGTCCGAACCCGCTCGGTTCGCCACCGTGGCCCAGGACCAGGCGCAGGTAGAGGGCGGAAATGGTGAAGGTCTTGCCGGTCCCGGCGCTGGCTTCGATCAGTTGGCTGCCACGCAGCGGGAAGGCCAGGGCCAGCGGTGTTTTCGTGGTCATGAGCGCGCTTCCTCGGCGGTCAGTGAACGCCAGGGCGCTTCAAGCAGTGGCCGATACAAGGCGTCGCACCAATCGGGGAACGTCTCGTCGGCCATCAGCACGTCGTAGTCGGCGAACTGACGAGCCAGCGCCGGGCTTTCACGGCGCTCGCCATCGGTGGTCAGGCCATCGCCTTCATAGGCCTTGCGCGCAGCGGCCTGGGCCTTGACCGGATCGGCCTGGCCCAGCCAGGCGAAGGCTGTTTTCACCGCGATCGGCAGCGGTTGGCGCATACCGGTCTGCCAGGCCAGCAACAGGTTGCCCAGAATCTGCGAGGCGGTACCCTGCTCCATTGGAGCGAGCAGCAGACTGTCGTCACTGGCCACCAACGCCGTGGTCAGCGCCATGCCACTGGCGCAGGCCACCAGGTGATTGACCCATGGCCGCGTCAGGCGATGCCATTTGCGCGACTTGATCGAACCGATGCTGTTGGGGATCGTCGTGACTGACAGCAAACCACCGTCGGCACGCTGATGCAGGCCGCTGAGCCAACCTTCCAGGCGCAGGCCTTGCAATTCCAGACTCACCGGCAGCGCGCTGGTGAGCGGTGTAGGCCATAACGCCAGCAGTTGCCGGTAGCGCTGCAGCAGATCCGGCAAAGGCTCGATCAATTCTCGCTGCAGGCATTCGCCAAAACCGGCCATGGGCAGCAACCCGCTGTGCTGCAGACGCCTGGCCTGCGTCTCCAGCGCCTGATCCGTGTGCTCCGGTTGTCCCAGCGCCGCGTCGAGCAGCCTGTCGCTGAGGCTGTAGCGTTGCAGTGCGTCGAGTACAAAGGGCTCTTCATCGGCCAAGGGTACGTCTGCCGCTTCGAAGAACACCTTCAGGCGCTGACTAAAGAAATGTCGGACAGGACTGCGCAGGAAATCCTGCAATTGACCGAGGCTCAGTGGCTCTTCCTGAAGGTAGGCGTCGAGGACTTCGATCTCGGTCTCGGGCTCGCTCGCTTGATGCAGCACCTGCCATTCGTTGGCGTAGCTGAACAGCTCATCGCCTTCATGGAAATAACGGGCGCTGAAGGGTTGCAACGGGTGCTCCTGAGTCATGGCCTCAAGCAAGTCTTCGTCCGCTGCGTGCAATCGCCAGCCGCTGGCCAGATGGTCGCGCAGCTGGCCAATCAGCACCGATGCCGGCCGCTCGCTGTTGTCCCGAATGCTGCGCCCGACCCAGCTGATATACAGCTGGTCACGCGCCGACAGCAGCGCCTCCAGCAGCAGGTAGCGGTCATCTTCGCGCCGGGAGCGATCGCCGGGGCGGTAATCGCTGCCCATCAGGTCGAAGTCCAGGGGCGGTTGCGCCCGTGGGTAATCGCCGTCGTTCATGCCCAACAGGCAGACCAGCTTGAACGGGATCGCGCGCATGGGCATCAAGGTGCAGAAATTGACCGCACCGGCCAGGAACCGCTGGGACAAGCGCCCTTGATCCAGCCCGGCCAGCCAGGCTTCACGGACGACGGTCAGGGGTAACTCGTCGCGCAAGCCAACTGATTCGCAGGTCTCGAGCCAGGTTTCACGCAGCGCTTCGAGCTGGGACAGCAGGTAGTCGTCATGCTCGTTGCTCGCCAGGAAGAACAACTGCACCAGCGCTTGCAAGCGCGCGCCCCACTGCTTGGGAGGAGCAGGCCGAGAGAGTTCCTGGTGGGCGATCTCCAGCGCATCCAGCAACGCGACCAACGGCCCGATGAGCGCGGCATCCAGACCACCGATTTCATCGTAGGGCTCGATGCCCTCGCAGGCACCGGCGCTGCCCACGGCATAACCGAGCAGCATCCGACGCAGGCCGAAACGCCAACTGTTCTGCTCCAGTTCCGCTGGCAGACCGAGACCCGCACGCTGCTCGGCGTTCATGCCCCAGCGAATGCCCGCGCCTTCGATCCAGCGGTGCAGGGTTGGCAGGTCACGCTCCTCCACCGCGAAGCGTGCGCGCAGTGCCGGAACATCCAGCAGATCGAGGATTTCGCTCACCGGGAAACGGCTGTCAGGCAGTTTGAGCAAGTGTTCTACAGCGATCAGTAGCGGATCACGGCCGCGTTGGCCCTGGTCTGCCAGCGTGAAAGGAATGAAGCGCGGGTCATGGCGATCAAGCTGGCCAAATACCGCACGAATATGCGGGGCGTAGCTGTCGATATCCGGGACCATCACGATCACGTCGCGCGGCCTCAACTGCGGGTTGGCACTGAAGCGCGCGAGCAATTGATCGTGGAGGATTTCCACTTCGCGCTGAGCGCTGTGGGCAATGTGAAAACGGATCGACTCGTCCTTCGCCAGATCGATCGCGGGCCAGCGCTCACGAGTCTCGTTCAGGGGACGTAATTCAAGAATGTCGTCCTGCAGTTGGTTGAGCATGTTCTGCGGTTGGCTGTCGCTGAACAGGTCAATGCGCCCATCGCGGAAGGCCGAACGATAGCTGTTGGGATCATCATAACTGTCGAGCAGATTGATGTAGTCCCGCCCCTGCTTGCCCCATGCCGCCAGTAGCGGGTGGGCATGCTGATGCAGGGTTTGCGGATCGAGCACCACCGGCATGCCGCTCTTGCGTGCCTGCCGCTTGTATTGATGCCGCAACAGGTCTTTATCGGCGACGATGTCTGCCCAATGGTGACGACAAGGGTTATGTACGCACAGCAAGACCTGACTGAAACGAGACAGTCCCGCCAGGGCTTCCAGGGCTTGAGCCGGCAGCGAGGAAATCCCGAAAACGATCACCCGGGAAGGCAATCCGCTGGGGGCCACTTCGAGGTTGTTGATGCGTTCGATGAACCGCTGGTGGACCCCGGCACGGCTTTGCGCCATGCCTTGCTCCCCCACATCCAGCAACAGTGCCCGCCATAATTCTGCCTGCCAGCAGTTGGCCGGGGTCAGGGGTTTGGTTTCGCCTCTGCCATTGCGTAATTGATGGCGGCCTTCGGCCCAGTCTTCGAGCCAGTCGGCCCGGTACACCTGGTATTGGTCGAACAGATCCGCCAGTCGCTCGGCCAGTTGGTAGCGTTTGCGTAGATCGGTGTCATTGGCCAGGAAGCGTTGCAGGGGCTCGAAGTGCGGTTGGTTGATCAACTGCGGAAGCAGGCGCATCAGGCGCCAGGTCAGCGGGGCTTTATCGAGCAGGGATTTGACCGGAATCTCGTCACGGCCAAGGACCATGCGATAAAGCTGCCACATGAAACTGCCCGGTAACTGCACGTCGATGGCGGCGGCGATGCCACAGCCACCCATGTCGTCATCTTCCGGGTCTTCGGCCAGTGCCAGCTTCAGCCATTGGGCAATGCCGTTGCTCTGTACCAGGGCGATTTCATTTTCCAGGGGCGCCAGCGGGTAGCGTCGCATCCAGCTGACTACAAGGCTGCGCAACTCATCCAGGCGGTTGCCGTGAACCACCATGAAACCAGCACTGAGGGATGTCGCATCCGGCATAAAGGCTTCCTTGGGGAAAGCAAAATCGAGGAATGGACTTTAGCATTGAAGGCGACGTGTGTAGGAGCGAGCTTGCTCCTACAGGATTTCGCTTTATTCCAGGCAAAACAAAACCCCTACCTGCATACGCAGATAGGGGTTTCGGAATTTAATCTTGACGATGACCTACTCTCACATGGGGAAACCCCACACTACCATCGGCGATGCATCGTTTCACTGCTGAGTTCGGGATGGGATCAGGTGGTTCCAATGCTCTATGGTCGTCAAGAAATTCGGGTACTGAGTCGTGACCTGATGGCCTCGCTTCAGCAAATTGGGTATGTAATAGATTTGTGTGTTGCTGGCGAACTTTCGGTTCATTGCGTCTTCACACACCGCAATCTGGTGCTCTTACGAGCAAGCAAATTGCTTGGGTGTTATATGGTCAAGCCTCACGGGCAATTAGTATTGGTTAGCTCAACGCCTCACAGCGCTTACACACCCAACCTATCAACGTCGTAGTCTTCGACGGCCCTTCAGGGGACTCAAGGTCCCAGTGAGATCTCATCTTGAGGCTAGTTTCCCGCTTAGATGCTTTCAGCGGTTATCTATTCCGAACATAGCTACCCGGCAATGCCACTGGCGTGACAACCGGAACACCAGAGGTTCGTCCACTCCGGTCCTCTCGTACTAGGAGCAGCCCCTCTCAAATCTCAAACGTCCACGGCAGATAGGGACCGAACTGTCTCACGACGTTCTAAACCCAGCTCGCGTACCACTTTAAATGGCGAACAGCCATACCCTTGGGACCGGCTTCAGCCCCAGGATGTGATGAGCCGACATCGAGGTGCCAAACACCGCCGTCGATATGAACTCTTGGGCGGTATCAGCCTGTTATCCCCGGAGTACCTTTTATCCGTTGAGCGATGGCCCTTCCATACAGAACCACCGGATCACTAAGACCTACTTTCGTACCTGCTCGACGTGTCTGTCTCGCAGTCAAGCGCGCTTTTGCCTTTATACTCTACGACCGATTTCCGACCGGTCTGAGCGCACCTTCGTACTCCTCCGTTACTCTTTAGGAGGAGACCGCCCCAGTCAAACTACCCACCATACACTGTCCTCGATCCGGATAACGGACCTGAGTTAGAACCTCAAAGTTGCCAGGGTGGTATTTCAAGGTTGGCTCCACGCGAACTGGCGTCCACGCTTCAAAGCCTCCCACCTATCCTACACAAGCAAATTCAAAGTCCAGTGCAAAGCTATAGTAAAGGTTCACGGGGTCTTTCCGTCTAGCCGCGGATACACTGCATCTTCACAGCGATTTCAATTTCACTGAGTCTCGGGTGGAGACAGCGCCGCCATCGTTACGCCATTCGTGCAGGTCGGAACTTACCCGACAAGGAATTTCGCTACCTTAGGACCGTTATAGTTACGGCCGCCGTTTACCGGGGCTTCGATCAAGAGCTTCGCGTTAGCTAACCCCATCAATTAACCTTCCGGCACCGGGCAGGCGTCACACCCTATACGTCCACTTTCGTGTTTGCAGAGTGCTGTGTTTTTAATAAACAGTCGCAGCGGCCTGGTATCTTCGACCGGCATGGGCTTACGCAGTAAATGCTTCACCCTCACCGGCGCACCTTCTCCCGAAGTTACGGTGCCATTTTGCCTAGTTCCTTCACCCGAGTTCTCTCAAGCGCCTTGGTATTCTCTACCCAACCACCTGTGTCGGTTTGGGGTACGGTTCCTGGTTACCTGAAGCTTAGAAGCTTTTCTTGGAAGCATGGCATCAACCACTTCGTGTTCTAAAAGAACACTCGTCATCAGCTCTCGGCCTTAGAATCCCGGATTTACCTAAGATTCCAGCCTACCACCTTAAACTTGGACAACCAACGCCAAGCTGGCCTAGCCTTCTCCGTCCCTCCATCGCAATAACCAGAAGTACAGGAATATTAACCTGTTTTCCATCGACTACGCTTTTCAGCCTCGCCTTAGGGACCGACTAACCCTGCGTCGATTAACGTTGCGCAGGAAACCTTGGTCTTTCGGCGTGGGTGTTTTTCACACCCATTGTCGTTACTCATGTCAGCATTCGCACTTCTGATACCTCCAGCAAGCTTCTCAACTCACCTTCACAGGCTTACAGAACGCTCCTCTACCGCATCACCTAAGTGATACCCGTAGCTTCGGTGTATGGTTTGAGCCCCGTTACATCTTCCGCGCAGGCCGACTCGACTAGTGAGCTATTACGCTTTCTTTAAAGGGTGGCTGCTTCTAAGCCAACCTCCTAGCTGTCTAAGCCTTCCCACATCGTTTCCCACTTAACCATAACTTTGGGACCTTAGCTGACGGTCTGGGTTGTTTCCCTTTTCACGACGGACGTTAGCACCCGCCGTGTGTCTCCCATGCTCGGCACTTGTAGGTATTCGGAGTTTGCATCGGTTTGGTAAGTCGGGATGACCCCCTAGCCGAAACAGTGCTCTACCCCCTACAGTGATACATGAGGCGCTACCTAAATAGCTTTCGAGGAGAACCAGCTATCTCCGAGCTTGATTAGCCTTTCACTCCGATCCACAGGTCATCCGCTAACTTTTCAACGGTAGTCGGTTCGGTCCTCCAGTTAGTGTTACCCAACCTTCAACCTGCCCATGGATAGATCGCCCGGTTTCGGGTCTATTCCCAGCGACTAGACGCCCTATTAAGACTCGCTTTCGCTACGCCTCCCCTATTCGGTTAAGCTCGCCACTGAAAATAAGTCGCTGACCCATTATACAAAAGGTACGCAGTCACCTAACAAAGTAGGCTCCCACTGCTTGTACGCATACGGTTTCAGGATCTATTTCACTCCCCTCTCCGGGGTTCTTTTCGCCTTTCCCTCACGGTACTAGTTCACTATCGGTCAGTCAGTAGTATTTAGCCTTGGAGGATGGTCCCCCCATATTCAGACAAAGTTTCTCGTGCTCCGTCCTACTCGATTTCATGACTAAGAGATTTTCGCGTACAGGGCTATCACCCACTATGGCCGCACTTTCCAGAGCGTTCCGCTAATCTCAAAGCCACTTAAGGGCTAGTCCCCGTTCGCTCGCCACTACTAAGGGAATCTCGGTTGATTTCTTTTCCTCAGGGTACTTAGATGTTTCAGTTCCCCTGGTTCGCTTCTTAAGCCTATGTATTCAGCTTAAGATACCTAACTTATGTTAGGTGGGTTCCCCCATTCAGACATCTCCGGATCAAAGTCTGTTTGCCGACTCCCCGAAGCTTTTCGCAGGCTACCACGTCTTTCATCGCCTCTGACTGCCAAGGCATCCACCGTATGCGCTTCTTCACTTGACCATATAACCCCAAGCAATCTGGTTATACTGTGAAGACGACATTCGCCGAAAATTCGCATGCATTGCTCAATTAAGAGCTACTCACAAATTTTACCTTAGCTTGATCCAACACCAGTGAAAGTGTTGTTCAGTCTATCTTTCTATCACATACCCAAATTTTTAAAGAACGATTAATCAAAGACTAGAAATCAACATTTAGCCTTCATACGAAGGAAATGCTCATTTCTAAGCTTTCAACAAACAGAAGCAGTAGTGGTGGAGCCAAACGGGATCGAACCGTTGACCTCCTGCGTGCAAGGCAGGCGCTCTCCAGCTGAGCTATGGCCCCGTATTTATCTACAGGCGTTTCCCACACAAGCAAAATGGTGGGTCTGGGCAGATTCGAACTGCCGACCTCACCCTTATCAGGGGTGCGCTCTAACCAACTGAGCTACAGACCCAATTTCGAGCTGTTCCGGCCGACCTCACCCTGCTCTTTACCACAAAGCATGGGGTGCGCTCTAACCAACCAAGCTACAACCCAATTTCGGGCTGCTTTTATCGTCTTTTCAATGAATCAAGCAATTCGTGTGGGAACTTATGGAGCAGCTGATGTCGTCGATTAAGGAGGTGATCCAGCCGCAGGTTCCCCTACGGCTACCTTGTTACGACTTCACCCCAGTCATGAATCACACCGTGGTAACCGTCCTCCCGAAGGTTAGACTAGCTACTTCTGGTGCAACCCACTCCCATGGTGTGACGGGCGGTGTGTACAAGGCCCGGGAACGTATTCACCGCGACATTCTGATTCGCGATTACTAGCGATTCCGACTTCACGCAGTCGAGTTGCAGACTGCGATCCGGACTACGATCGGTTTTCTGGGATTAGCTCCACCTCGCGGCTTGGCAACCCTCTGTACCGACCATTGTAGCACGTGTGTAGCCCAGGCCGTAAGGGCCATGATGACTTGACGTCATCCCCACCTTCCTCCGGTTTGTCACCGGCAGTCTCCTTAGAGTGCCCACCATTACGTGCTGGTAACTAAGGACAAGGGTTGCGCTCGTTACGGGACTTAACCCAACATCTCACGACACGAGCTGACGACAGCCATGCAGCACCTGTCTCAATGTTCCCGAAGGCACCAATCCATCTCTGGAAAGTTCATTGGATGTCAAGGCCTGGTAAGGTTCTTCGCGTTGCTTCGAATTAAACCACATGCTCCACCGCTTGTGCGGGCCCCCGTCAATTCATTTGAGTTTTAACCTTGCGGCCGTACTCCCCAGGCGGTCAACTTAATGCGTTAGCTGCGCCACTAAGAGCTCAAGGCTCCCAACGGCTAGTTGACATCGTTTACGGCGTGGACTACCAGGGTATCTAATCCTGTTTGCTCCCCACGCTTTCGCACCTCAGTGTCAGTATCAGTCCAGGTGGTCGCCTTCGCCACTGGTGTTCCTTCCTATATCTACGCATTTCACCGCTACACAGGAAATTCCACCACCCTCTACCATACTCTAGCTTGTCAGTTTTGAATGCAGTTCCCAGGTTGAGCCCGGGGATTTCACATCCAACTTAACAAACCACCTACGCGCGCTTTACGCCCAGTAATTCCGATTAACGCTTGCACCCTCTGTATTACCGCGGCTGCTGGCACAGAGTTAGCCGGTGCTTATTCTGTCGGTAACGTCAAAACAGATACGTATTAGGTAACTGCCCTTCCTCCCAACTTAAAGTGCTTTACAATCCGAAGACCTTCTTCACACACGCGGCATGGCTGGATCAGGCTTTCGCCCATTGTCCAATATTCCCCACTGCTGCCTCCCGTAGGAGTCTGGACCGTGTCTCAGTTCCAGTGTGACTGATCATCCTCTCAGACCAGTTACGGATCGTCGCCTTGGTGAGCCATTACCTCACCAACTAGCTAATCCGACCTAGGCTCATCTGATAGCGCAAGGCCCGAAGGTCCCCTGCTTTCTCCCGTAGGACGTATGCGGTATTAGCGTCCGTTTCCGAGCGTTATCCCCCACTACCAGGCAGATTCCTAGGCATTACTCACCCGTCCGCCGCTCGCCACCAGGTACAAGTACCCGTGCTGCCGCTCGACTTGCATGTGTTAGGCCTGCCGCCAGCGTTCAATCTGAGCCATGATCAAACTCTTCAGTTCAAACATCTTTGGGTTTTTAAGAAACCCTAAACTTGGCTCAGCAATCGTTGGTTACATCTTTGATTTCTCGCGGAGTAACTTGTGATGCTGATAATCTTGTTGACTATCAGTCTGACTCCACAAGCACCCACACGAATTGCTTGATTCAGTTGTTAAAGAGCGGTTGGTTAAGATCTTTCGTCTCAACCGAGGCGCGCATTCTACGCTTTCCTCTGCTGCTGTCAAGCGGTTATTTTCAGAAGTTTTCAAAGTTTCCTTTGTAACTTCAACCACTTGGCGCTTCCGATCTCTCGTTAGCGGGAGGCGAATTCTACAGCGTTAGTCGCTGCTGTCAACACCTCTTTTTCTCCGCTTTCGACCGAGAAGATCGAACCGTTAAAAGAGCCAAACAACACCGCTCTTTCAACTCCTTCTGGGCTTCGATGATCTGAAGCAACTCGTTGTCGAAAACTGCGTAACTCTTTGTTTACCAAGGAGTTTTCCGTTTCGACTGCGCCGGAAGTGGGGCGAATTATAGACTTCCAGAATCTGCCGTCAACACCTAATTTAACAATTCTGTCATATAAGGAAAAAAACCCCGGAAACACGAAGGCCGGCCCCCCTTCAATAGAGGGTGCCGGCCTTATTCCCTTCTACTTACAAGCTAGGGAATGCGAATTGCGACGCCTCATGGCTCGCCCGTTGCGGCCAGCGCTGGGTAATGGCCTTGCGACGGGTGTAGAAACGCACGCCATCCGGACCATACGCATGCAAGTCGCCGAACAGCGAGCGCTTCCAGCCACCAAAGCTGTGATACGCCACCGGCACCGGCAAGGGTACGTTGACCCCGACCATACCGACTTCGATCTCATCGCAGAACAGCCGCGCCGCTTCCCCGTCACGGGTAAAGATGCAGGTGCCGTTGCCATACTCGTGATCGTTGATCAGTTGCATGGCCTCTTCCAGGCTGTTGACACGAACCACGCACAGCACCGGACCAAAGATCTCTTCTTTATAGATGCGCATTTCTGGCGTGACATTGTCGAACAGGCAGCCACCCAGGAAGAAGCCTTCCTCGTGACCGGCCACGCTCAGGCCACGACCGTCGACGACCAGCGATGCACCGGCCGAAACGCCGTCTTCTATATAGCCACTGACTTTGTCACGGGCCTGGCCGGAAACCAGAGGGCCCATGTCCAGACCACAGGACGTACCGGCACCGATCTTCAGCGCCTTGATCTGCGGCGTCAGTTTGGCCACCAACGCATCCGCCACCTGGTCACCGACGCACACCGCCACCGAGATCGCCATGCAACGCTCACCGCAGGAACCGTAAGCCGCGCCCATCAGTGCGCTGACGGCGTTATCCAGATCCGCATCCGGCATCAACACCGCGTGGTTCTTCGCCCCGCCCAGCGCCTGCACGCGTTTGCCGCGCTTGGTGCCTTCGGCGTAGATGTATTCGGCAATCGGTGTCGAGCCCACGAAGCTCAGCGCTTTGACTTCCGGCGCTTCGATCAGCGCATCCACCGCCGCCTTGTCGCCGTGCACTACGCTCAGCACGCCTTTAGGCAAACCGGCTTCCAGCAACAGCTGGGCGATCAGCAGCGTCGAGCTTGGATCACGCTCGGACGGTTTGAGAATGAAGCAGTTGCCGCAGACGATTGCCAGCGGATACATCCACAGCGGCACCATGGCCGGGAAGTTGAACGGCGTAATACCGGCCACCACGCCCAACGGCTGGAAGTCCGACCAGGCATCGATGTTCGGGCCGACGTTGCGGCTGTATTCACCCTTGAGGATTTCCGGCGCCGCGCAAGCGAACTCGACGTTCTCGATACCGCGCTTCAGTTCACCGGCAGCATCTTCCAGGGTCTTGCCATGCTCTTCACTGATCAGTTGTGCGATACGCGCTTCGTTCTGTTCCAGCAGTTGCTTGAAACGGAACATCACCTGCGCACGTTTGGCCGGCGGGGTATTACGCCAGGTCGGGAACGCGGCCTTGGCCGAGTCGATGGCTTTCTGAATGGTTTCACGGCTGGCCAACGGCAGCTTGTGAATGGCCTGGCCGGTGGACGGGTTGAACACGTCGGCGGTGCGACCATCTTCGGTGACCAGTTCGCCGTTGATCAAATGCGGAATAAGGCTCATGCGGGGCTCCAGAAAAGTTGTCCACAGGCGCCCATTGAAGGACGCCTATATATAGAGGCTATTTGTAGGAGCGAGCTTGCTCCGGGCGGCGTTCCGACGAAGGACGTCAACGATAATGGGGCTGCCTGGATGAACGCGGTGCCCTCATATCCATCGCGAGCCAGCTCGCTCCTACAAGTTTTTTTCAAATCAGTCGATTTTGTTCAGCACTTCGCCGACCGCGTCGAACAGACGATCAAGGTCTTGCGGCTTGCTGTTGAAGGTTGGGCCGAACTGCAGGGTGTCGCCGCCGAAGCGCACGTAGAACCCGGCTTTCCACAGCGCCATGCCCGCTTCGAAGGGACGCACGATGGCGTCGCCGTCACGCGGTGCGATCTGGATCGCACCAGCCAGGCCATAGTTACGAATGTCGATAATGTTCTTCGAACCCTTGAGGCCGTGCAGCGCATTTTCGAAATGCGGTGCGACTTCGGCCACGCTCTGCACCAGGTTTTCCTTTTGCAGCAGGTCGAGTGCCGCCAGGCCTGCGGCGCAAGCCACCGGGTGCGCGGAATAGGTATAGCCGTGCGGGAATTCCACCGCGTACTCCGGCGTCGCCTGGTTCATGAAGGTCTGGTAGATTTCGGAGCTGGCAATCACCGCGCCCATCGGGATCGCGCCGTTGGTGACTTGCTTGGCGATGCACATCAGGTCCGGGGTCACGCCGAAGCTGTCAGCGCCGAACATCGAACCGGTCCGACCGAAACCGGTGATCACTTCGTCGAACACCAACAGGATGTTGTGTTGATCGCAGATCTCGCGCAGACGCTTGAGGTAGCCCTGCGGGGGAACCAGTACGCCAGCGGAACCGGCCATTGGCTCGACGAACACTGCAGCGATGTTCGAAGCGTCATGCAACTCGATCAACTTGAGCAGTTCATCGGCCAGGGCGATACCGCCCTCTTTCGGCATGCCACGGGAATAGGCATTGCTCGCCAGCAGGGTGTGCGGCAGGTGATCGACGTCCATCATCGCCTGACCGAACATTTTGCGGTTGCCGTTCACGCCGCCGAGGCTGGTGCCGGCGATGTTCACACCGTGGTAACCACGGGCACGACCGATCATTTTGGTCTTGGTCGACTGACCTTTCAGGCGCCAGTAAGCACGGACCATCTTCACCGCGGTGTCAGCGCACTCGGAACCCGAGTCGGTGAAGAACACGTGATTCAGGTTGCCCGGCGTCAGGTCGGTGATTTTCTCGGCCAGCTGAAACGACAGCGGGTGCCCGTACTGGAAGCCTGGCGAGTAGTCGAGGGTGCCCAGCTGCTTGGCGACCGCTTCCTGGATTTCCTTGCGAGTGTGCCCTGCGCCGCAGGTCCACAGACCGGACAGCGAATCGTAGACCCGGCGGCCTTTGTCATCGATCAGCCAACTACCCTCGGCACCGACGATCAGTCGCGGGTCGCGCTGGAAGTTACGGTTGGCGGTGTAAGGCATCCAGTGGGCATCCAGCTTGAGCTGGCTGGCCAGGGAAGACGGGGCGTTTTCGGGCAAGTTCATCAGCAAAACCTCGCAGGGCAATAAGCGGCATAGAGATCAAAAGCGTTCTTGCAGCTAAATTGCCACGGGGATAAAGTCTGTGAAATCCAACTTTTGTAACGTTCAGTCAGCCCTCCACTAAACTTTGAGTCATTAGCGCATGAGCAGTCGTCGTCCCGACCCGCTGGCACAAGTCAGCGACTTTGATATCCGCCTGCTGCGGATTTTTCGCAGCGTGGTGGAATGCGGCGGTTTTTCCGCGGCGGAATCGGTACTGGGGATCGGCCGCTCGGCGATCAGCCAGCAGATGAGCGACCTGGAGCAGCGCCTCGGCCTGCGTCTGTGCCAACGCGGGCGTGCCGGGTTTTCCCTGACCGAAGAAGGTCGCGAGGTTTACCAGTCGGCGTTGCAACTGTTAAGTGCCCTGGAAAGTTTCCGCACCGAAGTCAACGGCCTGCACCAACACTTGCGCGGCGAGCTGACTATCGGCCTGACCGACAATCTGGTCACCCTCCCCCACATGCGCATCACCCACGCCTTGGCGCAACTGAAGGAACGGGGCCCCGATGTGCAGATTCAGATCCGCATGATTGCGCCCAACGAAGTCGAACAAGGCGTACTCGACGGTCGCTTGCATGTCGGCGTCGTGCCTCAGGCCAGCGCGCTGTCGGGTCTGGAATATCAACCGCTCTACAGCGAACGTTCGCTGCTGTATTGCGCGGTCGGTCATCCGTTGTTTTATGTCGACGACAAACAACTGGACGACGAGCGTCTCAATAGTCAGGACGCCATCGCGCCGACCTTCCGTCTGCCGGCCGAGATCCAGGCCCATTACCAGGCGCTCAACTGCACTGCCAGCGCGTCCGACCGCGAAGGCATGGCCTTCCTGATCCTGACCGGACGTTACATCGGATATTTGCCGGACCACTACGCCAGCCTATGGGTACAACAAGGTCGCTTGCGTGCGCTGAAACCGACAGCGCGGTTCTACGACCTGAGCCTGGCGTCGGTCACCCGCAAGGGTCGCCGCCCGCATCTGGTGCTGGAGAGTTTTCTGGAGAGCCTGGCGGCGACGCGTTAAAGCGTCCCGGGCATTTATCGCACCCGGGACTTGTCTGGAGCCTGTGGGTGCGCTATCAACGCATACCCTGCACCCACCCACCTGTTCGGAAGTGCCTATGACCTTTGAAGTCCCAGCCCACGGCGGCAAACCCGCCAGCCGCATTCGCCAGAAGAATGAAGAGACCATCATCAAAGCTGCCGAAGACGAGTTTGCCCGTCACGGGTTCAAAGGCACGAGCATGAATACCATCGCCCTGAATGCCGGGCTGCCCAAAGCGAACCTGCATTACTACTTCACCAACAAACTCGGTCTGTACGTGGCGGTGCTGAGCAACATCATCGAACTGTGGGACAGCACCTTCAACACCCTGACGGCCGAGGACGATCCGGCTGACGCGCTGACGCGGTATATCCGCGCCAAGATGGAGTTCTCCCGTCGGCAACCTCAAGCGTCGCGGATCTTCGCCATGGAAGTCATCAGCGGTGGCGAATGCCTGACCGAATATTTCAACCAGGATTACCGTGCCTGGTTCCAGGGTCGGGCGGGCGTATTCCAGGCGTGGATCGACGCCGGTAAAATGGACCCGGTCGACCCGGTGCACCTGATCTTTCTGTTGTGGGGTAGCACCCAGCATTACGCAGACTTCGCCACCCAGATCTGCCGTGTCACCGGGCGCACCAAACTGACCAAACAAGACATGGACGATGCCGGCAACAACCTGATCCGCATCATCCTCAAAGGCTGCGGCCTCACACCTGCCATTTGAGTCCCCAATGCCTTTCACACTCAGCGGTTTTTGCGAATACCGCGAAGAGATTCGCAAAAGCCGCTTCATCACCCTTGCCGCGCCGATCAGCAGCCCGGCTGACGCCCAGGCATTCATCGAGCAGCACAGCGATTTGAATGCGACGCACAACTGTTGGGCGTGGAAGCTGGGCGATCAATACCGCAGCACCGACGATGGCGAACCTGGCGGCACCGCCGGGCGGCCGATTCTGGCGGCGATCGAAGCCCAGGATTGCGATCAGGTCGCGGTGCTGGTGATCCGTTGGTACGGCGGTATTCAACTGGGTACTGGCGGTCTCGCCCGGGCGTACGGCGGTGGCGCCAACAAGTGCCTGCAGGCGGCGCCTAAAGTGGAGTTGATCAGCCGCGTTGCGCTGAGTTGTGCTTGTGCATTTGCCGAGTTGGCATTGGTAAAGCTTCGGGTAGCCGAAGCAGGCGGTTTGATCGTGGAGGAGCACTTCACGGCCAACGGGGTCGAGTTGCAACTGGCCGTTGGTGAGGCCCGGATCGGCACCCTGCAATCGCAACTGGCTGACCTGAGCCGCGGGCGCATTCTGTTGCAGCACTAATCGCACCAACAACGTTCACTGCCCGCCCGTCACAGCGATGTACTTGCCCACATCTGCTGTGCACCCGCCTGTGGATAACCTGAGCACATCCGGCTGTAACCCTTCTGTCATGCGGCTTTGCGGCCTTTGTGCACTTTTCGTACAATGCGCCATCAAAAAAACAAAATTCTCATAAAAACAATCAGTTAGCCCTGTTTATCACCTTTAGTAAAAAGCCGCCGCATGCTTATGCCCGAGCCTGGAGCTTGCGCACAAATACTGTGGAGCAATCTGTGGATAACCAGTTTATTACTGTCGCCGCACCACATCCGGCATGGGCTGGTTGCGGCTGCTCGTTTTTTGACCAGAGTGCCTGGACAAAGCCGGAGCCTGAGCAAGGGTTTTGCCCTCATGTAGTGCCTGGCCAGGGATCGACATAGTGCAAGGTGCCTCTCACAGCACCTTGCTGTGCACGACGTTTCGGTTTTAACTCGACGCGTTGCGCCAGGAGTTGCAGCAACGCATCGGGCAGCATTGTCCTTTGAATCCGTGATCTTCATTTATCAAGGAACCACTCATGTCTACGGCAAAAACCGCCCTCATCATCGGTGCCTCCCGGGGCTTGGGCCTCGGCCTGGTGAAAACCCTGCTGGCGGATGGCTGGCAAGTCACCGCCACCGTACGCAACCCCCAGAACGCCGAAGCCTTGCAGGCGTTGGGCGCGGTGCGGATCGAAAAACTCGACATGGACGATCAGCAGGCGGTGATCGCCCTGAACCAACGACTCAAGGGCGAAGTGTTCGACCTGTTGTTCGTCAATGCCGGGGTCAAGGGGCCGGAGGTTCAAACACCGGGTGGCGCGACGCTGGCCGAAGTCGGTCAATTGTTCTTCACCAACGCCGTGGCCCCGATCAATCTGGCCCAGCGCTTCGCCGGGCAGATCCGTCCAGAGACCGGCGTGCTGGCATTCATGAGTTCGGTGCTGGGCAGCGTGACCATGCCCGATGCGCCGGAACTGGCGCTGTACAAGGCCAGCAAGGCGGCGCTGAACTCCATGACCAACAGCTTCGTGACGCAGTTGGGCGAGCAGACACTCACGGTGTTGTCGCTGCATCCGGGTTGGGTGAAAACCGATATGGGCGGTGAAGGTGCGGATATCGATGTGGAAACCAGCACGCGCGGTCTGATTGACCAGGTCAACGCGTACACCGGCAAGGGCGGGCATCATTTTGTGAATTACAGGGGTGAAACGATTCCCTGGTAACCACCGCGGTCGACATGTAGGAGCTAGCTTGCTCGCGATGGTGGGTCAACTGCATTGCTGTCAACTGACACACCATCGCAAGCAAGCTAGCTCCTACAGGGGGTTTGCGTCGTCTGGTCGGTGTGGGCTTGCCCGCAGCGCCGTTTTGTTCGAAACTGCGCACCTCGTCCCCGCGGCGACCCTGGATCAGCAGACAGGGCATCACTGAGCTGGCAACCCTGAACCCAATTTTCAGAGGAGCCGGCCACTATGCCTGCGACCCGTACCTGGTTAAAAACCCCCCTCGCGACCTTCACCGCCAATGACCTCGATGCCCGTGGCGGCCTGGTGCTGCAAGACGGTCTGATCGTCGAAGTGCTCGCTGCTGGCCAGCAACCTTCCACCCCCTGTGGACAAGTGTTCGACGCCCGCGAGCATGTGATCCTGCCGGGGCTGATCAACACCCATCATCACTTCTATCAAACCTTGACCCGCGCCTGGGCGCCGGTGGTCAACCAGCCGTTGTTCCCGTGGCTGAAAACCCTGTATCCGGTCTGGGCACGCCTCACCCCTGAAAAACTCGCCCTCGCCACCAAAGTCGCGCTGGCCGAGCTGCTGCTGTCCGGCTGCACCACCGCTGCCGATCACCATTACCTGTTTCCGCAAGGCCTGGAAAATGCGATCGACGTGCAAGTCGAGAGCGTTCGCGAACTGGGCATGCGCGCCATGCTCACTCGCGGCTCCATGAGCCTCGGCGAAAAGGACGGCGGCCTGCCACCGCAGCAGACTGTGCAGGAAGGCGAAGTGATCCTGGCCGACAGCCAACGCCTGATCGCCGAGTACCACGAGCGTGGCAATGGCGCACAGATCCAGATCGCGCTGGCGCCCTGCTCGCCGTTTTCGGTGACGCCGCAAATCATGTCGGCCAGTGCCGAGCTGGCCAATAAACTCGACGTGCGCCTGCACACTCACCTGGCGGAAACCCTCGACGAAGAAGACTTCTGCCTGCAGCGTTTCGGCCTGCGCACCGTGGATTACCTGGACAGCGTCGGCTGGCTCGGCCCGCGCACCTGGCTGGCCCACGGTATCCATTTCAACCCGGATGAAATCGCCCGTCTCGGCGCGGCGGGCACCGGGATTTGCCATTGCCCGAGTTCGAACATGCGCCTGGCCTCCGGCATCTGCCCAACACTGGACCTGACCGCTGCCGGCGCCTTGCTTGGCCTGGGCGTGGACGGCTCGGCCTCCAACGATGCCTCGAACATGATGCTCGAAACCCGTCAGGCGCTGTACATCCAGCGGTTGCGTTACGGCGCGGAAAAGATCACCCCGCAGTTGGTGTTGGGATGGGCCACCAAGGGCTCGGCGCAATTGCTCGGGCGCACGGACATCGGTGAACTGGCGGTGGGCAAGCAGGCGGATCTGGCGCTGTTCAAGCTCGATGAACTGCGCTTCTCCGGCAGTCATGATCCGGTCTCGGCGTTGTTGCTGTGCGGCGCGGATCGGGCGGATCGGGTGATGGTGGGTGGCAAGTGGCGGGTGATTGATGGGCAGGTTGAAGGGTTGGATCTGAAAGGTTTAATCGCCGATCACAGTCAGGCGGCCCGGCAGTTGATTGCGGGCGTCTGACACAACACCAAAAAAACTGTGGGAGCGGCGGTGCGACGATTCGACTTGCCCGCGATGGCGGTCTGTCAGCCAACAGATATATCGAATGTAAGGGCCTCATCGCGGGCAAGTCGAATCGTCGCACCGCCGCTCCCACAAGGTTTTGTGTGTTCTTAGAGACCGAGCAGCGACAACATGATGAAGGTCGCAAACAACACGAAGTGGGTCATCCCTTCGATGGCATTGGTTTCGCCATCGTTGAGGTTGATTGCGCTGACGATCAGCGTGAGGAAGATCATCACGGTCTGCACCGGAGTCATCGCCATCTGGAATGGCTGGCCGGTGTAGAGCGCCATCGCTTCCATTACCGGCACCGTCAGGATCACCGTCGACAGCGACGCGCCCATGGCGATGTTGACCACCGACTGCATGCGGTTGGCCAGCGCGGCGCGCAACGCCGTCAGAATTTCCGGGGCAGCGGAAATCGCCGCCACCAGGATCGCCGTCATCACCGGCGGTGCACCCGAACCTTCCAGACCCAGGTCGAGGGTCTTGGACATCACTTCGGCCAGGGCACCGATCACCACCACGCCGAACACCAAGGTCCCGATGCTCAATGCCAGATTGATCGGCTCCGGTTCTGCGGTCGGTTCCTTCTTGCGACGTTTTTCCGGGTAGCTGTAGCTGAAGAAATAGCTGTGCGGCCCGACCTGCATGCGCAGGAACAGGGTGTAGAGCACGACCATCGCGCCGATAGTGAAGGCCGAATAGAGTTTCCAGTTCGCCTCGGGAATGAACTCCGGCACCACCATGGACACGCCCATGGCGGTGAGGATCATCACGCTGTAGCTGCGGGCCGAATCATCGTTGTAGGACTGTTCGCCATGCTTGATCCCGCCCATCAACGCGGCCAGGCCGAGGATGCCATTGATGTCGAGCATCACCGTTTTGTATACACAGTAATCGGTGTCAAATTCAAAGTATGAGTACAGAAAGATCCCACAGGCAACACCCACATCAGAGGAGCTAAAGTTCACATTTAACCAACTGCGATCCATGTAGCTGAAACTACACCCCTAGCGTCTGACATATAGTTAAAACTTCACCCCTAGCGTCTAACATTCATTCAAAAATTTGACAACACCCAATCAGGACAGTAGATTAACCAGCAACCAAAAATCAAAATCTAAAGCAGCTAACTTTGTTAGCTCGAATCATTTCGAGCCCTCAAAAACTCATGACTACTTACACCTACAATTACAACAGCCAGATAAAATTCACTCATCCGGCACCACGATCAGGCAAAGGGCGTAGAGATTCGAGCGTATTAGTCTCGAAGTACATGAGCGAGTCTAATATTCACTTGCTTTGCAGTTCGATCATAAATATGTGCCATACAGCAGCACTTGACACATTCAGTGGAAATCTAAAACCATTGAAGCAGGTGATGCTGTTTTCTGAAGAAACAAAACAAGACTTGCCGGCCAAGCTCTCAGAGGAGTGGCAAGTATTCATCGTTGATCATTTTGCCTTTTCAGCAAAAAGAATAAACGTTGACATCTCCTTTGAAACTTGGAAAGAAGACTGGAAGAGATCAACAAGATTTTATGAGCAACTGATAATTGATAAAGTGATTTGTCACAACATCATAATACCAATTGCCAGTGGAAAATCGGAAGTCATTAAAGCGGGAGAAGAAAATACGCCGCCTCTTGGTGCAGGTAGTTTAATCTCACCCACCCCAGCTTGCTCGTTATCTGAATGGCCAAAAAAATGCTTCATTAGCACCGAGCTAAATAAAACCGACGAAGAGTTTCTAGGCGACATCTTACGCGAGCTTAATTTAATAAACGACACCGTTTACAACGCCTGCCAGAAGTACTGGAACAATGTTATTAGCGCCCACGATATAGGGCGCGAACTTATCAAGAACATTCCAACTTGCAAAATATCGCTTATCATAAACTCTGCTAACCCAGCACAGGAAGCAAAGGAAATATCAAAACTTCCTTTAAGAGAGCGTACAGCTTGGTTTCTCGCAGTTGTTGATTATTACTTTACAAAAACAAAATTACTCAATGCCATATCATTCGAATCGATGAGTAAAATACCTCTATTGAAAGCAATGACGACCACTGCCAAAAAAAAGGACATAATAAATGGCTTGAACGAAATACTCGGCAACTACTGCTTTCATGAGACCTCATCAAATGAAAAAATATGCCGAGCCTTAGGCATGTTATCAGCTCGAGACTGTGCCGCCGCTGCATGCATAATCATAAAGGACAACCCCTGCTTCCCATCTATGGGACTGCAGTCGGCAAATTTACTTACGGTGGGAAATAAGCCATACCTACACTTAACTTCCGACGAGAAGCAGTTGATATTTGGAGTTGATAAACCTCGGGCCAGATCTAGAAAAATATCAATCCTTAACGGGCAAAGCGCAATAATTTTCAAACAGCTCGTTGAATCTACTAAAAAAGGCCGTGAAAAAATAAAGAACAGCCCAAACTCGAGTGCCTACCGATACTTATTTATAACTGTTACGAGATATGGAGCCATGAGCCCCGGAAATATCGACAAGATAATCACTGGCGACATAGGCTTAAATCTATATGACACGATAAAAAATGATCTTGTAAACGTAAACTTAAACAAAGACACCTTCAACCTTTCAAGCATACGCGTAACTCAAGGAATTATTGAATTTTTAAACACAGGAAGCATCAACGCGGTAGCGAAAGTATTGGGAAATTCGGCACAAACAGTGCTAGGCAGCTACATACCCGATTGGTTGTTTGTACGACACGGAATTAAAAGCGTACGAATATTCCAACAAAAAATTGTTATAGTTTCAAGCGCCAATAAACCATGGCTCTTAGAGATAAGTGATTTTGAGAGCGAAAAAGATCTTCTAAAATTCATTGCAAAAATGTTAACCGAAGCTACTGGCCAAGATGCTATGACTGCAGACATGCACAGAAAACTATCTGGTTGCGTTCCTCATTCAGAAATTATGTTCACACCTCTAATAGAACGTAATCTACGAATCAATCTATGCCCTGAAAGCTTAGGAAATTTATACGCCTATGCAGAACACTCTAGTAAAAATCTTGATAACAACCAACGCAACTTAACTGACGAGGCAACTGGTTTGACACCCCAGTCTCTCATTTGCCTTGCGGAATTGATTTCTGACGCAGCTGAAAATAAGTATGTAGGCGAAGTAGAGAGCGCCATTCAATCATCGATAAAGGGGAAATCTCTTTTGGAGTTTTCCTTAACGCATAAAAAGGCGCTAAAGATTGCGGAGCAACGGGTTAGCAACATTAAAGTTGCAAACATTTACAGTCTACGGGAAATCTGAATGGCCACGAGAAACGCCAAACGTGTTTTGAACACCGAGAAACACGTAGCATTATTAATAGAGAGATCTAGAAAAATCCTTGAGCAAAAAAGCATCGTTTATCGCTCATCGTGGCTACTCGAAGGTGGTATCGGTAGTAACAAGTGGGTGACCGCATCAGGCACAAATGAGAAAACAACGGTTATCGATTTCGAATATATACTGCCTGACGGAACCTTTCTGACGGATGATGAAAATAGAGCGATCCTGGAACCGTTACAAAAATTAGCATTTGAATTGCGGAGCGGCCTACTCCCTGTAAATATCGCACCAAAACTGTGGCAAAAAAAAATAAAATGGATGATTAATCTTGCGCACCTCACCATGCTATACGAAGAAGAATTTAAGCCAAAAACACATGGCTTTAGCTTAATCACCGAGAACAACATAAAAATAGTTTTTAAAGATTTAAGCATCGGCAGTTGGGCCTGCGCACTAAAATTTTCCGACCGAGTTATAGATTTTATTCATATGAAAATATATGGAAGCCCAGCACCTGAATATCTCTATGAGAATATTTATAACCTACCAGAAAACTTCATTAGAGACACATGTGACTGGCTTGAAAAAAGCGGAAACTACACTAAAACAAGAAGCCAAGGAATTGGTAAGTCTATTGTGATTGGTACATTTTCCAGAAAATTTCTTTGCAGCTTCTTAGGGACTCACTGGAGTGCTTTCAAAAGCATCCCGTTTCGTTTATTCCTAAGGCAATTTGAGCCAAGAATATCTAATGATTTTTTGCTGGTGGACGCAGCGCGCCCAAACTCTGAATGCTTTTCACATAAAACACTGACATTGGAAGATGCATCTAGACACAAGGTAGATATAAAGTCTTTCAAAGAACATATATATGCTTTCCAAACCTTTCTTTTAGGCAATACCTTCAATCCACAATCATTTCCAAAAATTGAAATCCAGGCAAAGCCCTTGATACATAAATTTTCCGCAAATCTGGCTCCTAGTGGTCACACGCTGAAAATCCCTTACACGATAGGAATGCTGTATCTGGAAAAAGCAATCGAGTGGATTATGCGTTACGGCGATGCAATCGTCGACGCAGCCATAATGTTTGCTGAAGAGATTGAGCACGCTAAAAAATCTAATGGTGGGCCTATACCTACAAATGCTATCGAAAAAAATATTGAACCCTATTTCGAGATACTGATATCACGATTTTATACCAGATCATTCGATGACACTCCCGCCGAACTTATCACCTCAGCGCTAAACATTACCCGTTTCAATGCTAAAACAAAAAGAAACACTGGAGATGGCCAGAGATGCTTCACCACAGTCATGCAGGCTTTTATAGGCGCATGCGTTGTTGTAATCGCACTTATGAAACCAATGCGCGAACAAGAGGTTAGTAAACTTAAACGAAACGCTTTAACTATCAACACCTATAGCAAAACTTCAGAAAAAGATAGCAATCTACAACTCCGGACGCATTCCTTAGGTTTTAATGAGGTAGAGGCACAGTCTAGATTCAGCGATAGCGGGGCGTTTCTAACTCATATAAATCAAAAATCTGGCAGCCACGGTCATAATTCTCTTGTACGCAGACCAATTCCTTACGTCGCAACCTTAGCTATTCAAAAACTTCAGCGATTAGGTGATCGTTTATCGGCCATCTTCAATGACTCTTCCAGCCATGGAAAGGATCTATTTTACTTCCCAAACATCTCCTCTTTCAGCAAACCCACTGGAAAAACAACTTCTGCAAGAATTGACCGATGCATAAATTATTTTGGCGACATGATAAGTGTGCCATTAGACGAATACGGTCGGCGCTGGTACCCCACGATTCATGAACTTAGAAAATTTTTTGTCATGACTGTATATTATCATGAGCAGTTGAATGTCCGAGACGCCCTCCAATATCATATGGCACACACTTCCAAAGAGCATCTCGATGATTACTTGGCAGGTGAAACTTACGATGACGAAATTAATAAATATCAAGTCCAGTCGATCGATGAGAGGCTACTAGATTACGAACTAGGAAGAATTCCTTCAGACGGTAACTCCGGGATATCCAAACTGTATAACTCTGTACTTAAACACTTCAAAGTCTCTAAGCTTGGAGCAAGCCGTCAAACTGAGTACTTACCGTTCATTGAGTCATTGCTAGCTAACAATGATATTCAGTTAACCAGCTATATGATTCGGCTCGAAAGCTACCCTGGTGAAGTCTTTGAAACTGCTATTGCTATAAGATATGGTGGAAAATCGGATGCGCAATTCAACAATTGAAAACCTTGGCAGAAGATTTGATTGGCTTAATCAATTAATACACTCAAACGCTACCGCATCAAAATCTGCAATTTTAGCACTTAAAAACATGCGAACTTTTTGCGCACTTGCGGTACCTGGCGTATTTGAAGAAATCGCATACAATACATTGAAGGCTTGCGCACAGGACGCAGGAATCCCTAGAGCATTGGCACCAGCCATCACCGATCACTGGCTGTTATTGAAAAAGTTACGAGGAGATGCATATGAACAATTATCCCCAACCCCTATATCAAAAAAAATCGACAATAGCACCACAGTTGAGCAGGAGAATTCAGCCTTACTTCACGCGCACATTTGCGCAATCGCGTACATAGAACTACTTCGTTTTTTGAACGACCTAATAAACAAAGACCCCACACTTTCTGAATCTACCTCACTTAACATTGCGAGAAAAATTGCTGAATCTAGCGAAAAATTCGATGCTATAAGTTCCCCTTTTGTCTCTACCCATAAAAACTTTTCTGTTATCCAAGGCGGTATGCCATGAACATCCCCCTTTATCGCACACTTCAAAACGCTGTATTACCGGCTAATAGTGACATCACCCCCACACATGCTCCGAAAGCAAAAACCAAGGAAAAGAAAAACTTCAAAGTCATGCCTACCTTAACACTTATGGTCTGGCCCAATGGTAAACCTTGCACTCTCATCAACTTGTGGCTGATGGAAAAGGAGGCATATGCTACTGGGGGTTCTTGCGCCACGCTAGCATCTCAACTTACACACCTTCTTAGATTTTGTTATTCGGAAAATCTAACTTTTGATGACTTATCAGATCTCTTGATAAAAAAGTGGATCAACAAACTTGAAAAAGATATCAAGCCAGCTCACCCCTCTGAGCCAACGGATAAATCAACTGAAAACTCCCGAGGCACTAACCAAGTCGGTCATATTGGTAGCAGAGCCATTGAATTCCTAACCTGGTACCAAGAGTCATTTCGGAACCACAAGACAAATTTGATAGGTGAAACTGGTAGTGGCGCACCAATTACGGTTAAAAGAAAATTTAATAAACACACTGGAACATACCACAACTCTCACGCATCGATACCGAAGCTTGGAGCGACTATTGGCGATAAGCATGCGATGCCCGAAAGCTATATTTCTCTTATTGAAGACGAGATTTTCAAAAAGCTTGAAACATCACTTAGCTCAGAAAATTCTCGCTTCAATAAAAACGAAACATGCCCAATTTTAAAAGCAACTCGCCTGTACTTATATAGCCGCCGCGTCTTTTTTAACTGGATGCTTGATAGAACCGGCTGCCGCCCTTCGGAAATAGTTGAAATGTCATTGGCAAAAAACTCTAACACCTCAAAGACGTTAAAATTGCTGATACCCACCAAAAAGAAGAGAAGCAAAATCCCTCCGATTAGAAACTTCCCAATTTCGCTTATAGACTCTATTGATTTCAACCAATATCTTGATGCACGCAAAGATTATGTAACGACTCTTTTAAATGCAAAAATAATAACCTGCGATCCTGGCACAATGATGCTCGGCGAAAAGGGTATCCCGATCAGGACTGCGTCGTTACTTGCTGACTTTCGGAGACTAGCTCATGCTGCTGGACTGTCTGAGGTCAAAATTTGCGCTTCGATGTACAGGCATAGATTCATCACCCGCCAAATCATGTTTGCGATGGAAAAATATCGAGCGAATAAAGTTTCAGTTCGTGATTTATGGTCACCAACTTACCAGATTAAAATTTGCGAAGAAATAATAAAGCTCACAGGCCATGCAAACGTGAATTCTCTAACGCCATACTATGACGAAACATACAAGATTTTTTCAAAAGCATTTGATACTGCGAGCGATGATTATAATTTTGTTGAAGTAGATTCAATTCGATATAGAATTGGTGCACTTGCTTATCAAGCCAGACTAGAGGGAGATAGTCTCTTCCCTGCTGCACTGAAAGAATTTCAAAGTATATGGCAGGACAAGTTTGATCACACAAAAAACAGGCCAATATAATAAGTTCATAAAAACACTACAACTGCGGCCGGCCTTCGCCCTCGAACAGTTGCACGCTAAATCGTGAATTAAATAAACAAGCTCGCTGGGGCCCTATGTCGGTTGATGAGCCACACTAAATAACGCAAAGGAAGTCTAATCATGAACGACAACTACGTTGCTCAGGCCAAAGCCTATCTTACTGCGATTGGGGTACACCAGCTTTCGGAAGGTGTATGGGTATTCACGGATGTTCACACTGCCAGCCAAGCCTACATTCATCACTCACTACAACCAGTCGCCCTTGCTGTTTACGCGGCAGTTAACCCCACGTTCGCTGCTGGCCGATTTCCCAACTGGGCGTTGGTCGATATGGTGGATAAAGTGCCTTGTAAAGACGGTACTGAGCTTACGGCGCTGGCGATGGTTTGCGGAGCTTCCATCCCCATGTTATCCAATGCATCAGAGCGCGGAAATATTTTTGGGCAAGCAGTGTGGGGCATCGTTGAGGCTTACTCGCTTGAGGGTTGTTTTGAGCACGTCGAACGCGCCTACGGTAGTGAAGGCAGCCATTACAACTTGCGGCCTCGCGGCTTCGATTGGGCAGGCGATGAAAGCCTATCCCCGAATGCTTGAAGGCAATGCGTAAAAATTATCGCGCAATGTCGCCGCTGCAACAGATCATGGTTTTAACGATCATGCACTTGTACAACCAGGGTAAAGACAAGACGTATCTGACTGGGGCCTGTCCGACGAAAATTCCTGCCGCCGAGGCAATGGATATCCTTCGCCGAAATGGGTCGGCGCTCTCAACCTGGGGTCACCTGGTTACTCATTACGCGGGCTGGTAAGTAATGGTTGTATGAGAACACACCCACCCCAAGGCCGGCGGCAGTAGGATGGCATGTCATCTGACTCCCAAGAGTTGATCTCGCTTTAATGCCATTCGCCTCCTCCATGAGCTTTCATAGCGAGGCCCGACTGGGTGATGGTTTTGATAAGGCTTCTAGTTGAAAGGCCATGGTTTGGGCGTGCCCCTGGTCGGGGACGGCTGTCGTAGACCAACCCTACGCGCAAGGCGCTAGTCTTGGCCCTTGCGGGCTTCCATCCGCACGCCTCCGCGCTCCGCTTGCCTGCCCCCTCGCCTACTGAGGTCTGAACGTCATAACGTTCCATTCAGAATATTGAAGGATTAACTTAGTCGTCGGTCAGAAGCGGCCATACTGGTCGATGGAGATGGACTGATAAATTCGGTCATCAGAGACCAGTTATCACAGACCATATGGTGGACAATGAAATCAGTCACATCGAGCGCTGAAAAAGCTGTACTAGGGAAAGCATTTATTCGGGCTGGCGAAGGCCTGGGACTTGATGACACTGCACTATCAACTGTGTTGGACAAGCAGGTTTCCACGGTGCTGCTTCTACGGGACGGACATGAGTTGCTTCAACCCAGCACAGATGCGTGGAGCCGGGCCTTGCTTTTGGTTGAGTTGTATCAGTCATTGCTCGCGATCATAGGGAACGAGCAAGATGCGAGAAGTTGGCTAAGCAGCAAGAATCGTGGTCTGTGTGGTCGACCTCGCGATCTCATCACCTGCCGAGTGGGACTCGAGAAAGTTGTCCAGTATCTGGCTGCTACTCGCGCACTCATTTAACATATCCAGCACATCACTGAAAATGCTGCATGGAACACGAAATCGGGAGTGCGGCATGAAGCGGTTAGATCGATTGATTGGACTCGTTTGTCGAGACAACAGATCAGGCCGCGAGCAAGCCGGAGATCGGGCGTTCATAGCTGCCCCTCAACAATCTGAAATCTCTGCGCGTGACACGATGGTGGCATATCTATCGAAGCCGTTGAGATAAGTGAGCAAGCGATAGCCAGCCGTCATGCGCTCAAGCGTTTCGTGCAATGACCATTTGCGATTGATTTGGCGTACTGAGCCGAGCCGTCGGCTCGAAGGAACGATAGCAGGACAGCATTGCATCGTGCTCAACTACTGCCCTGTGAATCACACAAGCACTCCCATCTCTAATCAACCGATAGACGAGCTCCAGACCCGAGAAGACGAGATAACGATAGGTAGCGAAATCATCCTAGCCTTTTACGATACGGTATCCACTCATAGCCTGTTTCGAGTCGACCGGAAACGAATATCGGGGGGTTTATCTCCCGCCCTCCATCAGGAACATCCCTGGCCTGTTCAGCGTGCAACGAACCACGATTTCGACATAGGACACTGGCAATTTTGTGTACGCCGACCGGAATTTGCTGAGCTTCCCTTGGCCGAAGCAACCACCGGAATTTGGTGTACGGCCCGATTTAGATGGCCTGCAGCCGACCGGAAACGAATATCGAGGGTTTTATCTCCCCCCTCCATCAGCAGCATCACTGGCACCGTTCGGTATGCAATCGGCCTCGGGCACCGGAATCCTGTGTACGCCGAGCGGAATTTGCTGAGCGCTTCCTGGCCGAAGCAACCACCGGAATTTCGTGAGCGGCCCGGTTTACGTGGCCCGCAGCCCGTCAGAATCGAATATCAAGGGTTTTATCTCCCACCCTCCACCAGCAGCATCACTGGCACCGTTCGGT